>NZ_VOJB01000061.1:211766-300989 GCF_007910085.1 Klebsiella sp. ME-303 | reverse complement strand
AATATTGCGCGGGCGCAAATTAGTGCATGTATAAAAGAAAAATATAAATATATATGAATTATTTATTTACACTGAGGAAATAATACGTATTTTATATCAATAAGCGGCCCGTCCGGGCCGCAGAGAGAAGATTTAGCGCGGGGAGACCGTCACCTGGCTGCCGCTGCCGGCAATGGCTACGCGCTGGCCGACGGAGAACGGCGTGCTGCCTTGCTTTTGCACTACCATGATGGTGTTACCGTCATCTTTGCGGATTTCCAGCTCAACGCCCTGAGTTTTATTCATCGCGCCCTGTACGCCCTGACCGGCTACGCCGCCGGCGACTGCGCCTGCCGCCGTTGCCAGGGAGCGACCCGTGCCGCCGCCAATGGTGTTACCGAGGAAGCCGCCGAGCACCGCGCCGCCGATGGCGCCGATGGCGTTGCTGTCATCTCCGCCCTGAATCTGCACCGCGCGGGTATGCACAATGGTGCCGTAGGTCACGCTCTGGACCTGTTTGGCTTCAGATGCGGAGTAAACATCGCCGGACAGGCCGCTGCTGCTGACGCAGCCTGCAAGCGTAAAACCAATCATCGAGACAGCCAAAACACGTAAAATCATTTATGAATCTCCTGTTCACCAAGAAGCGTTCTGTTGAACTTCCTTGTAGCCAATTATATGGCATTTAAGCGTCTGCTGGCATAGCAGATGCAACGACTATACAAAAAATAATAATCAGAGTCGTCTCAACCTAAACTAAACACAAGTTCTTTACCCTAAGAATCGGCAGCGCTGCTTGTATTGTTAAAAAGTATTATAGCAGCGTAGCTTTGCCCCCTCGTTTATGATGGAGTGTGGGGATATACGAGAGTCATGGAATGAAGGAAAGCGTATGAAATCAGGCCGCTTTATCGGCGTTATGTCCGGCACCAGCCTTGATGGTGTTGATGTTGTTCTCGCAGCAATTAATGAAAATCTGGTTGCCCAGCAGGCCAGCCTGACCTATCCCATCCCAATCGCGATTAAAGAAGATATCCTGGCCATCTGCCAGGGGCAGCAGCTGACTCTTTCGCAGCTGGGGCGTCTCGATACGCGCCTGGGACGGTTATTTGCCGATGCGGTTCTGGCATTGATGGCTCGGGAAAAGCTCAAGGCGGCGGACATCATCGCTATCGGCTGCCATGGCCAAACGGTCTGGCATGAGCCAGCAGGCGATGCGCCGCATACTTTGCAGATTGGCGACAATAACCAGATTGCCGCGCATACCGGCGTGACGGTGGTCGGGGACTTTCGCCGTCGCGATATGGCGCTCGGCGGGCAGGGCGCGCCGCTGGTCCCGGCGTTCCACCACGCGCTGCTGGCGCACCCGGTTGAGCGTCGAATGGTTCTCAATATTGGCGGGATCGCCAACCTCTCTTTGCTGGCGCCAGGTCTGCCGGTGCGCGGCTACGACACCGGCCCGGGCAACATGCTGATGGATGCGTGGGTCTGGCGTCAGTGTGGTAAACCCTTCGATAAAGACGCGCAGTGGGCCAGCGAGGGTAAAATTGTGCTGCCGTTGCTGCAGGATATGCTAAGCGATCCGTGGTTTGCGCTGCCGGCGCCAAAGAGCACCGGTCGTGAATACTTTAACTACGGCTGGCTGTCGCAGCATCTGGCGCGTTATCCGGGGCTTCGCGCCCAGGACGTTCAGGCGACCCTTGCGGAGCTGACCGCCGTCAGCATCAGTGAACAGGTGCTGCTCAGCGGGGGATGTGAACGCCTGCTGGTATGCGGCGGCGGGGCGCGCAATCCGCTTCTGATGGCCCGTCTGGCGGCGCTGCTGCCGGGAACCGAGGTATCGACGACCGATGAGGCGGGGATCAGCGGTGATGATATGGAGGCGCTGGCTTTCGCATGGCTGGCGTGGCGGACGCTTGCCGGACTACCCGGCAATCTCCCTTCCGTGACCGGCGCGTCGCAAGCTTCCGTGCTTGGCGCGATTTTTCCGGCCAATCCGCCGCAAAATCAGAGTTAACTGAAATCACCCGCGCCGGTTTCTTCGTAAACTGGACAGCGTTGAGGGAGGGCGTTATGCCTTCCCGGACCGGGAAAGTCGAAGGCAAATTGATGAAAAAAATACTTATTCTTGCTGTACCTTTTATGCTGGCGGGCTGTAGCTACTACAACCAGTTTGTCGAGCGGATGAATACGGACACCCTCGAGTATCAGTGTGACCAGAAACCGTTGACCGTCCATCTCAATCATACTCGCCAGCAGGTCAGCTTTATTTACGATAATCAGCAGCTCAATTTACAGCAGGGGCTCTCCGCCTCTGGCGCGCGCTATACCGATGGCGTTTACGTCTTCTGGTCGAAGGGCGATAGCGCCACCGTCTATAAACGGGACCGTATCGTGCTGGAAAACTGTCAGCTGCAAACCGCCAAACGTTGAGATTTCAGCCATGGGGGCGCACAATAACGCTACCCTTTGATTATTTTCTCAATTGCCATGTCTGATAACGACGAATTGCAGCAAATCGCGCACCTGCGCCGTGAGTATACCCGTGGTGGCCTGCGCCGCCACGATCTTCCCGCCGAACCTCTGGCACTCTTTGAGCGCTGGCTGCGTCAGGCCTGTGACGCAAAGCTCGCTGACCCAACGGCGATGGTTGTCGCGACCGTCGATGAAAACTCGCAGCCTTACCAGCGCATCGTGTTGCTCAAGCACTACGATGAGAAAGGCCTGGTGTTCTATACCAACCTCGGCAGCCGCAAAGCCCATCAGATTGAAAAAAATCCCCGCATCAGCCTGCTTTTCCCATGGCATATGCTGGAACGTCAGGTGATGGTTATCGGTAAAGCGGAACGCCTTTCAACGCTGGAAGTGGTGAAATATTTCCATAGCCGTCCGCGCGATAGTCAGATTGGCGCATGGGTGTCGCAGCAGTCCAGCCGTATCTCGGCGCGCGGCATCCTTGAGAGTAAGTTCCTGGAGCTTAAGCAAAAATTCCAGCAGGGCGAAGTGCCGCTGCCGAGCTTCTGGGGCGGATTCCGCGTCAGTATCGAACAGATGGAGTTCTGGCAGGGCGGCGAGCATCGTCTGCACGATCGTTTTCTCTACCAGCGGCAAAACGGCGGCTGGCAAATCGACCGACTGGCGCCATAAAGGACGCAAAAATGTTGTGTTAAGCGCTGGTGCATCGTGGCCCGGCGCTTTATTCTATACGCTTCATTTTTCAAGCTGCATCATTGTTAGCTGCGCCTGCCTGGCTCTGTCGCTTACCTGAGTAAGTTCCCCGGGCTTTCACATGCTTGCCGCGGCGACGCAGCTTGAATAATTTTGCGTAGATATTTTTTTCGCGTCTGGCGAAAAGTCGTGTACCGGCAGAGGTGCAGTCGTTTTATAGATGGAGAATTTGATGGCAAGCAGTAACTTGATTAAACAATTGCAGGAGCGGGGGCTGATAGCCCAGGTGACGGACGAAGAAGCGTTAGCAGAGCGACTGGCGCAAGGCCCGATCGCGCTCTATTGCGGCTTCGATCCCACCGCTGACAGCTTGCATTTGGGGCATCTTGTTCCATTGTTATGCCTGAAACGCTTCCAGATGGCCGGCCATAAACCGGTTGCCCTGGTGGGCGGCGCGACCGGTCTGATTGGCGACCCGAGCTTTAAAGCCGCGGAGCGTAAACTGAACACTGAAGATACCGTGCAGGAGTGGGTAGATAAAATTCGCAAACAGGTCGCGCCTTTCCTCGACTTTGATTGCGGTGAAAATTCTGCCATTGCCGCCAACAACTACGACTGGTTTGGCAGCATGAACGTGCTGACATTCCTGCGTGATATCGGCAAGCACTTCTCGGTAAACCAGATGATCAACAAAGAAGCGGTGAAGCAGCGTCTGAACCGCGACGACCAGGGCATCTCTTTTACCGAGTTCTCCTACAACCTGCTGCAGGGTTACGACTTTGCCTGCCTGAACAAGCTGCACGGCGTGGCGCTGCAAATCGGCGGTTCTGACCAGTGGGGCAACATTACCTCCGGTATCGACCTGACCCGTCGTCTGCACCAGAACCAGGTCTTTGGCCTGACCGTTCCGCTGATCACCAAGGCGGACGGCACGAAATTCGGTAAAACCGAAGGCGGCGCAGTGTGGCTGGATCCGAAGAAAACCAGTCCGTACAAGTTCTACCAGTTCTGGATCAACACTGCGGATGCCGACGTTTATCGCTTCCTGAAGTTCTTCACTTTTATGGACATGGCTGACATCAATGCCCTGGAAGAAGAAGACAAAAACAGCGGTAAAGCACCGCGCGCCCAGTATGTGCTGGCCGAACAGGTGACCCGCCTGGTGCACGGTGAAGAAGGTCTGGTGGCGGCAAAACGCATTACCGAGAGCCTGTTCAACGGTAACCTGAGCGATTTGAGCGAAGCCGATTTCGAACAGCTGGCGCAGGATGGCGTGCCGATGATCGAAATGGATAAAGGCGCCGATCTGATGCAGGCGCTGGTTGATTCTGAACTGCAGCCGTCCCGCGGTCAGGCGCGTAAAACCATCGCATCCAATGCGGTGACCATCAACGGCGAAAAACAGTCCGACCCGGAATACGTATTTGTTGATGCCGACCGTCTCTTTGGTCGCTACACCTTACTGCGTCGCGGTAAGAAAAATTACTGTCTGGTCTGCTGGAAGTAATTGCGTAAAGGCAGGGGCGTGGGAAACCGCGCCCCTTATTTTTTGCTCTCAGGTAATCAAGATGAAGAATATCCTCGCCATCCAGTCCCACGTTGTGTTTGGCCATGCGGGCAACAGCGCCGCTGAATTTCCGATGCGCCGCCTTGGCGCCAACGTCTGGCCGCTTAATACCGTACAATTCTCCAACCATACCCAATACGGGAAGTGGACCGGCTGCGTGATGCCGCCAGCGCATCTGACGGAAATTGTTCAGGGGATTGCCGATATTAACCAGCTTCAGCGCTGTGACGCGGTATTAAGCGGATACCTGGGATCGGCGGAACAGGGCGAACATATTCTTGGCATCGTGCGTCAGGTGAAAAGCGCCAATCCGGCCGCGAAATATTTCTGCGATCCGGTCATGGGGCACCCTGAAAAGGGCTGTATCGTGGCGCCCGGCGTCGCGGAGTTTCATGTACGCTATGCGCTGCCGGCGAGCGATATTATTGCGCCAAACCTGGTTGAGCTGGAGATCCTCTGCGGGCATCCGGTGGCGAACGTCAACGAAGCGGTGCTGGCCGCGCGCGAGCTGATTGCACAGGGGCCGGAAGTGGTGCTGGTGAAGCATCTTTCGCGGGCCGGGCTGAGTATGGATCGTTTTGAAATGCTGCTGGTCACCGCGCAGGAAGCCTGGCATATCAGCCGTCCGCTGGTGGATTTTGGCATGCGCCAGCCGGTGGGCGTCGGCGATGTCACCAGCGGGCTGCTGCTGGTTAAGCTGCTGCAGGGCGCGGGACTGCGCGATGCGCTGGAGCACGTGACCGCCGCGGTGTATGAAATCATGCTGGCGACAAAAAATATGCAGGAGTATGAACTACAGGTTGTGGCGGCTCAGGATCGCATCGCGCAGCCGGAGCACTACTTCAGCGCTACGCAGCTTTAAGAGGTGTGAGAACAACTTGCCCGACCTGCGTCGGGCAAGCATCGGCTTCACTTCAGCCCTTCAGCCTCAAGGGCGGCGGCTACCGCAGGCCGGGCGGCAACGCGCTTCATCCAGGCTGCAATATTGCTATAGCCTTCCATATCCAGCTTCACGGCGTACGCCCAGCGCAGCACGGTAAACAGGTAGCCATCGGCGATAGTGAAACGGTGCCCGTTAATCCACTCTTTATCTTCCAGGCATTCGTTCACGTACTGCATTTTTTTGTCCAGCAGCGCGCGAGCGACAGGTTTGTAATCCTCCGGCGTATCCGGGCGAAACAGCGGGGTAAAACCTTTATGCAGCTCCGTCGCCACGTAGTTAAGCCACTCCAGCGTCTGATAGCGGGCAATGCTTCCCACCGGCGCCAGCAGCTGGCGGTCCGGCACGCGATCGGCGATATATTGCATAATGGCCACGCCTTCCGTCAGCAGCACATCATCGTCCAGCAGCAGCGCCGGTACCTGACCCTTCGGGTTGATCTGCAGATAATCATCCCCGTTTTCGAGACGTTTTTTCATCACGTCAACGCCCTGCAGGGTGAAGTCCAGCCCGCTTTCGCGTAGCGCGATATGCGAAGCAAGAGAACAAGCGCCGGATTTGTAGAACAGTTTCATCGGTAACTCCTCGTGGCTGCGGTTTCCTGTATGTTAGTCCGCCCAGGGGTAAAAAAAAACCGCTAACAGCGCGTTAGCGGTTTAAATTTATGGGTTTTCCCGGGGAGCTTAAGCCGTAGCGGTATCGCTGGCTTTTGCCGTTTTATCGTCGTCCTGGGTCATACGGTTCAGCTTCGGCGCCGTCATGAGCATCAGGATGGCGATAATGCCGGTGGCGACACCGATATGCAGGAACACGCGACCGTAAACTTCCAGCGACATCAGCGGGTCAGTCACGTTATCCGGCACCGCCATCATGTTCGCCACGTAGCCGCCGATCAGGTTGGCGCCAGCGGTAGTCAGGAACCAGCTACCCATAATGAAGCCCATCAGGCGCTGCGGAACCAGCTGTGCCACCATTGCCAGACCCAGACCGGAAATCATCAGTTCACCGATACTCTGCAGGCCGTAGCTGATCACCAGCCAGCTGACGTTTACGATGCCCGCGTCGCTGGCGAACTTAGCGCCCAGCGGCAGGACAAGGAAGGCGCCGGAGCACAGGACCATACCAATAGCAAACTTCATCGGCATCGGCAGGGTATCGCCCATCTTGTTATAAATGGCGGCCAGAATCGGGCTACCGATAATGATCCAGAAAGGGTTCAGCGCCTGGTACTGCTCAGGCTCGAAAGCGATGCCCAGCAGAGAGTGTTCAACGTTGCGAATCGCAAAGAAGTTGAGGGAGGTTGGCATCTGGCTATACAGAACGAAGAAGATAATCGCCTGCAGCATCAGGATGAAAGCGACGATCATTTTACGACGGGCCGCGCCCTGCATCGCGAAAGCTTCTTTAGCGAAAATAACGATGATGCCCAGCGCAACCACGCCCAGCGCCATACGTGCAATACCCTGGTTGTGCAGCAGCCAAGTTGCAATCGCGATGAGAACCACCACGCCAACGATAGTCGCCAGCAGCTTACCTACCTGCAGCGGGGCGAAGTCAGGCTTCGAGCCGTACTGTTTAACCCAGCGCTGGCAGAAAGCGAAATTGACGATGGTGATAACCAGGCCGACAAAGCTCAGGGCGAAAGCGACGCTCCAGCCAAACTTCGCCGCCAGCCACGGCGTGGCCAGCATAGAGAAGAAGGAACCGATGTTGACGGACATATAGTACATGGTAAATGCACCGTCCAGACGCGGGTCGTTCTTTTCATAGCAGGTTGAGAGCAGGGAAGAGGGGTTAGCCTTAAACAGGCCGTTACCGACGGCAATCGTCGCCATACCCATATACACGATGCTCGCATCGTGCCCGGACCACGCTACCAGGCCGTAGCCGATAGCCAGAACGATTGCGCCGAGCATGATGACGCGCTTAGTGCCAAGCACCTTGTCGCCCAGCCAGCCGCCAATCGCCACCAGGCCGTAGACCAGCGCGCTAAAGGAGGAGAACAGAGTAATAGAGTCCGCTTCTGACATACCCAGCTGTTTAACCAGGTAAACGGCCATGATCCCTTGCAGGCCGTAGAAACCAAAACGTTCCCACAGCTCAATAGAGAAGATGAGATAGAACGAACGTGGTTGTTTGAAAGCGTTTAAACTTACGCTTTCTGTTGGTTTATTGTTTGCAGTCGACACAAATACCTCTTTTTTTACATCCCATATTAACGGGGGGTGTTCGGGGCGCAATCTTCTCAGACCGCCGCCTTTATAGTTATTCTGGAGGGAAAACGGCAGGTAATGTTCACTATCCTGCCCCTTCAGGCAATAGCTTTGCAATAATCTGTTACACATATTCCATGCGGCATAATACACCGCCTACTCAAATGTTATTCAGAGTTAAATTTCAAGGTTTAGCCAAAGGGGGAGTTTTTATCTTCTGGAATCCGAAGTTTTTCGCATAATGGCGATATGTTCGGCTGTATGCGCTTGCATCCAGTGATATAGCCCGTAATCCTAAAAATTGATGGGTTATTGTGTTGGTATTTAACTTAAGGGTATTTGAATCAGCAGGTTTGCACGCAAAAGCGTTAACATTAAATCAACAATAAATTGACCAGGTGATCTCGATCACAAATGTATAGAAATTTTGCCTCTAAAAAAAATGAATAAGCTGGCCGATGATTATATAACCGCATAATCACCCGCAACAGCGCGAAAATGATGGCGTGAATGTCGATGAAGGCGGGGGAAAAGCAGCGTCATCACCCTGATGGATAATGACGCGATGCGTGTTCAGAGATCGACCTTCTCTTTGTACTCGCAAAGGTCTTCTATCAGGCAGGAGCCGCAGCGCGGTTTGCGGGCAATACAGGTATAACGGCCGTGCAGGATTAACCAGTGATGGCAGTCGACTTTAAATTCCGCTGGAACCACCTTTAACAGCTTTTCTTCAACCTGTTCAACGTTCTTACCGGGCGCGAATTGTGTCCGATTGCAAACGCGGAAGATATGCGTATCGACGGCGATTGTCGGCCAGCCGAAGGCGGTGTTGAGTACCACGTTCGCGGTTTTACGGCCGACGCCGGGAAGCGCCTCAAGGGCCGCCCGATCTTCCGGCACTTCACCATTGTGCTGCTCAAGCAGGATACGACAGGTCTTGATGACGTTTTCTGCTTTGCTGTTAAACAGGCCAATAGTCTTGATATACGACTTCACGCCCTCAACGCCCAGTGCCAGCATGGCCGCCGGTGTGTTGGCGACCGGGTAGAGTTTTGCCGTCGCTTTGTTGACGCTGACGTCGGTGGCCTGCGCCGAGAGCAGGACGGCAATCAATAATTCAAACGGCGAGTGAAAATTCAGCTCCGTGGTGGGGTGCGGGTTGTTATCCCTGAGCCTGGTGAGGATCTCCAGGCGTTTACTCTTATTCATTCCAGGCTTTTCCCGTCACATCAGACGGCGCAACGACATCGGCTTGTACCGCTTTAGCTTTGCGCTGTTTGCTACGTTCATCGATAAGGTATTTTACCGCCAACATCATGCCGAGGCCAATAAATGCCCCCGGCGGCAGCATCGCCAGCAGAAACGGCGTATCGGTATGAAATACTTCAATGCGCAGAACTTTAGCCCAGCTGCCGAGCAGGCTATCGGCACCGTCAAACAGGGTACCGTTGCCGAGAATTTCCCGCATTGAGCCGAGCACAAACATCGCGCAGGTTGCCCCCATACCGATGGAAAAACCATCCAGCGCCGACAGCGCCGGGCCTTTTTTCGCGGCAAAGGCCTCAGCGCGCCCAACCACGATACAGTTGGTGACAATCAGCGGGATAAAGATCCCCAGAGACTGATAGAGGCCGAACGCGTAGGCGTTGATCAGCATCTGCACGACGCTCACCACCGAAGCGATGATCATGACGTAAATCGGAATACGGATTTCCGCCGGCGTCCAGCGGCGCAGGCTGGAAATGGTCAGGTTCGTCAGGGTGAGCACCAGCGTCGTCGCCAGCCCAAGGCCAAGGGCGTTGGTGGCGGTCGAGGTCACGGCGAGTAGGGGACACATCCCCAGCAGCTGAACCAGCGCGGAGTTGTTTTTCCACAACCCCTGAACAATAACGTCTTTTACTTCGCTCATGATTTAGTCTCCACAGGGAGTGAATGCGGAAATCTGCGCGGGCAGCGTTTGTGCGTACAGGCCGGCGCGCTTGACGGCATTGACCACCGCGCGCGGGGTAATGGTAGCCCCGGTAAACTGGTCGAAGTCGCCGCCGTCTTTTTTCACGGCCCAGTGGCTGTCGTTTTGTCCATGAATCACTTTACCGGCAAAGAGGGTGATCCAGTCGGAAATTCTGAGTTCGATTTTATCGCCCAGCCCCGGCGTCTCATGATGTTCGGTGACGCGGGTACCCAGCACGGTACCTTTAAAATCGGCGGCCACCAGCAGCTGAATGGCCCCGGAATAGCCGTCCGGAGCGGTGGCTTCCATCACCGCAGCCACCGGTTTTTCGCCATCCTGAGCGATCCAAACCTTGTGCTGGCCTTTTCCCAGCGCCGGGGCGGTAACTTGATAACAGCTTTTCAGCAAGTCGTTGTTATAAAGATTAGCCGGCATAACCTGGTCAAATAAGGCTTTTTGCTGCTGGGCAGCCTGGTCTTCAATGGTGCTTTTGGTCAGCTCGTTAATCGCGGCCGTCAGCCCGGTAGACCCCGCCGCAAAGAGGGCCAGCGTGATGCCGTGTTTACGCATGCTTTGTAACATGTTCGGGTCCTCAGCGGTGGCCGTACGCGCGCGGGCGCGTATAGTAATCGATCAAGGGAACGGTAATATTGGCCAGCAGAACGGCAAAGGCCACGCCATCCGGATAGCCGCCAAAGCTGCGAATTAGCCATACCAGTAACCCCGCCAGCGCGCCGAAGATCAGGCGTCCGCGATTGGTGGTGGAGGCGGTTACCGGATCCGTCAGAATAAAGAATGCGCCCAGCATGGTGGCGCCGGACAGCAGATGAATTTGCGGCGAGGCGAGGCTTTCCGGGGAGAACAGCCATCCGAGGGTAGCGCAAACGGCAAGGCTCAGCAGAAAACTGACCGGAATATGCCAGCGAATGGCTTTTTGCCATAACAGGAACAGACCACCCGCCAGATACGCCACGTTAACCCACTGCCAGCCGAGGCCGGCGAGCGCGCCGCCGTAGACAGGATACTGGAGAATCTCTTCAACCGCGTGACCGGCATGAAGCGAGGTTTTGAAGGTATCCAGCGGCGTGGCCTGGCTGATACCGTCAATGCCCATTCGCAGGCTGTTCATGTCTCCACCGCTCGCCGTATGGCCAGTGAAAATCATCCGCAGCGCGTCGCTAAATCCGGGAACATTGGCGGCTATCTCATGCGGCGGGAGCCACGAAGTCATCTGGACCGGGAAGGAGATGAGCAGTACGACATAGCCGATCATCGCCGGGTTAAAAGGATTATGACCCAGACCACCGTAGAGCTGTTTAGCGATGATCACCGCGAACGCGGTCCCCAGCACCACCATCCACCAGGGAGCAAAAGGCGGAATACTGATGGCCAGCAGCAGGCCGGTCAGCAGCGCGGAGTTATCGGCGAGGATCGCGGGAATATTTTGTTTGCGCAGTTTAAGGATGGCCGCTTCGGCTCCCCACGCCGTGATGGCGGCAAGGATAATTTGCAGCACGGTACCCCAGCCGAAAAACCAGGTCTGAACCGCGATGCCGGGCACGGCGGCGAGCAGCACCAGCAGCATAATCCGCGAAGTCTGGCGCTGATTGTGGGTATAAGGGGAACTTGCGATTCTGAAAACCATTTAATCCTCGTTAACTGCCTGCCGGGATGCTTTCCGGGCCTGAACGCGGGCGATTGCTTCAGCGACTGCCGCTTTGCGGGCGTCATCATTGGCTGCCGACGGGGGAACTGCTTGTTGCTGTTGTTCTGCTTTACGCGCTTTAGCCCGGGCGATGGCGGCCTCGACGGCGGCCTTGCGCGGGTCAACGGCGGCGGGCTGCTCCGCTGCGGCGTCTTCCGCAGGAACCGCCTGCTGTTCGACTTTGCGCGCTTTGGCTCGGGCGATGGCGGCCTCAACGGCGGCTTTGCGCGGGTCAACAGCGGCAGGCTGCTCCGCTGCGGCGTCTTCCGTCGGAGCGGCCTGCTGTTGGGCTTTACGCGCTTTGGCCCGGGCGATGGCGGCCTCGACGGCGGCTTTGCGCGGGTCAACAGCGGCAGGCTGCTCTACTGCGGCGTCTTCCGCAGGAACCGCCTGCTGTTCGACTTTGCGCGCTTTGGCTCGGGCGATGGCGGCCTCGACGGCGGCCTTGCGCGGGTCAACGGCGGCGTCGGATGACGGCCCGGCGACGTTGCTTTGTGCCTGTTGCTGCGCTTTGCGTGCCCGGGCCTCGGCCTTGCGGGCTTCGCGGGCGGCAATGGCTTCGCTGTTATCCGGTTTGGCGCCGGAGAGCACGATAATTGGCTGCGCCGCGTCACGCTGCTTTTCCCGTACCCGGGCAAGGGCGGCGTTAATCGCGTCCTGATCTTTCGCCGCGGGCTGGACCGCGGCCTGCTTATGCCGTTCCAGACGCGCGGCTTTATCGCGCTCAAGACGCGCCTGACGGGCCTCAAAGCGTAATTTCGCCTCCGCCGCGCGTTTCTCTTCCTGAGCAAGCGCGTAAATCTCCGCTTTTTCCTGGCGGAAGTACTGCACCAGCGGGATATTGCTTGGGCAGACCCAGGCGCAGGCGCCGCACTCAATGCAATCCGCCAGGTTATGGCTGGTGGCTTTGTCGTGCTGCTGGCCTTTGCTGAACCAATAAAGCTGCTGCGGCAGAAGATCGGCCGGGCAGGCGTCCGCGCAGGCGCTGCAGCGGATGCAGCCTTTTTCCTCTTCCGGCTCGCCCATTTCGCTCGCCGACGGCGCCAGCAGGCAGTTGGTGATTTTCACGACCGGCACGTCGAGCCACGGCACGGTGAAGCCCATCAGCGGCCCGCCCATAATTACCATAGGATCGCCGCTCGGACAGAAACCGGCATCGTTGAGCAGATGGCTGACCGGAGTGCCGAGGCGCGCCCAGACGTTGCCCGGACGCGAGATCGCTTCCCCGGTCAGGGTGACGACGCGCTCGGTCAGCGGCTCGCCGTCGATTACCGCGCGTTTCACCGCATAGGCGGTGCCGACGTTCTGCATCAGCACGCCGATGTCAGAGGAGCGTCCGCCGTGAGGCACCTGCTTGCCGGTAAGGATCTGCGTCAGCTGTTTCGCGCCGCCGGAGGGATATTTCGTGGGGATCACGCGCAGGGAAATACCGTGCGTGTCGGCTAATACCGCGCGCAGCATCGAAATCGCCTGCGGTTTATTATCCTCGATGCCGATCAGTACCTGAGCTGGCTGCAGAATATGGGCAAGGATGCGAATACCCTCGACGATCTGCGCCGCGCAATCCTGCATCAGACGGTCGTCGGCGGTAATATAGGGTTCGCACTCGGCGGCGTTGATAATGAGTGTGTCGATTTTGTCGCCGCCGCCGCGCAGCTTGGTGCCGGTCGGGAAACCCGCGCCGCCCAGTCCGGCCACGCCAAACTGGTGAATACGCTCAATCAGCGCTTCGCGGGATTTATTCTGGTAATCGTTCCAGCCATCGCGTTCAATCCAGCGGTCTTCGCCATCGGCATCAATAATGACGCTCATTTCCGCCAGCGCGGAAGGGTGGGCGGTAGAGTGGGGGGCAATGGCCGCCACCGTACCGGACGTCGGGGCGTGCACCGGCAGCATTCTGCCCCAGCCGCGCGTTAACGGCTGGCCGCGCAGGACGCGATCGCCCGGCTGAACGCAGAGTTCACCTTCCGCGCCAATATGCTGTTTTAGCGGAATGACAAAACGCTGCGGCAGTGAAACCTGACGCAGCGGGGTACCGTTGGACTGGGTTTTCATTTCTGGCGGATGGATGCCGCCGTTGAAGTCCCAGACTTTATCTTTGCGAAAAGCGGAAAATAACTTAAACATGTTGTTCCACGGGAATAATGCGTACCGGGATGGTCTGAAGATCCCATTTCCAGGTTTCTGTCGTCGGCGCCACCGGGCGCAGTTCAATACATTGCGTCGGACAAGGCGCGACGCAAAGATTACAGCCGGTACAGAGATCGCTCATCACCGTATGCATGGCGCGCGTGGCGCCGACGATGGCATCGACGGGACAGGCCTGAATGCATTTTGTGCAGCCGATGCAGTTCGCCTCGTCGATCACCGCCAGCATTCGCACCGGTTCGGCTTCCTGCGCATCGCCGTCTGTCGGCTGCGGATCGACGTTCAATAGCTCGGCGATTTTCAGCATCACCGCTTCGCCGCCGGGGGCGCAGCAGTTGATTTTCTCGCCCTGGGTCCCCACCGCTTCAGCGTAGGGACGACAGCCAGGATAGCCGCACTGGCCGCACTGGCTCTGCGGAAGCAGGGCATCAATTTTTTCCACCACCGGGTCATCTTCCACCGCAAAGCGGCGGGAGGCGTACCCCAGAATTAAGCCGAAAATTAGCCCCAGCAGGCTAATGGCGACCACGGCTATCCAGACAGCGTTCATTACAACTTCACCAAACCACTAAAGCCCATAAAAGCAAGGGACATTAAACCTGCGGTGACCAGCGCAATCGCGTTACCGCGAAACGGCGCGGGAACATCCGCTACCACCAGTCGCTCGCGAATGGAGGCGAAAAGCACCATAACCAGCGAAAAACCGACCGCGGCGGCAAAACCGTACAGCGCCGATTGCAGGAAATTATGCCCAAGGTTAATGTTGAGCAGCGCCACGCCGAGCACCGCGCAGTTGGTGGTGATCAGCGGCAGGAAGATGCCAAGCAGGCGATACAGCGCCGGGCTGGTTTTACGCACGACCATTTCGGTAAACTGCACCACCACGGCGATGACCAGGATAAAGGCCAGCGTACGTAAATAGACCAGATCCAGCGGGATAAGGATCCAGGTATCAATTAACCAGGCGCAAATAGAGGCCAGCGTCATCACAAACGTGGTGGCGAGCCCCATCCCCATAGCGGCTTCCAGCTTTTTGGAAACCCCCATAAACGGGCACAGTCCAAGAAACTTCACCAGCACGAAGTTGTTAACCAGAACAGTGCCAACAAAGAGCAGTAAATAATCAGCCATCATTCGACCTGAAATAGAAAAAGCCGTCTATTATCGAATAAATCGATACCGGCGACAACAGGTTAACTGTGTGGTTATTACGGATTCACAAAGGTCCGCTTAACCCGTTGAGAGCGCCTGAAATAGGGCGCAAGCAGCGCTGCGGCGAGGAGAGGGAAGAGCAGCTGGCGCAGCGCGAGCGCGTCGGAAATCGGGGAAAAGGCAAAGGCTTTTACCGCCAGCAGAAGCGTGATCAGCAGCCAGATAATGTAGTGCTTCGGTACCCCTTTCCGCCGTTTAAAGAAGGCGATGGTCAACCACAGCGTGTAGTACCACATGGCGATCGCAAAGGCTAAGGAGGCGATCCACAGGGCGAGATGTTCGATGCTCATCGCGCTCAGCAATGCGTAAGTCTGGGAAGACATCAGAGCATCAGCAAAAAACAGCAGCGACAATGAGGCGCTAAGCAAGGCTACCAGGAGCCATGCCAGCGGTGCCAGAAGCCATCCGCCAATACGTTCCACAGAGTCAGAAGACATTATTACTCCAGAATTCAACGCCAGTTATAAATAAAAGCAGGGCGGAAGTATAAGCAACTGGCGTGAATGATGACAGTCTTTATTGCACGTAGCGCCAGACGGACTTGGGCACTTCGCCGATGTTGAACAATTTGCCGCCAGAAACCAGCTCCGCCCGGCGATGGTCGGCCGCGCGATACATGTTGACGATCTCTTCGTTATCGGTCAGGGAATAGTTAAGGTGATCAAAAAGTTTTTCCAGACTTTCCAGCGAACTGATTTTACGAAATTTTAATAAGTAGTCCTGAACGGTCATTTGCGTATCCATTTTATAATCGGAATAAATTAAGTTGAATATACCCATACTGAGTAAACCTGTTCTCAACCGGCAGTTCCTTTCTAAGATAAACTGTATGCAATTATTTCGGTTGTAAATACCGGTGACAAGAACAGATGATGTTTCCGGCCTGGTAAAAAGAAATTTAAGAGTATTCCATAACTGAATCAGGCGCCGGAAGGCGCCTGGGAGAGAAGATTAACGCTGTTCGCCTCGGCTGGCAATAACGTTTTGATACCAGAAAAAACTCTTTTTCCGTTTACGCGCCAGATTTTGCTGGTGATCGACATAAACGAATCCGTATTGTTTTTTATAACCGTTCAGCCAGCTCAAAAGATCAATAAAGGACCAGGGGTAGTAGCCGCGCACGTCGGCGCCCTGTTCCAGCGCTTTTTCCAGCGCGGTAATATGGCTACTGAGATAGTCAATCCGCGGGTCGTCGACGATTTCGCCATTGATAATCGGGTCTATTGCCCCCAGGCCGTTTTCGGTGATGTAGATCGGAATATCACCGTAGCGCGCTTTAATCATCATGATCCCGTCGGTTAAGCCCTGAGGCCAAATTTCCCAGCCCCATTCGGTATAGGTGCTTTGCGGGTTGCGCACGAAGTAGAAGAGCCCATCCACGCCCGGCTCGCCGCCGGTTGGTACTTCAGGAGGCTGCGCCGACACGGTTTCACGGCGATAGTAGTTCAGGCCGATAAAGTCACAGCGGTTGTCACGCAGCAGCGCGTCGTCTCCCGGTTCAAAGACCGGAACCCCCCACAGCGCCCGGGTCTGCTGCAGTAGCTCTGCGGGATAGCCGCCTTTTAATACCGGATCGTAGAGCCAGTGGGTATGGATGGCGTCCGCCATCTCTGTCGCCCGTTTATCTTCCTCACTGTCGGTTAATGCGGTGTGCGGCTGCAGCACGTTGACAAACCCTATCTCCCCCGCCACGCCCATTTCACGAAACGCTTTCACGGCCAGCGCATGGGCGATAAAGACGTGGTGGCAGGCCTGAATGGCGCGCGCCGGATCGCGCACCGCAGGAGGATGGAGGCCGTTAATGTAACCGTGGCCGATAAAGACGATAGTCTCGTTAAAGGTTGCCCACAGTTTGACCCGGGAGCCAAAACGTTGATAGCACAGGCGAGCGTACTCAGCGAAGGCTTCCGCGGTACTGCGCGCCTCCCAGCCGCCTTCATCCTGCAGCGCCTGGGGAAGATCCCAGTGGTACAGGGTAATCATCGGTTCAATGTTATGCGCCAGCAGTTCGTCAATCAGGTCGCTGTAAAATTGGACGCCAGCCTCGTTCACTTCACCGCGGCCGCCAGGCAGCAGGCGGGGCCAGGAAATAGAAAAGCGATAGCTTTGCAAACCCATTTCCGCCATCAGCGCTACGTCTTCGCGAAAACGATGGTAGTGGTCAACGGCGACGTCACCGGTCGTCCCCTGATAGGTGGTGCCCGGAAGGTGAGAATAAATATCCCAGATAGAAGGGCCTTTGCCGTCGGCATCGTGACCGCCTTCAACCTGCCAGGCCGCGGTCGCGGCGCCCCATAAAAAGTGTTGCGGGAATTTGGACATGAAGAAACTCCTTATCGATTGATAAAGAGAGTGTAATAAAGGCGTATGCAACTATGCAACCGGTTTCAGAAACCGGTTGCATAGTTGCGAAGCGGGTCACTGTTTATTTCGACAGCGGCTTCGTCTGAACAGCATCAACGGCAGGCGGGGACTGGTAGTTATCAATATGATGAGCGATAACTAAAAGCAGGGCCGAAACGCCCAAAACAATCCAGCCAATAAGTTCTACAATACGGTTAAAAACGTTTTCCATAACTCTACGGCAAATGGTGAAACCAGACTGAAATGGTACTCAACGACTGAAGTAACGCAAGTGTTACATGATCTTAGCTGCGCAAATGGCGTAAAGCTGAGCAACCGGTGCAGGGGCAAACGCGTCGAAGATGCGTTCAGAATCGCGGTGTTAGTGCGGCTGCGACATTTCGTTAAGGGGGCAGAAAAATGAGTGACCCTATCCGGGTAGGTTTAATCGGGTACGGCTATGCGAGCAAAACCTTTCATGCGCCGCTGGTCAGCGGTACGCCGGGGATGACGCTGGCGGCGGTCTCGAGCAGCGATGAAACGAAAGTGCTGGCCGACTGGCCTGCGGTGAAGGTGGTGACCGCACCGCAGGCGCTCTTTAGCGACCCCGATATCGATCTGGTGGTGATCCCCACGTCCAATGATACCCATTTCCCGCTGGCGAAAGCTGCGCTGGAAGCGGGCAAGCATGTAGTGGTGGATAAACCGTTTACCGTGACACTGTCACAGGCTCGCGAGCTTGAGGCCATTGCCAAAAGCGAGGGGCGACTGCTGTCCGTGTTCCATAACCGCCGCTGGGACAGCGATTTTCTGACGGTGAAGTCGCTGATTAACGAAGGCCTGTTAGGGGAAGTCGGCTATTTTGAGTCGCATTTCGACCGCTATCGACCGCAGGTACGGCAACGCTGGCGCGAGCAAGGTGGGCCGGGCAGCGGCATCTGGTACGATCTTGCCCCGCATCTGCTGGACCAGGTGGTAAATCTCTTCGGTCTGCCGGTGAGTATGCAGGTCGACCTGGCTCAGCTACGGCCTGGCTCCCAGTCCACAGACTATTTTCATGCGGTGTTGGCCTGGCCGCAGCGTCGCGTGGTGCTGCACGGAACCCTGGTGGCCGCGGCGGAAACGGCGCGCTTTATCATCCACGGTTCGCGGGGAAGCTATGTGAAATACGGCCTTGATCCGCAGGAAGAACGGCTGAAAAGCGGTGAGCGCCTGCCGCAGGAGGATTGGGGGTATGATATGCGCGACGGGCTGCTGACGCGTGCCGAAGGCGAGGAAATCACCGAGGAGTCGTGGCTGACGCTACCGGGCAACTATCCAGCGTATTACGCCGCCATTCGCGATGCGCTTAATGGCATCGGCGTTAACCCGGTTCCGGCAAGCCAGGCGATTCAGATTATGGAGCTGATTGAGCTTGGGCTGGAGTCGGCCAGGCATCGGGCGACGCTGTGCCTGAATTAGGCCGACCTGACGAAACGCGCTGGCCAGGCGCTGATTGAGCTTCCCCCCGTGCTGGCACGGGGGAGAAACATCAAGCCTGCTGCACGCGCTGGATCAGCGCCGCTTTCTCCTGGGCGCTTAAAAAGGCGAGCTCCAGACCGTTTCTCTGCGCCTGGCGAATTTGCTCGCGGCTTAAACCGGCTGCCGGGGCGGCGACGGTGTATTCATGGATAATATCGACGCCCTGAACGGCGGGGTCGTCGGTATTGATGCAGGCCAGCACGCCGTGTTCAAGGAATGTTTTCAGCGGATGCTCGGCCAGGGATGGCACGGTGCTGGTCTGAATATTAGAGGTCAGGCAGGACTCAATCCCGATTCGCTGCGCGGCGAGATAATCCATCAGCGCCGGATCCTGCACCGCCTTCACGCCGTGGCCGATACGCTCGGCGCCCAGTTCGCGAATCGCCTGCCAGATGCTTTCCGGGCCAGCGGCTTCGCCCGCATGTACGGTGATGCGCCAGCCCGCATCGCGCGCGCGGCTGAAGTGATCCATAAACAGATTTCCCGGGAAGCCGAGCTCATCCCCGGCGAGGTCGAGGGCGGTGATGCCATCGCGATGGGCGAGCAGGGCCGCAAGCTCCTCTTCGCAGGCCGCTTCGCCAAAGGTGCGGCTCAGAATGCCGATCAGGCGGGCCTCAACGTTAAAGTCGCGGCTGCCTTCTTTAACGCCGGCGATCACCGCTTCGACCACGCCCGCGACCGGCAGCTGGTGGGTCATCGCCATATAGCGCGGAGAGAAACGCAGTTCAACGTAGTGCAGGCCGTTGCGAGCGGCATCTTCGAGGTTTTCATAAGCGACGCGGCGGCAGGCTTCCAGCGAGGCCAGCACCTTTACGCCCCAGTCAAGTTTAGCGAGGAAGCTGACCAGGTCAGGCTCATTGCGGGTGACCTGTACATGAGGACGTAAGGTGTCGAGGGTGTCTGCCGGAAGGGCGAGGTTGTACTGGCGGCCAAGATCGAGAATGGTTTGGGCCCGGATATTACCATCAAGGTGGCGATGGATGTCGGTTAATGGCAAAGTTAAATCAATCATGGTCGCACTCTTTTTTTAGTTAAAGTGCGCGTCATTGTACATCAGAACGATAAATGGTTAAAAGCGGAGAAAATTACCGAACAATACAAGGAAAAACGGTGAGGGAAGGGAAGATTGCCCTCTCAAAGGGAGCAATGACGAAATCGCTCATAGCAAAACGCTATTAATCATAGACAATCAGTATTTAATTTCGCGCCCGAGATTTTCTATAGTCTCAGGCGCTGGTTTTCCTGCAATGAATGGCAGGCAATTTTAAAAAGGACTCTGGGAATATGATCTTCACGTTAAAAAAAGTCGCGGTACCGCTGGTTGTCGCAGGCTCGCTGCTGCTGGCCGCCTGCAAACCTGGCGAGCAGGACCCCAACCACATCAAAGTGGGCATAAGCGCAGGCGTTGACCAGGAAGTCTGGGCGGTGGCGCAAAAAGTGGCGAAAGAGAAGTACAATCTCGACGTTGAGGTGGTGACGTTTAATGATTTCGTCCTGCCCAACGAGGCGCTGAACAATGGCGATCTTGATGCTAACGCTTTCCAGCATAAGCCCTATCTGGACAAACAGATCCAGGAGCGCGGCTATAAGCTGGTTCAGGTTGGCACCACGTTCGTTTATCCGATAGCGGCCTATTCGAAGAAAATCACGTCGGTTGCTCAGCTGCCCGATGGCGCGCAGGTGGCGGTCCCCAACGATCCAACTAACCTCGGCCGCTCTCTGCTGCTGCTACAAAAGCAGGGGCTGATTACGCTGAAGGACGGCGTGGGTCTGCTGCCCACCTCGCTGGATATTATTAACAACCCGAAAAAGCTAAAAATCGTCGAAATTGAAGCGCCGCAGCTCACCCGCGCGCTGGACGACCAGCAGATAACCATGGCGATTATCAATACCACCTTCTCAAGCCAGGTCGGGCTGTCGCCGTCGCGCAACGGCCTGTTTGTGGAAAGCAAAGATTCCCCTTACGTGAATATCTTCGCCAGTCGTATCGAAAATAAAGACAGCGAAAAGGTGAAAAACCTGGTGAAGGCCTACCAGAGCGATGAGGTGGCCGCGGCAGCAGAGCAGCTTTACAAAGGCGATGCGGTTAAGGGCTGGTAATCGTTGACGTTTTCAGGCCCGTGACGCGCGGGCTGGCGCATGTGATGCGGAAGACAGCCGGTAGCCCACTACCGGCTTTTTTCTGGCTATTTTTGAATCAAATAGCGGATGGTTGGCCCATCCTGCTGAATGTCGAGCACGGTATAGCCGTGGTTTTTGGCATCCAGCGGGATGTTGTTAATCGACTGCGGACAGTCGCTGACCACTTCCAGAATCTCGCCTTTCTTCAGCGAAGGCATGGCTTCGAGCGTGGCGATGGCCGGATAGGGGCAGGGTTCGCCAACCATATCGAGGCGATAATCGGGGACCAGAGTTTTCATGCGGTTTCCTTAACGGTCGAGGGGGCGAGAGACTGGCGGCGGAAAAACCGTTTTTCCCAGCCAATCACCAGAATCAGCGCGATCAGCAGCAGGAGATAGGTCACCAGCAGGCCGCCGAATGGCCCGAAGGTCGCCAGCAGGTTGATTTTATCCCAGCTTGTGGCCAGCGCCGGAGAAAGCCCGTCCCAGTAGTAGGCGAGGATCGTTGAACCGATAACGTTGCCCAGCCCGACCCACCAGTAGTGCACCTGACCTTCCACCGCGCGGTACATCCAGCCGGTTTCGCAGCCGCCCGCCAGGACGATGCCAAAGCCAAACAGCAGGCCGCCGATAACCGCGTTGGGCCCCGCCCACATGATTTTCGGCTCCATACCCAGCTGCACGTAGCTGAAGATCCCAATAGCGCTGGCGGCCATGCCGAAAATAATCGCCTTCGCCATATTGGTACGCCCGGTGATCCACATATCGCGAAAGGCGGAGGTGAAGCAGATCTGCGCCCGCTCAATGAGCAGGCCAAATCCGACGCCAAATAGCAGCGCCAGGCCGAGCTTCGGCCGATCGGCCGCGGTGAGCAGGCCCCAGGCGATCATGGCGAAAAAGACCACCATGCCGAGACGGAACCGGCGCCGCGCCTGGTCAGGTTTTTGCGTCAGCGGCGAGGCCTGGGACACTTTCTGCATTTTTACCGGAATACGGAAGATGGGCAGTAAGGTAAAGCGCGCGCCGAACCAGGTTCCGATAGCGGTAGCGATGGCAAAGAACCAGGCGTGCAGGGAAAACTGTGGGATACCGGTAAAAAATGCGGCCAGATTGCAGCCCATCGCCAGACGGGCGCCGAAACCGGCGATGATTCCCCCGGCGACGGCCTGCAGAATGCGGATCCGGCTGCGGGGGAAGCGCAGCTTGACGTTATTCGCCCACAGCGCGGCGGCGAAACAGCCGCCAAACATGCCGATGATCATCATGCCGTCGATACGGGTGAGCGGGGTGCCCTCGAGATGAATGAGCTTATAGTAGCCCCACTCTTCGCTGTGCACGCCGACGAGCTGCAGCAATTGCCCACCCCAGCGGGTGAATTCGCCGGTGACGGCCCAGAAGGTGCCGGTAATGCCGAAGTAGTAGGTTGAGAGAATACCCGCGGCGATAACGGCGGGGACGGGGGACCAGAATTTAATCAGCCACGCCTGTTTGAACTGTTGCCATGTCATGTAGATGCCTCTGAACTCAGAAGGTATATTACCCGTAGCGGGTAGAAGAGGGGCGATAATACGCTGCTTATTAACGTAAAACGCTCGATGGGATCAAATTGAACGATAAAGAGAATATCAAAGGCCACGCCTGGGTGGCCTTTTACGCCTGCGGATCCGCGGTCAGTTATTAGATGACGGATATTGCGATTAATTAAAGCCCAGGCGAATAAGGTTTAGCGGGCAATATAACCCCTGATGTCCGTCTATTTCCACGCAGTCCGCCCGGCGGAGCTGCTCCGCCGTTTTACCCTCGGCGTGGATGGCTTTGATGACGCCCGTCGCGCCGCTGTCGGCCACCATAACCATGCTGCCGGTAGCGATAGCGTTACGGTTACGATCGTAGGTGTTCATATTTTTTCCTCCTGGTGAATATTTTGACGGGAATTAAAAACGGCATTTAAATACACCTTTGTGAAATAGCGTTTTTTGAGTCTCGTCAAAATATCGTTTTATTGTGCCGGGAGGACGGATGAGTGAGCGGAGAGTCAGCGGTAGCAGACAGGCCGCTACCGCGTTGGCGGCCAGCGAAAACAATCAGCGCAGCGAGCCCAGGGCGGCAATTAATCCCTGCACGCCTTTTTCCAGCTTTTCACGTGGGCAGCCGGCATTCAGGCGGACAAAACCCTTACCCTCATCGCCGTAGGTGTCCCCTGGCATAATGGCGACCTTCTGTTCCTCAATAAGTGCTTTTTGCAGGGCGCGATCGTCCACCGCCAGCGGGCGCAGGTCAATCCACGCCAGGTAAGTCGCCTGCGGCGGCTGCCAGTTTAGCTCGGGAAACGCCTGATTCAGTTCGCGCGCGATGTAGCGCATATTCTCCTGCAGATAGCCGCGCAGGGCATCCAGCCAGGCGGCGCCCTCGCGATAGGCGGCGATATGCGCCACCAGCGCCGGTACGGAAGGGGAAGAGAGGCCATCGCGGGCCTTAAGCGCGTGCAGATAGCTTTCGCGCGCCGCGGGATCGTCAATCAGCCCGTATGCGCCAGTAAACGCCGGAATGTTGAAACTTTTCGATCCGGAGGTGAACAGCGCCCAGGGGCTGCGAGCCACCTCGCACCACGGGGTGTGCTGATGTTCGTCCCACACCATGTCCATGTGGATCTCGTCGCTAATTACCTTTACGCCGTGCTTCTCGCACAGCCGCGCCATGGTTTCCAGCTCTTCGCGGGTCCATACCTTGCCGGTGGGGTTATGCGGACTGCACAGCAGCAGCACGGTATTACGCGGCTGAGCCAGTACCCGTTCCAGCTGCGCCATATCGCAGCGCCACTGATGGTTGTCGAGGGAGAGCGGAACCGCCGCGACGCGCCGCTGGTTGCCTTCAATGGTTTTATAAAAGGCATCGTAGGCCGGAGTGTGTACCACAATACCGTCACCCGCTGCCGACCACTGACGAATCATCTCCGCCACCATATAGATAACCGACGGCCCGTAAACAATTGCTTCGCGGTCGATTGGGCTATGAAAACGGCTGGCGAACCAGTGGCTCACCGCGCCGAGGAATTCATCGTTTTTCCAGCGGCTGTAGCCAAAAACGCCGTGCGCCAGGCGTTTGCTGACGGCATCGATAATGCAGGGGGCGGTGGCGAAATCCATGTCGGAGATCGTAAAGGGCAGCAGGTCGGCCGCGCCAAAACGGTCGGCGACGTAATCCCACTGGGTGCACCAGGTGCCGTGACGGTCGACCGGCGTTGAAAAATCAAACATCTGCACTTCCTTCATCATGTCCCCCTCCTGTTCGGAGGGGGCGGAGCCTATGCCTCGACGGTATTCATCAGGACAGCCATTTCATCTTTCACCGACTGCACCTGCGGGCCAATCACTACCTGCAGGTTGTGCTGATTGAGCTGCACCACGCCGATGGCGCGATTCGCTTTCAGCGCGGCGCTGTCGACTTTGCTCATGTCGTTAACCGACAGACGCAGGCGGGTGATGCAGTTATCGAGCGAAACGATATTTTCCGCGCCGCCGAGCGCCGCCAGAATCGCCGGGACGTTGTAGCCTGATTTTCCGGTCACGCCGGTGACGGCCTTTTCGAAGGCACTATTGGTTTCAATATCGCGTCCCGGGGTTTTCAGGTTAAAGCGGGTGATAGCGAAACGGAAGATACCGTAGTAAACCGCAAACCAGATGGCCGCGACCACCGGTACCAGATACCACTTGGTTGACAGACCGTGCAGAATGCCGAACACCACAAAGTCGATAACGTTGCCGTCGGTGTTGCCGATAGTCACGCCCAGAATGGCCATCATGGTAAAGCCCAGTCCGGTGAGGAGCGCGTGGATAACGTACAGCACCGGGGCGACGAACAGGAATAAAAATTCCAGCGGCTCGGTCGTGCCGCCTACCACGCAGGCGATAACGCCGGAAATCAGCAGCCCCTTAATTTTATGGCGGTTTTCCGGGCGAGCGCAGTGGTACATCGCCAGCGCCGCTCCCGGCAGGCCGCCGAGGAAGGCCGGCATTTTGCCTTGCGAGAGGAAACGGGTCGCGCTTTCGGAGAAGCCGTGGGTGGTTGGGCAACTGAGCTGGGCCTGGAAAATCGTCAGCGCGCCGCTGACGCTATGGCCGCAAACGTCCATGGTTCCACCCGCCTCGGTAAAGCGGATCAGCGCCACCAGAATATGGTGCAGGCCGAAAGGCAGCAGCAGGCGCTCTCCGGTACCGAAAATCATCGGTCCGAAATCTCCCGCGCTATTGATGACGTGGCCGAGGGCATTAATCCCCATGGCGAAGACGGGCCAGATCAGCGGAATGACCAGACCGACCAGGCCGAGAACCACGGTGGTGATAATCGGTACAAAGCGGGTGCCGCCAAAAAAGGCCAGCGCGTCGGGCAGGCGGATATTGTGAAAACGCTCATGCAGCATCCAGACGATGATCCCGGCGATCACCGCGCCGAGGATCCCGGTGTCGATCGATTGAATGCCGATAATATTCTGGATGTTGTTCGCTTTGAGGACGGCGGCATCGGTGGTCGGCAGAATGCCTTTGGCTGTCAGCCAGAAGTTAACCGCCAGATTCATCACGGCATAGCCGACAAAACCGGCAAACGCGGCGACGCCTTTGTTTTCTCGCGCCAGACCCAGTGGAATGGCGATACAGAACATCACCGGCAGAAAGCTGAAGGCGAAGGAGCCGACTTTGCCCATCCAGATGAATACGGCCTGCAGCAGCGGCACGTCCAGCCACGGCAGGAGCGTCAGGACATCATGGCTGCTCAGAGAGCTGCCGATCCCCAGCATGATCCCGCAAAAGGAGAGCAACGCCACGGGTAACATGAAGGTTTTCCCTAACTGCTGGAAAAACTCCCACAGGGTAATTTTGGTTGCTGTTTTCGCCGTCATAACACGAATCCTGGTTCTTTAAGTTATCGGTAGGATGTAACGCCACGGAAAGATAAAACGTTTTACCAAATTTTAGTGCGATAAAAATCACATATTCCGGCGATAATAACGTTTATAAAGAGAGTATCTTGATAAAACGTTTTATCGACAGCCAAAGGGAGTCGGCCTGCAGTTATGGCTATCGCGAAAAAAATCACTATTAATGATGTCGCCCAGGCGGCGGGCGTGTCGGTCAGTACGGTATCGCTGGTGCTGAGCGGCAAGGGGCGTATTTCGTCGGCGACCGGCGAGCGCGTCAATCATGCCATTGAACAGCTGGGCTTCGTGCGCAACCGCCAGGCGGCGTCGCTGCGCGGCGGCCAGAGCGGTGTTATTGGCCTGATCGTCAGCGACTTATCGAAGCCTTTCTACGCGGAGATGACCGCCGGATTGACCGACGCGCTTGAGTCGCAGGGCAGAATGGTGTTTCTCACCCAGGGGGGGCACAGCGGTGAAAAAATGCTCCAGCGTTTTGATACCCTGGTGGCGCAAGGGGTCGACGGCGTGGTGATTGCCGGGGCGATCGACCAGGGAGCGGAGCTGCGCGATCGCGCGGCGCAAGCTGGAATGCCGCTGGTGTTTGCTTCCCGCGCCAGCTATCTCGACGATGTCGACCTGATCCGCCCGGATAATATGCAGGCGGCGCAGATTGTCACCGAGCACCTGATCCGCCGCGGCCATCAGCGCATTGCCTGGCTGGGGGGGCAGAGCTCGTCCCTGACGCGCGCCGAACGGGTAGGCGGCTACTGCGCCACCCTGCTGAAGTATGGCCTGCCGTTTCATAGCGAGTGGGTGCTGGAGTGCGAGTCGAGCCAGAAGCAGGCGGCAGAGGCGATGGCGGCGCTGCTGCGGCAAAACCCAACGATTAGCGCGGTGCTGTGCTACAACAGCGTGATTGCCACCGGGGCGTGGTTTGGGCTGATGCGCGCCGGGCGCCAGAGCGGCGAAGCTGGCGTCGAAAGCTATTTTGAACAGCGGGTCGCGCTGGCGGCCTTTGCGGAGTTACCCGAGGAGGCGCTGGACGATCTGCCGCTGACCTGGGTGACGACGCCCGCCCGGGAGCTGGGACAAAGCCTCGCGGAGTGTATTTTACGGCGTATGGAAGAGGGACAGGGCGCGGCGAGAAACCAGATTATTTCTCCCCGGCTGATTACCCGAAAATAGCCCCTGGGCAGGGGCTATTTGCCGTTTATTGCTGCGGCGCGGCGGGTGGCACCACGTCTTGCGGCGCGTCATCTTGCGGCTGAGTTTCCTGCGGCGCTGCGGGTTCAGAGACGGCGGGAAGCGCTAAACCGAACATTCCGGCAAACTCATCCAGCGGCATTTTCTGTCCGTTCAGCGTAACCTGGCCGTCAGCGTACTGCAGACTTGAGGTAATGGCGTTATCTTCCATGGTGGAGATGCGGAACATCTGCCCCATCGCCGCCAGGCCTTTCACCTGCTGATCCGCAAGCTTAGCGGCGTCGGCGGGCTGATAGCCTTCCAGCCCGGCAATCTGGGTCATAAACGCCGTCGCCATATCCACCGGGATCACCAGCTTGCCGTCGAGCGATTTAACGCTACGATCCACCTCATCGGCCAGCGTCTGCGGCGGGGTGGTGGTCAGCGACGGGTCTTTCAGCAGAATCGAAAGATTCAGGGTGGTTTCCCCCTTCGCATTGCGCCAGCTCAGCGGCGAAATGGTCAGGGACGGGCTGCCTTTCAGCATCATCGGCAGCGCGCTAAAGAAGGTTTGCGTTAACGCCTGCTGATAGAGCTCAGGATTCTGCGCCAGCTGCGGATCCGCCATCAGCGTCTGCGCTTCAGCGTTGTATTTTTGGCTGAACTGATGGAAGGCTTCGCCATCAATATTGTCCAGCTTCAGCGTCAGCCGGCCGCTACCGATATCCTGATTTTGCAGCTTGAGGCTGTTGACCGTGTAGTCCAGCTGGCTGTTAATACCTTTACCGTCGGCAGTCAGCGACGAATTGCCGTCAATTTTCATCCCTTCGAACAGCGCCAGCTCTTTGCCTTCAACGCCAATCGCCAGCTTGTCCAGCGAGATAGCCTGTTTACCGATACGCTCGTTGAAGCTGGCCATTTCGGTAGAGCCGTCGGTTTTCAGGTTATTAAAGGTGAGCTGAACTTTCTGGTTGTACTCGTTAACCGCGTTAATCTGCCCGCTACCGGCTTCGCCGCTCAGGCTGAGGGTTTTCCCTTCGCGGTCAGCGTCCAGCTGGAACTGTCCGCCGCTGAAGGTCACCTTCTCATCGCCTTTCGCGTAATCAAGCGGGTTGAGCACAATAGCGGATGTGTTGTCGCCGCTATAAGCGATACGGGTATCAATGGTGAACGGCGTTTCGCCTTTAGCGATGTCGAACAGCGCCTTGCTGGCGTCGTTATTGGTCAGGGTGGTTTTGACGGACGCCATCGCCGGGGCGAGGTTAAAGGATTTGAGCGAAGCCAGCGGGAAAGGGCCGTGATCGACGACTTCATCAAACACCAGCGACTGTCCTGCGGCAAGCCAGCGGGGCGCTTTGCCGGCAGCAGGCTTCAGCACCAGCTGTAAATGGCTGCGGAACAGTCCGCGCTGATAGCCCTGATACGTCAGCTCCACGCCAGCCTGCGGCGCGCTGCTTTGCAGCTGAGCATTAGCCTGCTGCACCATGTCGGCAATGCGGCTTTCCAGCTGCTTCCCCGTATACCACGCGCCGCCCGTCCAGACGACGCCCAGCGCAATGATAACTCCTGCTGCGACCAGCGATTTTTTCATAGCATTTGTCCATAAATGAAACCAGGCGGATCGGGCCGCCTGGTTGTGTTGTCATGATGGGTGAAAGTCTAGCAACTGTGGCTAAAAAGTTCAGTAACTTACTGGAGCTTATTAAACACGCGCGCCACGCGGCCGCGGCCGCTGACCTGCACCGGTGATTCATTACAGCCGATAAACGCGGATTCACCCGGCTTCAGCGTCAGGCGCTGTTCGCCTTTGGCAATCGTCGCCTCACCCTCGACGCAGAACAGGATCGCCGCGCTCTGCTGGGCGATGGTTGACGCCTGCGCTGACAGGTCGTGCAGCGAGAAGGCAAAATCGTCAACCGGGATGGGGAAGTCCAGCTCCGCGCCGTGAATTACCGGCTGGGTCAGCAGTTGGCCCGCGGGTTTTGGCTCAAATTTGACGTTCGCCACCAGTTCCGGAATATCGATATATTTCGGCGTCAGGCCCGCGCGAAGCACGTTATCAGAGTTGGCCATCACTTCCAGCGCCACGCCCTGCAGGTAGGCGTGCGGGGTTTCCGCAAACAGGAACATCGCCTCGCCGGGATTCAGTTTGACCACGTTGAGCAGCAGCGGAGAGAAGAGGCCGCTATCGTCCGGGTAGAACTCGGCGATCAGGCGGATAGTCTGCCAGGGCTCACCCTGTTCGCTGTCCAGCGCCGCCTGCAGCGCCCGTAAGGCGTGCGCTTTTTCATCGCCTTTCATGTTCAGCAGGCTGGCGAACAGCTGGCTAAGATGCCCGGCGTCAGGCTGCGCAAGGAACTGGGCAATCGCCGGATGCGCATCGGCAACCGGCTGCAGCAGGGTGACGATTTCGGCAAACTCGCGGAAGGCGTTCATGGCGAGGAACGGCGTTAAGGCGAAAACCAGCTCCGGCTTGTGGTTCGGATCTTTATAGTTACGTTCGGCGGCATCAAGCGGGATCCCGGCAGCGTTCTCTTTGGCAAAACCGATCTCCGAGGCCTGCTTGTTGGGGTGCACCTGGATAGAGAGCGGCTGTGCGGCGCACAGGACTTTGAACAGGAACGGCAGTTCGCCAAAACGCTCGGCGACTTTCGCGCCAAGCAGGGTTGCTTTATCGCTTTCGATCGCGTCGCGCAGAGAGCGCGGCGTCCCGCTATTATCCACAATCTGCGAGCTGCTCTTGGGATGGGCGCCCATCCACAGCTCCGCCATCGGCAGGTTGTCCGGGTTAGCAATCCCATAAAGTTCGGTTAAGGCGGTATGGCTTCCCCAGGCGTAGTTTTGCACTGAGTTAATGAGCTTTTGCATTCTCAATCCCTGTTTCCACTTAATAGTCATGGCACTATTAAACCAGCAATCGACCGATAAGCAACCGGCGCGAAGAAAAAGTCGTCCTTGTCTCAGTTTTTGTTAAAAAATTGTGTAAAATCGATCGACTCGCTTTTCCACGGGCAAATGGAGTGTCTGCCTGAAATATAATCAGCTAAGCAGTAAGTGAGAGCACAATGTCGAATAAACCGTTTGTATATCAGGATCCTTTTCCACTGAAAAAGGACGATACCGAGTACTACCTCCTCAGCAGTGATTACGTCTCCGTCGCCGAATTCGCCGGCCAGGAAGTTCTGAAAGTTGAACCTCAGGCGCTAACTTTACTGGCACAACACGCTTTCCACGACGCCTCCTTTATGCTTCGCCCGGCGCACCAGCAGCAGGTGGCCGATATTCTCAACGACCCGGAAGCCAGCGAAAACGATAAGTACGTGGCGCTGCAGTTTCTGCGCAACTCGGATATCGCGGCCAAAGGCGTGCTGCCGACCTGCCAGGATACCGGTACCGCGATTATTACCGGCAAAAAAGGCCAGCGCGTGTGGACCGGCGGCGGCGATGAAGCCGCGCTGGCGCAGGGCGTTTATAACACCTATATCCAGGATAACCTGCGCTATTCGCAGAACGCGCCGCTGGATATGTATAAAGAGGTCAACACCGGCACTAACCTGCCTGCGCAGATCGATCTTTACGCCACCGACGGCGAGGAGTACAAATTCCTCTGCATCGCCAAAGGCGGCGGCTCGGCGAATAAAACCTACCTGTACCAGGAAACCAAAGCGCTAATTACCCCGGCGAAGCTGAAAAACTATCTCGTCGAAAAAATGCGCACTCTGGGAACCGCCGCCTGCCCGCCGTACCATATTGCTTTCGTCATTGGCGGCACCTCGGCGGAGTCCACCCTGAAAACCGTTAAGCTGGCCTCAACCAAGTACTACGACGGCCTGCCGACCGAAGGCAACGAACACGGTCAGGCCTTCCGCGATATTCAGCTGGAACAGGAACTGCTGGTGGAGGCGCAAAACCTCGGTCTCGGCGCGCAGTTCGGCGGCAAATACTTCGCCCACGATATCCGCGTCGTGCGCCTGCCGCGCCACGGCGCCTCCTGCCCGGTGGGCATGGGCGTCTCCTGCTCGGCGGATCGCAATATCAAAGCCAAGATCAACCGCCAGGGGATCTGGATTGAGAAACTGGAGAGCAATCCGGGCAAATATATTCCCGAGCATCTTCGTCAGGCCGGCGAGGGCGAGGCGGTCAAGGTCAACCTCAACCAGCCGATGAGCGATATTCTGGCGCTGCTGTCGCAGTACCCGGTGTCGACCCGCCTGTCGCTGAGCGGGACGATTATCGTGGCCCGCGATATCGCCCACGCGAAGCTGAAAGAGCTTATCGACAGCGGTGAGGCGTTGCCGCAGTACGTCAAAGACCACCCGATCTACTACGCGGGCCCGGCAAAAACGCCCGACGGCTACGCGTCCGGCTCCCTTGGCCCGACGACCGCTGGCCGCATGGACTCCTACGTCGACCTGCTGCAGGCGCACGGGGCGAGTAAAATCATGTTAGCCAAAGGCAACCGCAGCCAGCAGGTGACCGACGCCTGTCATAAACACGGCGGTTTCTACCTCGGCAGCATCGGCGGCCCGGCGGCGGTACTGGCGCAGCAGAGTATCCGCAGCCTCGAGTGCGTGGCCTATCCTGAACTGGGGATGGAAGCCATCTGGAAAATTGAAGTCGAAGACTTCCCGGCGTTTATCCTCGTGGATGACAAAGGCAACGACTTCTTCCAGCAAATCCAGAGCTCGCAGTGCGCCCGCTGCGTAAAATGATTTCAGCCGCCCTTCGGGGCGGTTTTTTTATGCCGCTTAGCGGCACGAACCACCAAAACAACTTATAAATCTGACCCATACTTTACCCTTTGAGCAGGTGAGCTTTGTCGCTATTACGCACGTTGAATCCAAGGAGAAAGTCATGACAACGCATCGCAGTGAAAAAGACTCAATGGGCGCCATCGATGTGCCTGCCGACAAGCTATGGGGCGCGCAAACCCAGCGCTCGCTGGAACATTTTCGTATTTCGACGGAAAAAATGCCGGCCGAGCTTATTTATGCGCTGGCGCTGACCAAGCGCGCAGCGGCGAAGGTGAATAACGATCTCGGCCTTCTGGCCGCGGAGAAAGCGCAAGCGATTATTCAGGCCGCGGACGAAGTGCTGGCAGGCAAACATCCGGACGAGTTTCCGCTGGCTATCTGGCAAACCGGCTCCGGCACGCAAAGCAACATGAATATGAATGAGGTACTGGCCAATCGCGCGAGTGAACTGCTGGGCGGGCCGCGCGGGATGGAGCGTAAGATTCACCCCAACGATGATGTCAACAAGAGCCAGAGCTCTAACGACGTGTTCCCGACGGCGATGCACGTGGCGGCGATGATTGCCCTGCGGGAGAAGCTGATCCCGCAGCTCAACGTGCTGAAGCAGACCCTGAACAATAAAGCCGTTGCCTTCAGCGATATTGTCAAAATCGGCCGCACCCATCTGCAGGATGCGACGCCGCTGACCCTCGGTCAGGAGATCTCCGGCTGGGTAGCCATGCTGGAGCACAATTTAAAACATCTCGATCATAGCCTGCCGCATCTGGCCGAGCTGGCGCTGGGCGGGACGGCGGTGGGAACCGGGCTCAATACCCATCCGGAATATGCGGTACGCGTCGCCGCCGAGCTGGCGGCCTTAAGCGGCCAGCCGTTTGTCACCGCGCCGAACAAGTTTGAAGCGCTGGCGACCGTTGATGCGCTGGTGCACGCGCACGGGGCGCTGAAAGGGCTGGCCGCTTCGCTGATGAAAATTGCCAACGATGTGCGCTGGCTGGCCTCCGGCCCGCGCTGTGGGATTGGCGAAATTGCGATCCCGGAAAATGAACCGGGTTCGTCGATTATGCCGGGCAAGGTGAACCCGACCCAGTGCGAAGCCCTGACCATGCTGTGCTGTCAGGTGATGGGCAACGATGTCGCGGTGAATATCGGCGGCGCATCGGGCAACTTTGAGCTCAACGTCTATCGCCCGATGGTGATCCACAACTTCCTGCAATCGGTGCGGCTGCTGGCTGACGGGATGGCGAGCTTTAACGAGCACTGCGCGGAAGGCATTGAGCCGAACCGTGAACGCATCAGCCAGTTGCTGAATGAGTCGCTGATGCTGGTAACCGCGCTGAATACCCATATCGGCTATGACAAAGCGGCGGAAATTGCCAAAAAGGCCCATAAAGAGGGGTTAACCCTGAAAGCGTCGGCGCTGGCGCTCGGCTACCTGACGGAAGCCGAGTTTGACCGCTGGGTACGCCCGGAAGAGATGGTGGGCAGTATGTCTACTCGCTAGCCAGCCACAGGTGCAGCCGCGGAATCAGTAGCCTGAGCGACTGCGCCTGCGGTTTGTAGCGATACTGCACGTTATCGGCGTCATAGTTCAGGAGTTCACCGAGGTCCGGCACGCTGACGCCCTTGGTGCCGGATATCAGTGCAATCATCGGTCCCGGACAGGCGTATTGCACCTGTTTTTGTTCCCCGCTGTACCAGACCCTGGCGATGGGCTGCACCTTCACCGGCCGCTTGATTTTCAGCTTTGCCCGCTGCGGCAGGGCGGCAATATCCTGATACTCTCGCTCCAGCTTGCTTTGCCACTGCTCGCGGGTCCACGGCGGAACCGCCCGGGGCGACTGAAGGCTTTTTTCCAGCTGCATGAGTACCCGATCGCGGGTGAGATTTTTAATCACGTGCTTATTGGCCCAGCCGAAGCGGATGGTGCTCGGATCGAGGAGGGGAGTTAGCGTGCGATAGGCGCTCAGCGTAATCAGTCCCGGCAGGTGGCGGTGGACCCACTCAAACCGCGCGGCGGCAGGCAGGCCGGAATCCACGGTGATAATCTTCTCGAAGCGCGCTTTGAGGGCGTTGATATGGGTGATTTTGTCTAAGAGTTCAGCCTGTTCCCGGGCGTCAGTTTGCAGACAAATCGCGCCGGGTAAACGCACGGCGGCTTTGCTGCTGCGGGTTTCCGACTGCTGCTGGATAAACAGATGACTATAGTGCCTGAGCGCCATCTCCAGCGCGGTTTTGCCGGTGTGCTGAACCACGTTGATGCTCTCCAGCGGCTGGTGTTCTGCGTCTTTACTCACCGGCGGCAGCTCAAAGACGCGGGCGGCCAGCAGGCGGCACTGGCTCAGGGCGTGTTTTAGCGCCTGCAGTTCATGCTCGAGCTGGCGAAAGGTGTCGTTCAGACGTTCAACAAGGTCATAGCTGGCCATATTTCCCCATCTTAGTTACAACATACTTAGCGATTTTTTAACTATAGCAGGCCTCAGCTTTTGCGCAAAGGCGTATCAGGCGGAGGTAAAATCCGGCAACTGATGATAGACCGGCCAGCTAAAGCAAAAACAGGCCCCGCCCAGCGAACTCGCTTCGCAATGCACTTCTCCGGCCATTGCCTGGGCGATGCTGTGGACGATAGCTAAACCGAGGCCACAGCCGCCGGTCGCGCGATCGCGGCTCGGGTCGAGGCGTACGAAAGGCTCGAACACTCGCTCACGTTCATCAGGCGCAATTCCGGGGCCATCATCTTCGACCCGCAGCGTCGCGCGCGAAGCCTGCAGCGTCAGGCTGATCTGAATACGCTGGTTACTGTAGCGCAGGGCATTATTCACCAGATTATCCAGCACCCGTTCCATTAAGCGCATATCCAGCGCGCCGTAACTCCCGGCCACGACGTCGGTTAGCGCAATCTCGCGCTGGGGATTAACCGTCTGAATATCTTCAACGTGATCGCGGATCCACGCCGGGAAATTGGGGGTCGTTAGCTTCAGTTCGTTCTGCGGGCGGTCAAGCCGGGCGTAGGTCAGAAGTTCTTCAATCAGCGCCTCCAACTGCCCGATATCGCGGTTCAACGCCTGCGATTCGGCTTCGGTGAGGTTCTCACTCATTTCCAGGCGATAGCGCAGGCGCACCAGCGGGGTCCGCAGTTCATGGGCGATGCCATCGATCAGCTGTTTTTTGCTGGCGATAAGCGCGTTGATGTTATCGGCCATCTGATTAAACGCCACCCCCAGCCGCGCGAAGCTGGACATGCTGTCGAAATGAATGCGTTCAGTAAGATGTCCGTCGCCGAAGCGCTGGGCGGCGGTCTCAATACGCAGCATCTCCTGCCAGTGAGGACGCATCCAGATAAAGACCGGAAAGGCCAGCGAGATGGCGATAAAAGCCATCAGGGCCAGATCGAGCAGGCGCATCTCATGCAAAAAATAGAGATACGGCACCGGACCGACGGAGAGCACGTAGTGGCTGCGCGGGATCCGCTGGATAAAGGTGTACTGATCGTCGAGGGCGACGATATCCCCGGCGCGCAGATGCTGCATCGAGTTTTCCGAGAGCTTGAATTTGCTGATGGGCTCGATATGCAGATCGAAAGAGAGATTGAGGTCCAGCTCTTTGAGCGTTTTGCTCCAGTCGCGCGGCGGGATCTCCCGCAGCTCGCTGCGCATCAGATACAGCGAACTTTTCATCAGGTCGTCCAGCGACTGACGCCCTGCGCGTTCGGCGGTGAATTTGTACACCAGGCCCACCATCATGGTCATGACCAGGAAGCAGACGAACAGCAGGAGGTAAAACTGCACAAACAGCTTTTTCATTAAATATCACTCAAAATCAAAAGGTTAAATTCCTGCTTTTACCTGCAGGGGCACTGCGGGGGCATTTATCCAGGCGCAATCTACGTGAAAAACCCTTGTTGCGTTTTATGCCCATTTGATTTGCTATGAAAGCAGGGTTCGCTGCGGCTGACAACATCCGGCACGCATAAGTATGATGGTGTGGGTTGAAGCCAAATCAGAGAAGAATGTAATGTACCTCGGTCGGCGCCGATGTGCGAAGCGTTCTCTGTTTTAATCCGTTTTATTCCACCCTCATTCCGCCAGGCTGAACAGGCGTACTTAAAGGAGAATAAAAGCATGCATCTTGAACGACACAGCATTGAACGCGTCGGATGGTTAAGGGCTGCTGTACTCGGGGCTAACGATGGTATTGTTTCGACAGCGAGCCTTGTTCTTGGCGTTGCGTCTGCTAATACGGGCTCTTCCGGGGTTTTACTGGCGGGCATTGCCGGGCTGGTCGCGGGGGCGATGTCGATGGCCGCGGGGGAATATGTTTCCGTCTCATCTCAGGCCGACACGGAAAACGCGGTTCTCGCTCAGGAAAAGAGGGAACTGGAAACAGATTATCAGGGAGAAGTACGCGAGCTGACTTTACTTTATGTGCAACGCGGACTCGAGCCAGAGCTTGCCCAAAAGGTTGCCGAACAACTCATGGTGAAAGATGCTCTGGACACGCATGCCCGCGAGGAGCTGGGACTGACGGATACCAATTCTGCGCGCCCCCTGCAGGCTGCCGTTTTCTCGGCGCTGAGTTTTTCCGCTGGCGCAACGTTGCCTTTAGTCGTTGCATGGCTTTCTCCAGCAACGCTGGTTTTTCTCTTTGTTATTCTCTCCTCCCTTTTTTCACTGGCCGCTCTTGGCTATATATCTTCAATTGTCAGCAGAGCCTCTCCTGTCAGGGCGATCGGCAGAATTACTTTCTGGAGCACCCTGGCGATGTTTTCGTCGATGGGAATAGGTCATCTTGCCGGGCAGGTATTGTTTTAATAGATGGCTTAACTCGCAGAAAAGAGAAATATCTGGCGTGTGGTGGGCTGAAAAATGAGTGATTTGTATCGCGTGCGCGGGACTTATTCCTAACCCATTGTCATTTTTCCAGGCGCACTTCCGGCGCGGAGCGAACATTCACTCGCGCACAGGCAGCGGTCAGGGAGGCAAAAGATTTAAATCTTTAGTGCGGCAAGGATGGCGGTCTCCATTTTCTCCGGGGTGGTGAACGGCGCGAAACGCGTGAGAGGGGTGCCGTCGCGACCGATCAAGAACTTCGTGAAGTTCCATTTGATCCGCCCGCCCAGCACGCCGGGTAACTCATCTTTCAGGTAACGAAACAGCGGGTGCGCGCCGGCGCCGTTGACCTCCACTTTCTCGAACATCGGGAAGCTTACACCGTAATTGATCCGACAGGTCTGCTCGATGTCATCGACGCCGCCGGGCTCCTGCTTACCAAACTGGTTGCAGGGGAAACCAAGCACTATCAGCCCATGGGCAGCGTATTTCGCATAGAGCGCTTCCAGCCCTGCATATTGCTGGCTGGCAGTATTGACCACCAGAACGAGCTTGCCAGCATAGTCAGCCATTGAGATGGGCTGGCCGTGCAGGCTGGTGGCAGTCAATTGGTAAAAGGTAGTCATATCGTGTTCCTCAGTGCAGCGCCCGTTGCGCGTCTTTATCGCTGGATTGGTTCATATACTGAAAGAACATTGAAAAGAGTCGTTCGTCTCAGGATTTCTTTCCCTGGTCTGCCTTTCTGGTGCGATACCATGCGGCAAAATCAACGGAGACCATCGGCCGGGCATAAAAATATCCCTGAACCTCATCGCAGCCCAGGCTGCGTAAAATCTCAACCGTTTCGAGATCCTCGACGCCTTCGGCAAGGACGACGTAATCGAGCTGCTTGAGGAGCCTGATAACGTTGTGCACAATAATGCGGCTGGCTTTCTCATGGACTATATGCCTCACAATAGACCGGTCGAGTTTGATGATGTCCAGCGGGATTTGCCGCAGGTAATTAATGTTGCTGTATCCCGATCCAAAGTCATCCAGAGAAATTTTAAACCCGCGTTTTTTGAGCATGTCCAGTCCGTTCAGCGCGGCCGGACTTTCAAGCATCTTCTCAGTCTCCAGACACTCCACCCCCAGCAGGGCTGGGTCAAGACACGCCTCCCGCAGTTTCTGCTCAAGCTCCTCAGCGAAATCGGGTCGAGAAAAATCGCTGGCGGCGAGATTAATTGAGACGGGAAGAGAAAGCCCCCGATCCCGCCAGTCACTCAACTGCGCGATAGTATGATCGATAACCCAGGCCGAGAGTTCGCGCATCAGGCTAGTCTTTTCGACCAGCGGAATAAATTCACCCGGCAGCACTTCGCCATTGATAGGATGCTTCCATCTTATCAAGGCTTCAGCGCCCGTCACGTCTCCCGTCGTCAGCGAAATTTTTGGCTGAAAGACCAGATATAACCCCTGGTTTCCCTGCAGCGTTTGCCTGAGTTCGGTGAGCAGGCTGAAATCTCGCTTCTTGCGGATGTCCAGTGCGTCATTATAGGTCGTAAAACGGTGCCCCTGGCTTATCGCTTCATGCAGTGCGCTCACCGCGCGCCGCAGAATTTCATTTGGCGTCATGTCGCTATCGCAAATACCGGAGTCACCCATGTGAATATTCAAATCCAGGGGAACGTCCGGGCCGATCCTGGCCTGGGTTCCCTGAAGCCGTAGTGCTATACCCTCCAATGACAGCGCCATGGGTTCCGGGGTGAAAAAGGCAAAGCGTCCAACCGCCACGGCGTAAAGTTTGCTCGCCATGGGCAGGCGCGCCTGCAGCGCGACGGTCATGTCACGAAGCAAATTCTCTACCGCCAGCATCCCCAATGAGCGGGCCATCTCGTAGGCAAATGGCATATCAATGCAGTCAATAATGACCAGCCTGAAAGTACCCTCCGCCGACACCTCAATGTCCTTGAGCAGGCGCTGCCGATTGGGTAAAAGCGTGACGACGTCGATATACCCCACTGAGTGCCAGGAGGCTAAGAAATCCGATATCAGCTCGGCCAGCGCCTTAAAAATAGCGATCTGCTCATCTGAAAGTGCCCTGGGTTGCGTATCTAAGATACTCAAGGTACCCACGGTCACTCCGTCGCGGGTTTTCAGCGGGCATCCTGCATAAAAGCGAATGAATGGCGCTTCTCTGACCGCCCGATCGCGATGAAAGATCGGGTGCTGATGCGTATCAGGACAAAGGAGAGTCTCACCCTGTTTCAGGGTCTGTTCGCAAAATGCTCCGCCCAGGCTGGTGTCCGTGGGGGCGATATTCTGAGCGGATTTGATGTACTGCTTTTCATCGTCAAGGATTGACACAAAACTCATTGGCATTTTTAGCAACTGGCAGACCAGATGAGTGTATTTTTTTAACGCTTCGTCTCGCCCTTCGTCCGCGTTTTTTAACAGGTCAATCGCCGCGCGTCTTTTGCTTTCATCGCTGCTGAGATCGTTCAACATATAGATGCTCCCGTGCAGTAGATATTGCGGTCATCCCAACCCACTGAAGGTGTGAATCTCTATACTCACGACGGGTGTCGATACTGGCCAGGCGCCAGCGCTATCACTCCACAGTAGAATGTTTTCCGTTGATTGTCTGCAAAGAGTATCACCCGCCCGGCAAGTCGTGAGGCGCGCCGCGCGGTGAAGCGCGGGTTTTGCGTGGGAAAAGCAATTTCACCCCCTGTTTTAAAAATAATTAACAGGAGGTTGAATTGGCTCTGACGGCTAACTCCGCACAAACAGCTATTCCATCGCCATATGCCAAAATTAATTGTCCCAGGCGTGCGGGGCGAACAGGTAACCTTTATTGCGTACCGTTTTGATACGATATGGCTCAGTCGCATTATCGAGAAGCTTTTTACGCAGCCGCGAGATGGCGACATCGACGCTGCGGTCCATACCATCGTAGCTGACTCCGCGCAGATTTTTTAATAACGCGTCCCGATCCATAATTTGTCCAGCATGGGTCGCTAACTCCCACAGGAGATCGAAATCCGCAGTGGATAAGGCGACGCTTTCGCCGCCGAGCATCACCTGTCTATTCACCGGGTCGATACTCAGGGAGCCAAAAGCGATCGCTTTATGCGGGGTGAGCGAGGAGGGGACGCTGCCGTCCGGCACGGCGATATGCTGGCGCAAATGCAGGCGCAGGCGAGCTAACAGCACCGCGGGCGGCGTGGTTTTCAGGATATAATCGCTGGCGCCCATTTCGAGTGAGAGAATATGGTTCATATCGCTGTCCAGTGAAGTGAGCAATACGATTGGCCCCTGCCACTGGCCGCGTAAATCGCGGCACAGCGTCATACCGTCTTTACCCGGCAGCATGATATCCAGCAGCACCAGGTCCGGCTTTTCGCGCGCGATAACCTCTTCCGCCCGATCGCCGCGCGGTTCTACCACCACGTCCATATCGTGTTTGCCAAGGTAGGCCGCAATCAGTGCGCCGACCTCGGCATCATCCTCAACGAAAACAATTTTATTCATATTGTGTATGCCTGCACTCATCTTTTAATCGCTTGAATCTCTGTACCTGAATCGCGGCTGAGGTGGCGCATTCAGTATCTGAAGTCAGGTGCCTATTCATTCGCTACCGCCATTGTAAACCATCCGGACATTAATATGAGCTATATATTAGCCATGAAATTCGCTATGATTCCCGGAGCTGCGGTTCAGGACTATTTTTTGCGGAGCCAGACAATGATTCAGATACGAGCAGAAGCATTGCGCATTAAGGGAACAGGATGCGGCACAATGTGGGCACGGGCTGTCAGGACAGCACGTGCCCACATAGAAAATAAGTACCGGTACGCTAGCGCGAATGAGGGGGAAGCCTTATTGCGGCCTCTTTTGCCTGGCGCCGTAGGGGCACAAGGCGAACTTGCAGAGGCTTCTTCGATTGCAGATGAGCAGCATAGGGTTCTGATTACCGGGGCATTCAATATTCTTTGAAAATGTTGACCACAAATTTTCCGTATAGGGGAATGCATGAATAACCTGTAAATCGCCGGGCACACCATTAATGAAAACTTCATTTTGTGTGATGTTAATAACCGAACCAATGCTCAAAAAATAATCTCCACTATACCAAATAATTAATTTCAGATTTTTGGCACTTGCCGCAACTGAAAAACCTGTTCCTGTTACAGGACATACAAGGCTATTTTCAATATTCCACTGCATGCTTGACGCTCTCCGGTAATTTACGAGCATTTTCGCGTTGATGAATATATTTTGATGAAGTTCATGGCCATTTTTACTTTGCGTGAAGCAGGTCCGAACATGGAGATTCCTTTAACTGGTTCTGATGCTGATTAATATAAAATAATAACAATCAGATGAGTGTCTAATACTAGTAATGATAATAGCAACAAGTAAAAGATTCGAAAAACTGGCATGAGCTGAACTAAATGGCTGCGTTGAGGATTGTGAACAGAATAAAATTCTGTTGCGGATATCAGGAACAGATCGAAAGATTGTAAAATCATATAATTACGATCATATCTACTACCGTGCCTGTTATTAACGGCAAAGTATGCTTCCTTGTGAAATCGGTTTTATATTGATGTAAATCAAAATAATTGGTTTTATTTAGCCATTTTGCTAAAAAATGGCTATGTGCGCTTATTCAGGATTTGCGCAAAAAGAATAATTTCAAAATAACCCCTTATGATAAAAATCAACCATATCAATTAACAACTTTTAAGCTATTTCGCCAGTATTGATTTGAATCATTTAGTGCAGATCACTAGCTGCACTGAAGCGGTGCAGTTATTGAGTTGGATATTTTGTAAATGCCCGTCAGTAAAGCGCTTCAGGTTTTAAAATCTGTGTAAATACGTGAGGGGGAGATGAGCCGAAAATAGGCTAATTTGATTTGTATCTAAAAATACGAAAAATAATATGTTATACGTATAACTCAACAATCAGAAAAAATATTCTCTTTTCGGTTTAATGTGTGTATTTAGCCGAAGGGTTTTTAAGGCAGCGAAAACGGTCTTCGAATAACGTGCTCGCTTGCCAGGGATATCATCCTTGCGTACGTTTAATACCAGCTGCGGATATTCGGCATAGGGGCTGGCGTCAGTGATGAGACCGCTAAAAAATAGGTCTTTTGCTTCTACACGGTATCGGCCGCTCTTGCGCGTTTATAATTGTCGGCGCTTCCGTTATGCTGCGGGGTCTTGTTGTTTAAATGTTAAGGCAAAAGGTATGGGGTTGTTGATAAAAGCGCTGCTCGGCGCGCTGGTCGTTGTCCTGATTGGCGTGCTGTCTAAAACGAAGAACTACTATATCGCCGGGTTGATTCCGCTCTTTCCGACTTTCGCCCTGATCGCGAACTATATCGTTGCCAGCGAACGGGGGATCGAAGCGCTGCGAACCACCATCGTATTCGGGATGTGGTCGATCATTCCGTACTTTATCTATTTGCTCTCGCTATGGTATTTCACCGGCGTTATGCGCCTGCCGTTCGCTCTGGCAGGCGCAGTGGGGTGCTGGAGCCTCTGCGCGTGGCTGTTAATTATCGGCTGGAGTCGTTTCCACTAGCGCAGATTGCGGCCGCCGTCGACGGCAAATGAGCGACCGGTCACGTAGCGGCTGCTGAACAGGTATTCGATCAGGTCGCTGATCTCTTTTTCACCTGGCGCGATTTTCATCAGCGATTTATCAAGCGCCTGCTTGCGGTATTCCGCGTCATCGCCTTCGTTAAATAAAATCAGCGAAGGGGCGATAGCATTGACCTTAATTTCCGGCGCCAGCTTGCGGGCGAACGAGCGGCTCATATTATCCAGCGCCGCTTTGCTGGCGGCGTAGGCAATGTGTTTGTCGCTGCCGCGCTCCACAACGTAGTCGGTGATATGGATAATGTCGCTGGCCGCATGGCCGTGGCCGCGAAGCAGGCTCTCCAGAGCATGGTTGAGCAAGTAGGGGGCGTTGACGTGAATTTGCATCATGCTGGCGAGCACCGTGGTTAACGGCACCCCGGGCTTTTCCGCCATCCAGCCGCTGGCGTTATGGATGATGGCGCGCAGACCGCTGCCGGCGTGCGCCTTCACCTCTTCGGCGAACGCCAGAATGCTATCGTCAGTGCTGAAATCCGCGTGCAGACAAACGGCGCCCGCTTCACGAAGCGCGTCGACGGCGGGATACCAGGTGCGGTAGCTGATAATAACGGGCTGCTGCCGGGCCAGAAAATGGCGGGCCAGGGCGAGGCCGATACGACGGCCCCCGCCGGTAATCAGGATTGGACGAGGCTGGATATCAGCCATGGGTATCTCCTTTGAGTTCAGCGGCAGGGTAACCGCTTACCCTACCAACATCCACGTTGCCGGTACGGCGGCAACCAGCAAAAAACCAATTAATGCCAGGTCACGGCGTTTGAGCGGGCGATCGTGCTGGTGTGTACGACGGGCATACAGGAAAACCAGAAGACCCGGAGCGTAAAGTATCACTGACAACAATAAATGCACAGGGCCGGACGCATATAATAACCATAAGCCATAAATACAGGCACCGACACCGACGGCCTTGTGCAGCGGGCGCTCAGCAATCTTCAGCAAAAATGCGCCGACGAGAAAGTAGGGCACCAGGATCATCTCAGAGGCGATGGTCAGCAGCGTGTTGTAATCTGAGCCGGTAAGCCAAATCAATACCAGCGAAGCCTGTACGCTGACGTTGGTGAGCCACAGCGAAGCCGACGGGGCATTGTTTTTATTGGTCCGGGCAAACAGGCGCGGGAAGGCTTTATGCGTTGCTGCCAGATAGGGCACCTCCGCCGCCATAATGGTCCAGCTCAGATACGCGCCGCAGACGGAAATAATCAGCCCGGCGGCAATAACAATCTCCCCCCATGAGCCCATCATGTTGACCATCAGCCCGGCCATTGAGGGGTTGCGTATTTCCGCCAGCTCGCTACGCGGCACGACGCCTAACGAGAGAAGCGTCACCAGCAGATAGACCGCCAGCGCGGAGAGTACTGCCAGCAGCGTCGCGCGGCCAACATCCTGTTTATTACGCGCGCGTGCGGAAACCACGACCGCGCCTTCGACGCCGATAAAAACCCACAGGGTGATCAGCATGGTGTTTTTCACCTGCTCCCATACCGGTACGCCCAGCGCCAGGCCGCTGAAATCCAGGCGGAATGTCTCCATACGAAACGCGATGGCGGCCAGCGCGATAAACGCGCCGAGGGGCAGCAGTTTGGCCAGCGTCGCGGCCAGGTTGATACCCGCGGCCGTTTGTACACCGCGCAGCACCAGGAAATGGACAATCCACAGCAGGACGGAGGCGCCGACGATGGATTGCCAGGTGTTGCCGTCGCCAAACAGGCGCAGCTCGGGGGTATCGGTAAAGAAGCTTAGCGCAGAGAAGACGATAACCAGATAGGAGACATTGGCAACAACCGCGCACAGCCAGTAGCCCCAGGCGGAGCAGAAGCCTATCAACTCGCCAAAGCCTTCCCGGGCGTAGGTAAAAATACCGCCGTCGAGTTCGGGGCGAATGCGGGTGAGCAGCAGCATGGCAAAGGCGAGGAACAGGATCCCCACGCCGGTGATACCCCAGCCGATAAGCAGTGCGGAAGGGCTGGCGACGGCTGCCATATTTTGCGGCAGGCTGAATACGCCTGCACCCAGCATTGAGCTGAGAACCAGCGCGGTCAGGGCGCTAAGGCCCAGTTTCTTTTCCATTGCATTCCCGAGGTGACAATCATCAAACTAAGAATATTTATTTGGCGAAATCGCATAAAAATGGAGGATTGCGCTAAGGCGCGGGATTTTACGGAGTGTTTTGTATGCATGCAATGGCGAGAAATGAAAAAAAGAAAAAAGGCGGCAGATCGCCGCCTTTTTGTTCAGCTCAGACGCCGTTACTTATACAGGTCGGCGCTGATGGTGATGTTGCCACCGCGCTCCTGCCACTGGCGGGTAATGTGGTAGTACTTCGCGCCTTTCTTCGCCGCGCGCTTAGCCGTCTGGTAGGAGATTTCCGTCATGTTACCGTAGTTACCGGTGAACTTGATGCTGTCGTATGGCACCATCTGCGCGGCGGTGATTTTGTTCACTTCCTCGACTTTGGTACCGTCCGGCAGAGTGACGGTGTAACGCCCGCCTTTAGATGATTGCGTTTCAAAGAAGCGGCCTACGCCGGTGCCGGAACCGACCGCTGCGGTGGTCGCTACGCCCGGGATCTCCACTTTCTTCGCGGCTTCTCCGCCTTCCGCCAGCGCAGCGCGACCGGCTTCTGAATCTGCCGGGATAGCGTCCGGGCTTTGCAGAACGCGTTTTTTGGCATCGGCTTTGTAGATATAGGCGGTGATTCGCTGGTTGCCGCCCTGGTTGGCATCAACCTGGCGCACGATAAAGAAGGAGGCGGCGCCCTTGGCCTTAGCGGCTTTGGTGATGGCGTCGTTAACTTCCGGCTGGCTGCGGTAGAAGCCCTGTACGGTGACGGTATCAAACGGCTCCAGCTCGACGGCCTGGTCCTTCGGTAATTCCATTACGCCGTTAATCACACGATTTTTCGGCGCGTCGGCCTGCGGGGCATTTTCTTTATAAAAATCGGCCGTTACGCGCAGGTTGCCGCCGCTGCCAAAATCAGACGTGTCGACAACATAAAAGGATGCTGCGCCTTCTTTGTCCGCTTTACGGGAAACGGCCTGCACCGCGTCGCCAATGGCGTTAAAACGGCCGGTAACCACTACGCGATCGTAGGGCTTCAGCGCTGCCGCCTGCTCCGGAGTCAGCTCGGTCGCTGCATGGGCAGACAACGCGGTTGTAGCCAGAAGAGCAGACGCCAGGAGTGAGTTCTTAAGCTTCATAAAAATAATCCTTTGCCTTGCGCAAACCATGTACTGGTATTGTTGTTGACTGAAAACATTTGATTATTGCATTTATCGTGAGTGACTGTCTGCGTCAATTTTCAGTTGTCGCCCTAAACGTATACTGCAGAAATATAACATTTTTCGATATGTTGAAAAAACAGCCGCTTGACCAGCAAAATCGATAATCGATATCACTTTCATAAGTTAACGTAATGTTAATACGATGTTCAAGACGGCGATAAATGGTGAATTAACCCCTCTGCCAAGCGGATTATCAGGCGCTGGCATAAAAATAAGGTAAATATTGCTGCCTGGCACGGTTAGCCGTGCGTTTTACCAATAAAATCAAAATTTCTGTTTTATTGCTGTAGATCACAATCGGTATTTTCAGTAGGTTATAAAAAGTTTGTTACTGTTTTATTTTTTCAGACATATGTTGGAAGGCACGTTCATCCGCCTTCGCGACGGTCGTTTGTAAGAAAAGTAAACCATCATCAAAAACCGATGGAAGGGAAAACTATGCGTATTGGTGTACCAAAAGAGAGACTAGCCCTGGAAACCCGGGCCGCCGCCACGCCGAAAACGGTGGAGCAGCTGCTGAAACTCGGGTTCAGCGTCGCGGTAGAAAGCGGCGCAGGTAAGCTGGCCAGTTTCGACGACGAGGCCTTCGTTCAGGCTGGAGCGGAGATCGTTAGCGATGATGACGTCTGGCAGTCCGACGTCATTCTGAAAGTGAACGCGCCCGATGACGAAGAGCTCCTGCTGCTTAATCCCGGCACGACGCTCATCAGCTTCATCTGGCCGGCGCAAAACCCGCAGCTGATGGAAAAACTGGCGGCGCGCAACATCAACGTGATGGCGATGGATTCAGTGCCGCGTATTTCGCGCGCTCAGTCGCTGGATGCGTTAAGTTCGATGGCTAACATCGCCGGCTATCGCGCAATCGTTGAAGCCGCCCACGAGTTTGGCCGCTTCTTCACCGGGCAGATCACCGCGGCAGGTAAGGTTCCTCCCGCGAAGGTGATGGTTATCGGAGCCGGGGTTGCCGGTCTGGCGGCCATCGGCGCGGCTAACAGCCTCGGCGCAATCGTCCGCGCGTTTGATACCCGTCCGGAAGTGAAAGAACAGGTGCAGAGTATGGGCGCCGAGTTCCTTGAGCTGGATTTTAAAGAGGAAGCGGGCAGCGGCGACGGCTATGCCAAAGTCATGTCTGAAGCCTTTATCAAAGCCGAGATGGCGCTCTTTGCCGCCCAGGCCAAAGATGTCGACATCATCGTTACCACCGCGCTGATTCCGGGTAAACCGGCGCCGAAGCTGATTACCCGCGAGATGGTTGACTCCATGAAGTCCGGCAGCGTGGTGGTTGACCTGGCGTCGCAAAACGGCGGCAACTGTGAATACACCGTGCCGGGCCAGGTGGTTACCACCGCCAACGGCGTGAAGATTATCGGTTATACCGATCTCCCTGGTCGTCTGCCGACGCAGTCCTCACAGCTGTATGGCACCAACCTGGTTAACCTGCTTAAGCTGCTGTGCAAAGAGAAAGACGGCAATGTCGTTATCGATTTTGATGATGTCGTTATCCGCGGCGTTACCGTGGTTCGCGAGGGTGAAATCACCTGGCCCGCTCCACCCATTCAGGTATCTGCTCAGCCGCAGGCGGCAGCGAAAAAGGTTGAAGCGCCAAAAGCAGAGGCGAAACCGAGCTCGCCGCTGCGCAAGTATGCGCTGATGGCGCTGGCGATTATTCTGTTTGGCTGGCTGGCAAGCGTGGCGCCGAAAGAGTTCCTCGGCCACTTTACCGTTTTCGCGCTCTCCTGCGTGGTCGGTTACTACGTCGTATGGAACGTCTCCCATGCGCTGCATACGCCGCTGATGTCGGTCACTAACGCGATTTCCGGCATTATCGTGGTAGGGGCATTGTTACAGATAGGCCACGGCGGCTGGGTCAGCTTCCTGAGCTTTATCGCGGTGCTGATCGCCAGCATTAATATTTTTGGTGGTTTCACCGTCACTCAGCGCATGCTGAAAATGTTCCGCAAAGGATAAGGGGTAACAAATGTCTGGTGGATTAGTTACAGCTGCATACATTGTTGCCGCGATTCTGTTTATTTTTAGCCTGGCGGGGCTTTCCAAACACGAAACCTCCCAGCAGGGGAACTACTACGGCATTGCCGGGATGGCGATTGCGCTGGTGGCGACCATTCTGGGGCCGGATAGCAGCAACGTCGCGTGGATCCTGCTGGCGATGGTTATCGGCGGCGCGATCGGTATTCGCCTGGCGAAGAAAGTTGAAATGACCGAGATGCCGGAGCTGGTGGCGATTCTGCACAGCTTCGTGGGCCTGGCGGCGGTACTGGTTGGCTTTAACAGCTATCTGCAGCATGAAACCGGTATGGAACAGATTCTGGTCAATATTCATTTGACCGAAGTGTTCCTCGGTATCTTCATCGGCGCGGTGACTTTTACGGGTTCCGTTGTGGCGTTTGGCAAGCTGTGCGGCAAGATGTCTTCTAAGCCGCTGATGCTGCCGAACCGTCATAAGCTAAACCTGGCGGCGCTGGTCGTTTCTTTCCTGCTGCTGATCGTTTTCGTGCGTACCGACAGCATCGGCATGCAGGTACTGTGCCTGCTGGTAATGACCGTGATTGCCCTGGCGTTTGGCTGGCACCTGGTGGCCTCCATCGGCGGCGCGGATATGCCGGTCGTGGTATCAATGCTGAACTCCTACTCCGGCTGGGCGGCAGCGGCGGCGGGCTTTATGCTCAGCAACGACCTGCTGATCGTAACCGGTGCGCTGGTAGGTTCTTCCGGTGCAATTCTGTCCTACATCATGTGTAAGGCGATGAACCGTTCGTTCTTCAGCGTGATTGCCGGCGGTTTTGGTTCTGACGGCACGGCGTCCACAGGTGATGAAGAAGTGGGTGAGCACCGTGAAATCAGCGCCGAAGAAACCGCTGAGATGCTGAAAGGTTCTCAGTCGGTCATCATCACCCCGGGCTACGGCATGGCGGTTGCGCAGGCCCAGTATCCGGTCGCGGAAATCACTGAAAGACTGCGCGCGCGCGGAATCAAAGTGCGTTTCGGTATTCATCCGGTTGCCGGGCGTCTGCCGGGCCATATGAACGTCCTGCTGGCGGAAGCGAAAGTCCCGTATGACATCGTGCTGGAAATGGATGAGATCAACGATGATTTCTCCGATACCGACACCGTACTGGTCATCGGCGCTAACGACACGGTGAACCCGGCCGCGCAGGACGATCCGGGCAGCCCGATCGCCGGTATGCCGGTGCTGGAAGTGTGGAAAGCGCAGAACGTCATTGTATTTAAACGTTCAATGAACACCGGCTACGCTGGCGTACAAAACCCGCTGTTCTTTAAAGAGAACACCCACATGCTGTTTGGCGATGCCAAAGCCAGCGTCGATGCGATTCTGAAAGCGTTGTAAGGCCTGCTCGTTTAAAACCTGTGCTTCTTAAGCCGTCTCTTCTGAGACGGCTTTTTTATATAGGCAACGAAGGGGTTATTTGCTCATAAAATAATCAGGCGAAAGTGTTACAATAGGCTGCTTTTCACCCAAACTGAGGATATTATGGATACCGAGTTAACCCCCACGCAACTGGCCATCGAATTTCTGCGCCGTGACCCCGCTGCTTTAACCCCCGCGCAGTATCTGAAAAAGCTGAAATTGCTGGAACTTGAGTTCGCCGATTTAATGGCGCTTTCGTCCATGGAGCTTAAAGAAGAGATCGATCACGCCTGGCGCTTAGGTATCCACTAACGTTTTCGTTACCCATAAAGCTGTTGAAACCGGGGCCAAATGGCCCTTTATTTTTGTTAATGGGATGCAAAAAAATCCCCCGCGCGGGCGGGGGATGACGTCTTATTACCACGAATGAAGTCAACGGACTAATCGTCTTCTTCGTCGTCCAGCTCAACCGGCGTCTGGTACTGGTCCGGCTTCAGCGCCAGCAGGTCGCAGCGCAGGTGGTCAATAACCTGTTCAGCGGTATTGCCGAGGAAGGCTGCCGAGAGTCCGGTTCGACCAATCGTACCCAGTACCACGATCCCCGCCTGAAGATGCTCTGACAGGTCGGGAATGACCTCCTCAGGTAACCCTTTTTCAACGTGGGTGCGGCCTTCATCGATGCCGAATTTTTGCCGCAGCGCTTTCATGGCCAGCAGATGCTGACCGCGAATGGCGTCGTTATAGACGCTGGGGTCAAAATCAGGGAGCTCAATCGCGATATTGATGGGCGTGACGGGATAGGCGCCCACCAGGTGAACCTCTGTATGGTTAACCTGTTCCGCCAGCTCAATGGTTTCTCTGACCAGTTTTTCATTGAGCGCGTTGTGGTAGTTCTCTTCACTGGCGAGATTGACCGCCACCAGCGCTTTACCGCCTTCCGGCCACGGCTGATCTTTGACCATCCAGACCGGACATGGGCATTTACGCAGCAGGTGCCAGTCCGTTGGGGTGAAAATCACCGCTTCCAGCTTGTCGTGCTGGTGCGCCATCTTCAGCACTAAATCATGCTTGTCGCTGATGATTTCCTGAATAATGGCTTCGAAGGGACGATTGTGCCACACCACTTTAATATCAATGGGCACGCCGGACTCTATATAGAATTTTGCCTGCTCGCGGATCCAGGCGGTACGCTGCCCGATGACGCCCTGGCGCATGGCCGTGCGTTCGTCGGGGGAGAGCAGGGTGGTCATCTCATAAGAAAAATCATAGATCGGCAAAAAGGCTTTGATGCGGCCACCAATCCGTTGGTGCAGATACACCGCGCGCCGCAATGCAGGCTGGTCGTCCTGATTGGGGTCGATTACTACCAGCATGTTCTGATACTTCGCCATACAGGGTCTCCTTACAACTGTAACTACAGTCTGTATTAAAAAGATAACCTATATGGATGAAATGAAACAGGGGATGAGCCTGGCCAGATCAACAAATTAGAAAAAAATTCGCGATCCGGCCGGATACGGGAGGACTATCAGGCGACGTTGCGGGCCTGGCCAGCAAGCTGCGCCAGCAGGTCGCTGTTTTCGATGGTGATATATTTGCCTTTAACCGCCAGCATACCGCTTTTCTGGAAACGTCCCAGCAGGCGGCTGATGGTTTCAACCGTCAGGCCCAGATAGTTGCCGATATCGCCACGGGTCATGGTGAGGCGGAACTCACGCGGTGAGAAGCCGCGCTGCGCGAAACGGCGGGACAGATTGTAGATAAAGGCCGCCAGGCGCTCCTCTGCGTTCTTTTTAGAAAGCAGCAGGATCATATCCTGATCGCCTTTGATCTCGCCGCTCATCAGACGCATCATCTGCTGACGCAGGTTCGGCATCTTACCGGAGAGGTCGTCCAGCGTTTCAAACGGGATCTCGCAGACCATTGAGGTTTCCAGCGCCTGGGCAAAGCTCGGGTGGTGGGCGGTGCCGATAGCGTCAAAGCCGACCAAATCGCCGGCCAGATGAAAACCGGTGATCTGCTCATCGCCCTGTTCGGTGATGGTGTAGCTTTTAATGGTGCCAGAACGAATTGCATACAGCGATTTCAGCTCATCACCGGCTTTGAACAAGGTCTGTCCTTTCTGGATAGGCTTTTTCCGCTCGATGATGTTATCAAGCTGGTCAAGCTCATGCTCGTTCAGAGTAAAAGGGATGCAAAGCTGGCTAATGCTGCAATCCTGGCAATGGATTGCACAACCGCCAGACTGAATGCGTCGTATAATTCGCTTTTCCGGGATCATAAGTCTGCTCAGGCTTTAATTGATATTGGTCAATTTTAACATCTTTTTGGTGAGCAGGTAAGTCTCGAACCCCTGAAACACGTAATATTAAAAGGGTAAATCAGTTACCCATTTTATCTCATTGATTATGAATAAGTTATCTGGCGATATTGGATTGTAAAATTACCGGAAGATTCCAGAAAAGGCACTTACGGTCAAAGGAGCAGATAGCCTTCGTGACGCAATAGCCACTCTTTTCGCTGCACGCCGCCGGCGTAACCCGTCATGGTGCCGTTACGCCCGATCACCCGGTGGCAGGGCACCACAATACTGACAGGATTTGAACCGTTGGCGGCACCCACGGCGCGCGCCGCGCCCGGACGTCCCAGCGCCTCCGCGAGCTGACCGTAGTGCATGACCTGGCCGCAGGGGATGGTGCGCAGCGTTTGCCAGACTTCCCGCTGAAACGGCGTCCCGCCGGTGGCGGTAGGTAAGGTGTCAATAACGGCGAGATCGCCCGCGAAGTAATCGCTAAGCTTACGGCTCAGGTTACCGGGATTACGCGAATCAACGCGTTGGTAGCCTTCACGGCGATAATGAACATCCAGCAGTTGCTCCATGCGGTCGCGGTGCTGATCCCACTCAACGGCCCGCAGGTTAAACTGCTCATCGCAAATCACCCACAGCGGCCCCAGCGGGGTGTCAATTTTATCTTGCAACAGCGTGAGCATCGGTCCTCCTTCAGCGAGGTTATTTTGGCAGGGCATCACCATAGCACGACGCGATGTGGGCAAACCATACTCCGAAAAGGTCAACAAACAGGGTCAGCATGGACTATTAATAATGAGGTGAGGAAAGCGATGTTTATTTTTACATTAACTCGCAGACGCGTTGGCAAGGCGATTTTGCTACCTTTATCCGGCGGCGAATTCACCGGCAACCATCCGGCGCGGCAGATAAACAGACTGGCTTTCCTTGAGTCCATGATTTCCCGGCGTTTCTGCGCGGGTTTTTACCAACAAAGGTGGTGATATGCAATATATGATGACTGGCGTTGTAATTGTGATTATCAGCGGCTTAGTAATTCATCTGATCGCTTTGGCGATTGAAGGACTGTATAAAGTCATCAGTAACCGCACGACCTGGCGTTAACGTTTTTGTGGCCTTCCCTGGCCTGTCGCGACGTTAAGGTAATCGCGGATAAATACCCGGTCCGATGGGCAGCCCCACGAGGTACCAGCCAACCAGCAGCAGTAGCCAAACGCCAAGGAATATTAATGGATAAGGCAAGACCAGCGAGTAGTAGGTTCCCAGCTTAGCGTCGGGCCGGTAGCGCTGTAAGAAGCCGAGAAATAGCGGCACAAAAGGCGATACCGGCGCCAGCGGCAGCACCGATGAGTCGGCGATGCGAAACAGAATCTGCGCGAATGCCGGGTGAAAGCCCAGCAGCATAAACATCGGCACGAAAATCGGCGCCAGAATCGACCAGATTGCCGAACCGCTGGCGATAAACATACACAAAAAGGCGGATAGCAGCGCCAGGCCGACAAACGCCGGTACGCCGTTCATTCCCGCGCTCTCCAGCAGATCCGTCAAGCCGACGGCCATAAATTTCCCCATATTGCTCCAGTTGAACATGGCGACGAACTGGGCCAGCGGGAAGACCATCACGATAAAACCTGCCATCTCTTTCATCGGCTCAATCATCAGCTGAGGCAGATCGGCCTGGCGGCGAATTTTGCCGGTGGCGATGCCGTAGGCCAGTGAAACGACGAAGAAGAAAAAGATAATGAGCGGGACGATCCCTTTTATAAACGGCGAAGGCATCACGGTATGCTTGATGGGATCGCGCAGGATACCGTTTTCCGGCACGACCATCAGCGCGATCGCCGCCACGAATAACAGCGCGGCCACGCCGGCCACGCGCAGGCCGAAGCGCTGTTCCGCCGTCAACGTCTGCAGCGTTTCATCGCTGTTGCCTTGCCATTGCCCTAACCGCGGTTCCACCAGTTTATCGGTAATCAATCCGCCAACCAGCGTGAGAACGATCACTGAGGTTGCCATAAAATACCAGTTATCAATCACGCTGACGTGGAGCGAGGCGTCAAGGGTTTTTGCCGCTTCGGTGCTGATGCCAGAGAGCAGGACATCGGTGGTGACGATGAGCAGATTGGCCGTGAAGCCGCAGCCGACGCCGGCGATGGCCGCCAGCAGCCCGGCAACAGGGTGGCGGCCGACGGCGAGGAACATCAGGGCGCCCAGCGGCGGCATAATTACCAGCGCGGCATCAGAAGAGATGTGGCTAAAGAAGGCGATAAATAGCACCATATAGCTGGCGTAACGGGCGCTAACGTGGGATGACATTTTCACCATCAGCGAAGGCAGCAGGCCCACTCGTTCCGCAAAACCGGCCCCCAGCACCAGAGCCAGAATGGCCCCCAGCGGCGCGAAACCGCTGAAGTTCTTAATGACGTTCGGTAAAAACCAGTGCAATCCTTCAATGCTAAGCAAATTTTTCACCACCACTCGCGAGCCGTCGGTGGGGTTCTGTACCCCGACGTTCAGCGCCGACAGGATGGCGGTGGCGATCATTAACGCCACAATCAGATAGATAAACAGTAAAAACGGATGCGGGACCTTGTTACCTATTTTTTCAACCCAGCCATAAAGCTTACCGGTGGGGGAAGGCGACGGTATGGATGACATACTCATGGGCGTTCCTCAGTTGTCGTTGTTGTGTTGGTTGTCTCTTTACCCCTGGGCGTGTCAGCCGTTATTTTTTTGGCGATTACCGCGTTGCCGTACTCCATCCACGGGGCTTTTATTATTTTAAAATCGAAGGCTTGACCTCCTGTGGAATGGGGCACCGGTAGGGCCTTTCGGCTAAGACCTGCGCCAGTTCCTGCTGGCTGGCGGTCAGTAACGCCCTGTCGCTGAACAGACGAATGGCCGTCGCGCCCAGCACTTTCCCCGCCAGCAGCATCCCTTTGTGGGCGATGGAGGTTCTGCCCTGGCTCACCAGTTGCCAGGAGTGCAGCGGCGTCCCGACGGCAAAACAGGGGCTGAAGCACTGGGCCACGGGGGCCTTCCAGCTCACGTCGCCGACGTCGGTAGAGCCCGCAAGGATGTTGTCCGTTGCCGCCCACGGCGCCACTTCATCGATCAGGCGCGTTTCGCGGTGGCGGCGGGCGAACGCTTTCCCGTCCTCGCCGCCGGTGTCGGCAATGTTTTTCAGGCTGTTATTGATATCGTTCGCGCTCAAGGTTGCGCGAATTTCGGCGGCGAATGCGCGCTCTTCCGCGCTCCAGGGCGGCGTGCCGTAATGGCAAACCGCCTGATACATCGCCGCTTCCAGCGTGCGGTTGGGCAGATAGCTGGAACAGGCTTTTTCGAAGCGACAGCTGACGCGGGTCTCGGTCATCAACGCCGCGCCCTGGGCGATTTTCTCGATCCGGGCGAAGATTTGCTGCGCGTCGGCCATTTCCGGCGCGCGAATGAGATACAGCACCTCCGCCTGCGCCTGAACAACGTTGGGGGAGACGCCGCCGGTATCGGTGATGGCGTAGTGCACCCGCGCTTTTTCGATAATATGTTCGTTAAGGAAGTTGCTGCCGGTGGTCATCAGCGTCACGGCATCCAGCGCGCTGCGGCCCAAATGCGGCGAGTTTGCCGCGTGCGCCGCGGTGCCGGTAAACCGCCACGCCGCCTGAATGTTGGCAAGGGTGCGGGTGCTGAACATCCCGGCCCAGGCTTCCGGATGCCAGGTCAGAGCGGCATCGATGTCATCGAATAACCCCTCGCGGACCATGAAGGTTTTCCCCGAGCCGCCTTCCTCGCCGGGACAGCCATAGAAGCGAAGCGTGCCGGCGCCGCCCTGTTGCTGCAGCCAGTTCCTGGCGGCGACCGCGGCGGCGAACGCCGCCGTACCAAGCAGATTATGCCCGCACCCGTGGCCGTTTTCTCCCGGCGTCGAAGACGCGGGTTCCGCGCAGTGGGCCTGCTGGCTGAGCCCCGCCAGGGCGTCAAATTCGCCGAGGAGGGCAATCACCGGTTGGCCCGCGCCGAAGCTGGCGATAAAGGCGTTGGGGATCCCGCCGGCATTGCGGATCAATTGAAAGCCTTCCGCTTCCAGCGCATCGGCCAAACGCGCAGCCGACCAGAACTCCTGAAAGCGGGTTTCCGGATGGTCCCAGATATCATCGGCAATGGCGCAAAAATCGTTGCGCCGCCCCTCAATAACGTCATCGACAAATTGATAAACGTGTTCCATTACACACCTCGCTGCCAGGGAAAGTTCAGGGCGACGCGTGCTAACGTTTCGACGGCCAGGGTCATCACGTTCTCGTCGAAATCGAATTTTTCATTGTGGTGACCGGCGCTCAGTTCCGTGCCGAATATCATGTATGAGGCGAGACCGCCGCGCTCCTGGACCCGGGCCATCATCAGGGTGGCATCCTCGGAACCCGCCGGGGCAGCGATACGATCGACAGCCTGTTTAACGCCGGGGACCTGGGCCGTCTGCTGGCGCAGATAGTCCACCCACGCCGGCGACGGGGCGCTGGAGGTGGCCGCGCCCATCAGCTGCAACTGGTAACTGGCTTCATACATGGTCGCCGCACCGGCGATCGCCTGTTTAGCCCGCTCAAAGACGTACTGGTTAATGGCATCGGTTTCGCCACGGGTTTCGACTTTTAATAGCGCGGAGGAGGGAACCACGTTACGTCCGGTACCGGCCTGCATGACGCCGACGTTAACCCTTGACGCCCCGGCGCTGTGCGGCGCGATGGCGTGCAGGGCAAGGGCGGCCTGGGCCGCCGCCAGTAGCGCGTTACGGCCATCTTCCGGTTTACCGCCAGCGTGGGCGGCGACACCGCTGAACTGCACATCGAATTTGGTGGTGGCCATAAAGTTATCGCCGCCGCAGACGACGGTGCCGGCAGGGACGCCGGTACCGATATGAATGGCGGTAAAGTAATCCACCTCATCAAGTACGCCCGCCGCGACCATGGCGCGCGCGCCGCGGGTACCTTCTTCCGCCGGCTGGAAAATCAGCTTGATCGTCCCGTTGAGCTGCGCGGCATACTCCTTCAGCACGTGCGCCAGACCCAGCCCGATTGCGGTGTGACCGTCGTGGCCGCAGGCATGCATCATACCGTCGTTGCAGGAGGCAAAACGATCGCGATGCGGGCGGTGACTATCGTCATGCTGCTCGTTGAGATCGAGCGCATCCATGTCGACGCGAAACGCCAGCGTCGGCCCCGGCCGCCCGGTATCGAGGGTCGCCACCACTCCGGCGAAGCCGCCCTCAAACGCCGGTAGCCAGCGTTCAGGCGCACCCTGCGCGCGGGCGCGCTGGAACGCCTGTGCCAGGGTCTCTTCATCAGGCAGGCCCATACGGCTATCGGCATCGATAACGTCGCGCCCCAGCGCCAGCTGATAACCCAGACCGTCTAATACTTCCGCCACTTTGCTGGCGGTGCGGAACTCCAGCCAGCCGGATTCCGCATGCAGGTGAAAATCGCGACGCCATTCGGTCATTTTTGGCGCCAGCTGGTTGATGAAATCATAAAGTTGCGGCATAACCTTTCCCGTTATAAGCAAAAACTGTGATGGTGTTCACGAAGTGATAGCCTTTACTTATCACTCATCACTTTCATGCACTCTCATCCTTAACCTGCCACAGCACAATCGATTACAGTAGATGTCATTTTCTTCTGTCTGATAAACACTGGTTATCACTCACAACATGTCATTTCAGATTAAATTTCACCACATTCGCGCCTTCGTTGAGGTCGCGCGCGAAGGAAGTATTCGCGGCGCCAGCCGGGCGTTGGCGATTTCGCAGCCGGCGTTGACCAAAGCGATTAAAGAGCTGGAAGAGGGGCTCTCCGCGCAGCTGTTTGTCCGCCGTAGCCAGGGGGTGGCGTTGACCGAAAATGGCGAAAGCTTTTATCAACATGCGAGCCTGATCCTGGAAGAGCTGCGGGTGGCGCAGGATGAATTGCTGCAACGTCAGGGCGAGCAGGCCGGGCAGATTAATATCGGCCTTGGCGCCAGCGTAGCGCGTTCGCTGATGCCTTCGGTTATTTGCCGCTTTCATCAGCAGCATCCGCTGGTGAAGGTGCGGATTATGGAAGGACAGCTGCTGGCGATGATTAATGAACTGCGTCAGGGTGAGCTGGATTTCACCATCAATACTTACTATCCCGGCCCCTACGATCATGAATTCAGCTTTGAGAAGCTATTTGAGAAACCCTTCGCGGTATTCGCCCGCGCCGGTCACCCGGCGGCACACGTCACTTCACTGACCGAGCTGCTCGATCACCACTGGACGATGCCGACGCCGCGCGGCAGCTACTTCAAACAGCTGCAGGAGATGTTTAACCAGGCCGGACTGGCGCCAAAGGTGGATATCGTTTGTGAGACTTTCTCCTCGTGCATTAGCCTGGTGGTGAAAAGCGATTTTCTCAGCATTCTGCCGGTCGAACTTGGCAACGACCCGATGATGGCGGATAAGCTGGTGATGATCCCCATCCGCGAAGCGTTACCCAAAGCCACCTATTTTCTGATTCAGCGCCGCGATACGCGGCAAACGCCCTTAACCGCGTCATTAATCACGCTGTTTCGTCGTCAGAGCCGACAACTGTTTCCATAATCGCGCGGAGGTGGTTAAACGCGTTGAGGAGGCGCCGCGAGACGGCTATAGTAACCACCCGGTAGTAGCTGGAGGAGCGCGCATGAACCTTGACGACAAATCCCTATTTCTTGGCGCCATGGAGGACGTTCAGCCTCTGAAACATAATCACGATGTTCACTGGCACCCCGTGCGCAATACCCGCGCCGCGCAGCGGATTGATCCCCTGCAGCTGGATAACTTTCTGACCACCGGCTATCTCGATATTGTGCCGCTGGCAACCGCCCTTGAGTTTAAGCGGGAAGGTCTGCAAAGCGGCGTACTGGATAAGCTCCGGCGCGGCAAATACGGCCAGCAGGCAAGCCTCAATCTGCTGCGCCAGCCGGTGGAGAAGTGCCGACAGAATCTGTTTGCTTTTGTGGTCCAGGCGCAAAAAGAGGGGCTGCGTAATGTGCTGATCGTGCATGGCAAAGGGCGCGACGATAACGCGCACGCCAATATTATTCGCAGCTACCTGGCGCGCTGGCTGGTGGAACTCCCGGAAGTCCAGGCGTTCTGCGCGGCGTTACCGCACCACGGCGGCAGCGGCGCCTGCTACGTGGCCCTGCGAAAATCGGCGGAGGCAAAGCAGGAAAACTGGGAGCGCCACGCCAAGCATAGCCGCTAGCGCATCAGCAGCGTCAGTTCCCGGGCTGCTTTCTGTAGCTCGGGTAACACCCGCTCCAGCATCTCGTGCGTGGAGACCTGCCCGGCGTGTACGCCGACGTTCAGCGCCGCCTGAATCTGCCCCTGAGGGTTAAACAGCGGCACCGCCAGCGAGCGCAGCCCCATCTCGAGCTCCTGATCGTTAAGCGCGTAGCCCTGCTGGTGCACGCGCTTAAGTTCGGTACGCAGCTTTGCAACCGAATCAACGGTTTGCGGGGTATAGCGAATCATGGTGACCCGGCCCAGCATATCGTTCAGCTTCTCTTCCGGCTGATAGCTCAGCAGCACGCGTCCCATGGAGGTCGCCCAGGCGGGCAGGCGGCTGCCGATGTCGAGATCGATGGTCATAATGCGCGAACTCGACGCGCGAGCGATATAAAGAATGTCGTCGCCGTCGAGAGTGGCGATGGAGCAGGACTCATTGAGCATTTCGCTTAAATGCTTCAGCACCGGCTGCGCCGAACGCGCCAGCGGCGTGGAGGCAAGCCAGGCGTGGCCCAGCGCCAGAATTTTCGGTCGCAGCTGGAAATTTTTACCATCTTCGGCGTAAACAAAGCCCAGTTTGCTCAGCGTATACAGGCAGCGGCGCACCGCCGCGCGCGGAATGCCGGTCTTTTGGCTGATCTGCGAAATTGAGAGCAGCGGGCGCTGCGGAGTAAACGCCTGGATCACCTCCAGCCCGCGCGCCAGCGAAGCCATAAAGTTCGGATCGCCCTTAAACGGATCGCTATCGCCCGTCAGTAAATCATCTGGATGCTTCTCCATTTTCTTCTCCGTATTTGCCGTCGATCACATTCTTTCGCTAAACATACACGATGTTCGATTATCGCACCATATTTCGATTATCGCCCTTGACCAGCATCGTTAAGCGGGTCACATTTTGTGCGAACAACGAATAAAAGTGCGATTACCGCACATACAGGAGCGACCTGATGATTGATAAAAGCGTGTCGACGCTACGTGATGCCATCGCCGGGATCCACGACGGGGCGACCATAATGATTGGCGGTTTTGGCCCCGCCGGGCAGCCGACGTACCTGATAGATGCTCTGATAGAACAGGGGGCCCGTGATTTAACCATTATCAACAACAATGCGGGCAACGGCGAAGTCGGCCTGGCGGCGCTGCTGAAGGCCGGTCGGGTGCGAAAGATGATCTGTTCATTCCCACGTCAGGTTGATTCGCAGATTTTCGATGACCTTTATCGCCGCGGCAAAGTTGAGCTGGAGCTGGTACCGCAGGGCAACCTCGCGGCGCGGATCCAGGCGGCAGGCGCTGGCCTCGGCGCGGTGTTTACCCCCACCGGCTACGGTACGCCGCTGGCGGAGGGGAAAGAGACCCGCGAAATCGACGGGCGTCATTACGTGCTCGAATACCCCATCAGGGCCGACTTCGCGTTGATCAAAGCCCACCAGGGCGACCGCTGGGGAAACCTGGTTTATCGCAAAGCGGCGCGCAATTTTGGCCCGATTATGGCGACCGCCGCGAAAACCACCATTGTAGAAGTTTCGCAGCTGGTGCCCTTGGGCGATCTCGACCCGGAAAGCATCATTACCCCGGGCATTTTTGTGCAGCGCGTCTACTCCCTGGAAAACCTGATTGCCGCTAAAAGCGCCTGAGGAACTCTTAATGCAAAAACTGACTCGCGATGAGATGGCCCAGCGCGTGGCCCGCGATATTCCCGAAGGCGCTTACGTCAACCTGGGGATCGGCTTGCCCACCCGCATCGCCAACTATCTTCCTGCCGATAAAGAAATCTTCCTGCACAGCGAAAACGGCCTGCTGGGGATGGGGCCGAAACCGCTGCCGGGGGAAGAGGATCCGGAGCTGATTAACGCCGGGAAAGAGTATGTGACTCTGCTCAACGGCGGCTGCTACTTTCACCACGGCGACTCCTTCGCCATGATGCGCGGCGGGCACCTCGATATCTGCGTGCTTGGCGCTTACCAGGTTTCCGCCAGCGGCGATCTGGCGAACTGGAGTACCGGCGCGCCCGACGCCATTCCTGCCGTCGGCGGAGCGATGGATCTGGCCATTGGCGCTCGTCAGGTCTTCGTGATGATGGATCACCTGACCCGCGACGGGGAGTGCAAGCTGGTAGAGCACTGCACCTATCCGCTGACCGGCGTCGGCTGCGTCAGCCGTATCTACACCGACCTGGCGGTCATCGATATCAGCGAAAGCGGCCCGGTGGTGCGGGAAATCTTTAACGGCCTCTCTTTTGAGGAACTGCAGCGCATCACGCCGGTGGCGCTGACTTTTGCACAACTGGCGGAAAGCGCGTAAGGAACCTATGATGAATCAGGCATTTATCTGTGATGCGGTGCGGACGCCGTTCGGCCGCTTTGGCGGTACCCTGGCCGCCCTGCGCGCCGACGATCTGGCGGCGCTGCCGCTGAAAGCGCTGCTGGAGCGCAACCCGGGACTCGATCCGGCGCGTATTGACGATGTGATTTACGGCTGCGCTAACCAGGCGGGGGAAGATAACCGCAACGTCGCGCGCATGGCGCTGCTGCTGGCCGGTCTGCCGGAAAGCGTACCGGGTAGTACCGTAAACCGCCTGTGCGGTTCCAGCCTTGATGCAATCGGTATCGCAGCGCGCGCGATTAAAAGCGGCGAAACTCAGCTGATGATCGCCGGCGGCGTGGAGAGCATGTCGCGCGCGCCGTTTGTGATGGGCAAGGCCGAAAGCGCCTTTAGCCGCACGATGCGGATGGAAGATACCACCATCGGCTGGCGCTTCATTAACCCGCAGATGAAAGCGCTGTACGGCGTGGATTCGATGCCGGAAACGGCGGAAAACGTGGCGGACGATTTCGCCATTTCGCGGGAGGATCAGGATGCGTTTGCGCTGCGTAGCCAGCTGCGTACGGCGGCGGCGCAGGAGGCCGGACGCTTTGCCAACGAACTGATCGCCGTCTCGGTGCCGCAGCGTAAGGGCGAACCGCTACTCTTTAGCCGCGATGAGCACCCGCGCAGCACCACGGCGGAGGCGCTGGCCAGGCTGCGCGGCGTGGTGCGCGCCGACGGTACGGTGACGGCAGGTAACGCTTCCGGAGTCAACGACGGCGCCTGCGCGCTGCTGCTTGCCAGCGAGCAGGCGCTGGCCGCCAATGATTTACAGCCGCTCGCCCGCGTGGTGGGCGTCGCGACGGCAGGGGTGGCGCCGCGTATTATGGGATTTGGCCCGGCGCCGGCGGTACGTAAGGTGCTGGCGCAAACCGGGCTAACGCTTGGGCAGATGGACGTCATTGAACTGAATGAGGCCTTTGCCGCTCAGGCGCTGGCGGTCACGCGCGATCTGGGTCTGCCCGACGATGCGGCGCACGTCAACCCTAACGGCGGCGCGATAGCCCTCGGACATCCGCTTGGCGCCTCCGGCGGCCGTCTGGCAATGACCGCGGCGTACCAGCTGCGCCGTACCGGCGGGCGCTATGCGCTGTGCACCATGTGTATCGGCGTCGGTCAGGGGATCGCGCTGATTATAGAACGCGTTTAAGGAGCCATAATGAGTTTGTTGACCCCGATGATGCGCACCAGTCCGCTGACCGCCTGGTTCAGCGATGCGCAGCGGGTACAGGGGATGCTGGATTTTGAAGCCGCGCTGGCTCGCGCTCAGGTCGAATGCGGCCTCGTGCCGCAGGCGGCGCTTAATCCCATTATTGAGAGTTGCCGGCACGAAAACATCGACTTTGCCGCGCTGGGGCAGGCCGCCGCCAGCGCCGGGAATCTGGCGATCCCGCTGGTCAAACAGCTGACCGCGCGGGTTAAACAACGGGATGACGCGGCGGCGCGCTACGTACACTGGGGGGCGACCAGCCAGGATGCTATCGACACCGGCTTTATCCTGCAACTGCGCGGCGCGCTGGCGGAAACGGACTCCCTGCTGCAGCAACTGCTCGACGCGTTAGCCCATCAGGCGGCGCGCTATCAGGATACGGTGATGCCCGGGCGTACCTGGATGCAGCATGCGCTGCCGGTCACCTTTGGTCTGAAACTGGCCGGGACGCTGGATGCGCTGCTGCGCTGGCAGGTGCGTCTGCGAGAGATGCGCTCAAGGGTGCTGGCGCTGCAGTTTGGCGGCGCGGCGGGCACCCTCGATTCCCTTAAAACGCAGGCGCCGCGGATCGCTGGCGCGCTGGCGAAAACTCTCGACCTGCAGCTTCCGGACGCGCCGTGGCACAGCCAGCGTGACCGGCTGCTGGAGGTGGGGGCATGGTACGCGGGCGTCTGCGGCACGCTGGGTAAATTCGCCAATGATTTTTCTCTGCTGATGCAAACCGAGGTTGCAGAGGTGGGTGAACCGGTCGCCGAAGGACGCGGCGGATCGTCTACCATGCCGCACAAACGCAATCCCATCTCCTGCGCCGCTATTTTGACCGCCGCCCAGCGTACGCCCGGGCTGGTGGCAACGCTCTATGCCGGGCAGATCCAGCAGCACGAGCGGGCGCTGGGCGGCTGGCAGGCGGAGTGGGAAACGCTGCCGGAGCTGATAACCCTCGTCGGCGGCGCGCTGGCGCAGAGCGAAGCGCTGGTCCGCGACATGCAGGTCTTCCCGCATAAGATGCGCGCCGACCTCGATATCACCCATGGCCTGATTATGGCCGAGGCCGTCACTCTGGCGCTGGCGGAGTTTGTCGGCAAAGCCGAGGCTCATCACCGGGTTGAGGCGCTGTGTCGCCAGGCGCTGGATGCGTCACGTTCGCTGTTAAGCGTGCTGGAAACCGATCCGCTGGTCAGCGAGCATCTCTCCGCCAGCCGCTTAACCCAACTGCTGGACCCGACAACGGCGACCGGCAGCTCAGCACTCTTCGTGCGCCAGGTTGTGGCGCGCTATAAGGAGCAACGTTATGAATGTTGATTATCAGATAGACGGGCCGCAAGACGCGCCGGTCATCGTTCTCTCTAACTCGCTGGGCACTACCCGGGCGATGTGGCAGCCGCAGCTTGAGGCGTTAACGCAGCATTTTCGCGTGCTGCGCTACGATACCCACGGCCATGGCGCCACCCGTAAAAACGGTAAAGTGACGCTGGCGCAGCTCGGCGAAGATGTGATTGCGCTGCTCGATCATCTTAATATCGCTAAAGCCTGGTTCTGCGGGATTTCAATGGGTGGCCTGACCGGTCTGTGGCTGGGGCGCTTTGCCCCTGAACGTTTTCAGGGGCTGGTCGTTGCCAACACCGCTGCGCGTATTGGCGACCAGGCCGGCTGGCTGTCGCGCGCCCGCACGGTGCGTCAGGAAGGGATGGAAGTGGTCGCCGCAGGCGCCGCGGACCGCTGGTTTACCCACGCATTTCGCCAGAAGACGCCGGAAGTGGTGGAAGCACTGTGTCACCAGCTGACCCATATCGATGCTGAAGGCTATGCGGCCTGCTGCGAAGCGCTGGCCGCCGCCGATCTGCGTGGAGAGGTCGCGCAGATCGCGATTCCGGTGCTGATCGTCGCCGGAGAAAGTGACCCTGTCACAACGGTGGCGGACGCCAACTTCCTGCATCAGCAGATCCCGGTCTCAGAAGTCGTCGTGCTGGCGGCTTCGCATTTATCGAATATCGAAGCGCCGGGGGCGTTCAGCTCGGCGCTGCTGGGTTTTGTTCAGGGGGAAAAGCATGGACGATAAACAGCGATATCAGCGGGGAATGGAGGTCCGGCGGAAGGTGCTCGGCGATGCTCACGTCGATAAGACGCTGGAAAAGCTGACGCCGCTGAATGAAGAGTTCCAGGATTTTATTACCCGCTACGCCTGGGGAGAGACCTGGACCCGACCGGGGCTCGATCATCATACCCGCAGTATGATCACCATCGCCATGCTGATTGCCCTGAACCGCGAAGCTGAGCTGAAAATGCATCTGCGCGCGGCGTTTAATAACGGCGTCACCCGCGATGAGCTGAAAGAGCTGATTATGCACTCCGCGCTCTACTGCGGCCTGCCCGCCGCCAACGCCACGATGCATCTGGCGCAGCAGGTATTTGACGAGCTGGATGCCGTTTAGCCGCCACCCGGCAGGTTTGTCGCACATCTCAGGCCGTCATGCGACGGCCTTCGACGGTTACCCGCCGCCAGGGGCGGGTAATATCATCCTCTTTGCTGCGAACAGCCTGCGCACTGCTTATTCTGGATCTGCTGGAAGAAGTCATTGCCTTTGTCATCCACCAGAATAAACGCCGGGAAGTTTTCCACTTCGATTTTCCAGATGGCTTCCATCCCCAGTTCAGGATAGGCCACGCACTCCAGGCTCTTGATGCTCTGCTGCGCCAGCACCGCCGCCGGGCCGCCGATGCTGCCGAGGTAAAAACCGCCGTGCTTGTGACAGGCATCGGTGACCTGCTGGCTGCGGTTGCCTTTGGCCAGCATCACCATGCTTGCGCCGTGGGATTGCAGTAGGTCGACGTAAGAGTCCATGCGGCCTGCGGTGGTCGGGCCAAGGGAGCCGGACGCATAGCCTTCCGGGGTTTTCGCCGGGCCGGCGTAGTAGATCGGATGATCTTTGACGTACTGCGGCAGTTCTTCACCGTTATCGATAAGCTCTTTCAGCTTCGCGTGGGCGATATCGCGGGCCACAATAATGGTGCCGTTGAGCGTCAGACGCGTCGAGACCGGATGGGCGGAAAGCTGGGCCAGAATCTCGCTCATCGGCTGATTAAGATCGATGCTGACGACCTTGCCTTCGCCCTGCTGGCGCAGATGTTCGGGAATATACTGACCCGGGTTGCTCTCCAGTTTCTCAATCCAGATCCCCTGGCGGTTGATTTTGGCTTTGATATTGCGATCCGCCGAGCAGGAGACGCCCATGCCCACCGGGCAGGAGGCGCCGTGTCGCGGCAGGCGGATGACGCGGATATCGTGGGCGAAGTATTTGCCGCCGAACTGTGCGCCGAGACCGAGGTTTTGCGCCTCCACCAGCAGTTCCCGCTCCAGCTGAATATCGCGGAAGGCCTGGCCGTGTTCGTTGCCTTCGGTCGGCAGTTCGTCGTAATAGTGGGTAGAGGCCAGCTTCACCGTTTTTAGCGTCGCTTCTGCCGAGGTACCGCCAATCACAAAGGCGATATGGTACGGCGGGCAGGCGGCGGTACCGAGCGTGCGCATCTTCTCAACGAGATAGTTTTTCAACTTCGCCGGAGTGATTAACGCTTTGGTTTCCTGATACAGATAGGTTTTGTTGGCCGAACCGCCCCCTTTGGCCATACAGAGAAATTTATATTCGTCGCCGTCGACGCTGTGGAGGTCGATTTGCGCAGGCAGGTTAGTCCCGGTATTGACCTCTTTGTACATATCCAGCGCGGCGTTCTGCGAATAGCGCAGGTTATCCTCGGTATAGGTGTTATAGACGCCGCGGGCGAGGGCCGCTTCATCACCGCCGCCGGTCCACACGCGCTGGCCTTTCTTACCCATAATAATCGCCGTGCCGGTATCCTGGCAGGTGGGCAGCACGCCTTTAGCCGCGATTTCAGAGTTGCGCAGGAACTGCAGCGCCACGTACTTATCGTTATCGCTGGCTTCAGGGTCGAGAAGGATCTGCGCGACCTGTTTTTGGTGGGAAACGCGCAGCATAAACGCCGCATCGTGAAAGGCCTGCTGTGCCAGAAGGGTGAGGGCCTGAGGGTCTACTTTGAGGATCTCCTGGCCTTCAAATTCGGCCACGGACACGTGCTCTTTGCTCAGCAGATAGTATTCAGTCTTATCTTTTGCTAGCGGAAAGGCTTCCTGATAGACAAATGGTTTAGTCGACATTGCTTTGCTCCCTAAGAGTAAAACCGCCGGGGTTCGGCCCGACGGTTATGAATCAGAACATCATGGACATCCACGGATAGCCAATCAGCAGCAGGGCGGCCAGGAAGATGGCGCCGAAAATGGTGCCGAGACGCCAGTAGTCTTTGGTCGGCAGATAGCCGCTGCCGTAGTAGATTGGGCTGGGGCCGGTACCGTAGGGGGTGATAATCCCCATCACGCCGAGCGAGGTCACCATCAGCAGTACGAACACCTGCATATTCATCCCCGGAATGGTGGAGGCGATAGTCAGCATGGCCGGCAGCAGCGCGGTGGTGTGCGCGGTGGTGCTGGCGAACAGATAGTGCAGCAGATAGAACGCCAGCAGCAGGACGACGGTTGCGACGCCCGGGGAGATGCCGCTCATCAGCGCGCCGCCTTCTTTACCCAGCCAGGCGATAAAACCGGTGGAGGAGAGGCCGTCGGCCAGCGCCACCAGGGTAGCGAACCAGGCAAAGGTATTCCACGCCGCTTTGTTGCTGGTGATGTCATTCCACGAAAGTACGCCGGTCCACAGCATCAGCACGATAACCAGCAGGGCGGCCAGCGCCGGTTCAATCCATTCGGCGGCGAAGATCCACATCATCAGCGCAAAGCAGACGAAGACCAGCAGCAGAATTTCATTGCGCGATAGGCGGCCAAGTTTTTCCAGCTCGCGGGCGGCCCACAGCGGCACTTCATCGTTGACTTTCACTTCCGGCGGGTAGAACCAGTAGGCCAGCAGCGGCATTGCCAGAATCAGCAGGATACCCAGCGGCAGGAAGGCGATAAACCAGGTGCCCCAGGAGATATTAATGCCGACGATGCTTTTCACCAGCGCCAGCGCCAGCAGGTTCGGCGCCAGTGCGGAGAGAAACATCGAGCTGGTGATACAGGCGGCGGTAATGGCCACCCACATCAGGTAGGAGCCGATACGGCGCGCGCTCGGGTCGTTGGGCTTAGAGCCGTACAGTGGCGGCAGGTTAGCGATAATCGGGTAGATAGTCCCCCCGCTGCGCGCGGTGTTGGAGGGGGTAAACGGCGCCAGCAGCAGGTCGGCGAAGGTAATGGCGTAGCCCAGCGTCAGGCTGCGGCGGCCGAGATACTTCACCAGGATCAGCGCCAGACGGCGGCCAAACTGGGTCTTATCGTAGCCGGCGGCAAACATAAAGGCGCCGAAGATAAGCCAGACGGTGGAGTTACCGAAACCGCTCACCGCCCATTTAAAGGAGGCGCCGGCAAGCTTGAACCCTGGCGCGGCCAGCTGTTCAGGGCTGAACAGCAGCCACTGGCTGCACAGCGCAATCACCACCACGCCGGTAATACCGATGACCGCGCCGGGCAGCGGTTCGAAGATCAGACCGACGATCACGCCGACAAAAATGGCAAAGTAGTGCCAGGCGTAAGGGGGAAGGCCGTCGGGCACCGGGACGAATAAGAGTAAGACGGCAACGATAATGGGCATCGCCATCATCAGCAGACGTTTATAAGCAGCATTTGTTGCTGCACCGGCAGGCGGTATGGTTGTCTTTTTCTCTTTCATAATGAGTATCTGCAAGTAGTTAAAAATAGGGTTTGGTCATCGCTTAACCGTTCGATTTCTTTAGTTGCAAAAGTTTCTTTAATTATTAATTGTCGATTTTGGTTATTGCGCTGACCGTTATTTAAAGCTCTTCGTTGGGCGTTAAATTAAAATATTGGGTTATTTATATATTGCGCTTTCATGCGCCGTTGCAATTGATTTAGATCAAAAAAAGCGGGTTGTTAGCCACTTTTTTATTATTACGGATAACCCTGTTTAGTGAGGTGTTTATTTGTCTGAAATTTGGCTTAATGTTAAATCACGAATGATTCCATGAACTGATGATTTATTTATATTGTTGAATTTTATCATTTTATTTTGGTGTCTTCCTGGCGATGCATGTTAAAAATGGTTTCAGATTTGTTATTGGTTATATCCATTATGTGAACGAATTATATTTAATTAATAATACAAAGGAGGTATCGATGTTATTGTTGGTATTAAATAGTTTTTTAACTAACGTAATTATTTTGGTAACTAAAAAAAGCGCTATATTATTGGCATGACTTAAGGGATTACCAAATACAAACAAAAACAATTCCGTCACCCAATTCTCAATTTTCAATATTTAAAATCTGGAGCGTCATTATGACCAGTCATCCACGAATTTTGCGTCCTTTTACTTTACCGAACGGTACTGAGCTTAAAAACCGCCTGTTAATGGCGCCGATGACCACCTGCACCGGTTATTTTGACGGTACCGTGACCAGCGAACTGGTTGAGTACTACCGCGCTCGCGCAGGCAGTATCGGCACCATTATCGTTGAATGCTGCTTTATTGATGACTACGGTCTGGCGTTCCCCGGCGCCATCGGTATCGATAATGATGAAAAAGTGGCTGGCCTGGCGAAAATTGCCGCCGCTATCAAGGCGGAAGGGTCAAAAGCGATTCTGCAGATCTACCACGGCGGCCGGATGGTCGACCCGCAGCTTATCGGCGGACGCCAGCCGGTGGCCCCGAGCGCGATTGCCGCGCCGCGCGATGGCGCAGCAACGCCCCGCGCGCTGAGCGGCGCTGAAGTCGAGGGCATGATCGCGAAGTTTGGCGAAGGCGTACGCCGCGCCATTCAGGCCGGTTTCGACGGCGTCGAGATTCACGGCGCGAACACCTATCTGATCCAGCAGTTTTATTCGCCAAACTCTAACCAGCGCGACGATGAATGGGGCGGCAGCCGCGATAATCGCGCGAAATTCCCGCTGGCGGTACTGGACATCACCCACAAAATGGCCCGCCAGTACGCCGATGATGCCTTTATTATCGGCTACCGGTTCTCCCCGGAAGAGATGGAAGTCCCCGGTATCCGTTTTGCTGACACCATGTATCTGCTGGAAAAGCTGGCCGCCCGCGGCGTCGACTATCTCCACTTCTCGGTTGGCGCCACGCTGCGACCCTCGATTGTCGATACCACCGATCCCACGCCGCTGATTGAAAAATATTGCGCCATGCGCTCCGAAACCCTGGCTCAGGTGCCGGTGATGGGCGTGGGCGGGGTAGTGAACGCGGCCGATGCCGAGCAGGGCCTGGATCACGGCTACGACCTGATGGCGGTGGGCCGCGCCTGTATCGCGTATCCTGACTGGACGGCGCGCATTGCCGCTGGCGAAGATCTGGAGCTGTTTATTGACAGCATCCAGCGCGAAGCGCTGAACATCCCGGAACCGCTGTGGCGCTTCTCGCTGGTGGAGGCGATGATCCGCGATATGAGCATGGGCGACGCCAAATTCAAACCGGGGATGTTCGTCGAAACCGTTCAGGACGACGCTAACGAGCTGGTGATAAACGTCAGCCTGGAAAACGACCGCATTGCCGATATCGCACTGGCGGCAAGCCCGGTACAGACCGTCGAGTTCACCACCAGCTTTGAAGAGATCCGCGAGCGGATCCTCAGCGCCAACACCCCGCACGTGGATGCGATTTCCGGCGCAACCAGCCAGAGTGAAGCGGTGAAAAAGGCGGTTTCCAAAGCGATGCTGAAGTCCAGTAAAGCGCTGGCCGCCGAAGAGGGCGCGGGCGATGCGGCGCCGAAAAGCTACGATGTGGTGGTGGTCGGCAGCGGCGGAGCCGGTCTGGCGGCCGCGATTCAGGCACACGATGAAGGCGCGAGCGTTCTGATCGTTGAAAAAATGCCGACCATCGGCGGTAACACCATTAAAGCTTCTGCCGGGATGAACGCCGCAGAGACCCGCTTCCAGCGCGTGAAAGGTATTGAAGATAGCAAAGAGCTGTTTTACCAGGAAACGCTGAAAGGCGGTAAGAACAAAAACGACCCGCAGCTGCTTCGCCGCTTCGTGGAGAATGCGCCGGAAGCCATTGAGTGGCTGGCGCGTCGCGGCATTATGCTTAACGATATCACCACTACCGGCGGGATGAGCATCGACCGCACCCACCGTCCGCGCGACGGGTCGGCGGTCGGCGGCTACCTGATCAGCGGCCTGGTGCGTAACATCACCAAACGCGGTATCGATGTCCTGCTGGATACATCGGTGGAAGAGATCCTGATGACCGACGATGAGGTGAGCGGCGTGCGCCTGCTCACCGATGAAAACGAATCCGTAGTGGTACAGACGAAGAGCATCGTGGTGGCTACCGGCGGCTTCAGCGCCAACAGCGCGATGGTGGTGAAATACCGCCCGGATCTGGCGGGCTTTGTGACCACCAACCATAAAGGGGCGACCGGCGGCGGTATCGCGCTGCTTGAACGCATCGGCGCGGGCACCGTGGATATGGGTGAAATTCAGATTCACCCGACCGTCGAGCAGCAAACCTCGTACCTGATTTCCGAGTCGATTCGCGGCGGCGGGGCGATACTGGTGAACCCGCAGGGCAACCGCTTCTTCAACGAAATGGAGACCCGCGATAAGGTTTCCGCCGCGATTATCGCGCTGCCTGAGCACTTCGCCTATATCGTCTTTGACGAGCACGTCCGGGCGAAAAACAAAGCCGCCGATGAGTACATCGCTAAAGGTTTCGTCACCAGCGCCAGCTCGCCGCGTCAGCTGGCGGAGAAACTGGGGATGGATTACCATGCTTTTCTCAATACGCTGGAACGCTACAACGGCTTTGTTGAAAAACAGCATGACGATGACTTTGGCCGTACCACCGCGCTGCGTGCGCCGATCAATGAAGGCCCTTACCATGCGATTCGTATCGCTCCGGGGGTACACCACACGATGGGCGGCGTGACCATTAACACCGATACCGCGGTGCTGAATGCCGGTCATCAGGTGATTGCGGGCGCTTTTGCCGCGGGCGAAGTGGTTGGCGGCATTCACGGCGGTAACCGCATCGGCGGTAACGCGGTGGCCGATATTATTATCTTCGGGACCCTCGCGGGCCATCAGGCGGCGAAACGCGCCAGAGGTTAAACGTCAGCGACACCCGCCGGGCTGGCAAATAGACGGCCCGGCTTCTTATCTCTCTGAGGAGTGCGATATGTCCGACAACCGCGTCTACAGCTACTCCGCTGTACTGATGGGTTCGCCCATTCTCCTCAAGCTCTACGTTCACGATGAACCGCTCGCCTCCCGCGTCTTTCAGCTGATTAAAGGCTATGAAGATCTTTTCACCGTTAACCGCGCGCACTCCCAGGTGATGGATATCAACCATGCCGCCGGGCGACATCCGGTGACGGTGAGCCGCCCGGTGTATGCGCTGATTAAATGCGCCAAATCCGCCAGCATGGTGCGGGACAGCGCGTTTAACCTGGCGATCGGCCCGCTGGTGAAGCTGTGGCGCGTTGGTTTTCAGGGCCAGAGCGTGCCCGCCCCGCAGGATATTGCCGCTCGCCTGACGTTAACGCGTGCGCAGGATGTGATCCTCGACGACGCCGCCAGCAGCGTCTACCTTGCGCGGACGGGAATGGAGATCGATCTTGGGGCCATCGCGAAAGGCTATATCGCCGACCGGGTGCGCGACTATTTGCGGCAGCAGGGCGTGAACGCCGCGCTGATTAATCTCGGCGGCAATGTCCATACCCTGGGCGAATGGTCTATCGGGCTGAAAAAACCGTACTCAGCGGCGGATGCGCTGATTGGCAGCATTGCGGTGGCGGGGCAATCGGTGGTGACTTCGGGCATTTACGAACGCTACTTCGAGCAGGACGGCAAACGCTGGCACCATATTCTCGACCCGCGTAGCGGCTACCCGCTGGATAACGAGCTGGAGAGCGTAACGATTATTTCCGCCGACTCGCTGGACGGCGATATCTGGACCACCCTGATCTACGGTCTTGGCGTAGAGAAAGGCTGCGCGGCGCTGCGCCAGCGCGAGGATATCGAAGCGATTTTCGTCACTAAAAATCGCGACGTTATCCTCTCTTCACAGCGTCGTTTCCGCTTTCAGCTGCTGGATGACGGTTACCGGCTTACTGGCTGTACTGCTTAAGCAGGCCGTACTGCTCCGCTATCAGGTGGTAGCGGTACACCGGACGTCCCGTGGCGCCGTAGTGGATACTGGTGTACAAAATATTAATTTGCGCCAGCCAAATCAGGTATTTGCGGCACGAAACCCGGGATATATTTACCGCTGCCGCCAGCTCGTCGGTGGAGAACTCCACGTCCGGATGGGCATCAATCCACTGACAGAGGGTGCGCAGCGTCTGGGGCGTCAGGCCTTTCGGCAACTTGCGGGCGTCAGCGGCTTCCGGTACGCCGCCGTGCAGCAGCCGGTCGACATCCGCTTGTTCATAATAGGGTTGACCGGTCATCAGCTTACGCTTTTCGCGCCAGGCGGTGAGCGCCTCTTCAAACCGTGGAAACTGGAAGGGTTTGATCAGATAGTCCACCACGCCGTAGCGCATCGAGGCCTGAACCGTCGCGGCATCCGCGGCGGAAGTAATCATAATCACGTCGATGGCCCGTCCGGACGCGCGAATGGCGGGCAGCAGATCCAGACCGCTATCCTGCTGCATATAGACATCCAGCAGCACCAGGTCTATCTCCAGATCCTTGTCGTTAATCATCTCCCTGGCTTTACTCAACGTAGACGCCGTGCCGCTGCAGCGGAAGCCGCTGACCCGTCCCACGTACAGGCGGTTCAGTTCGGCAACCATGGCATCATCGTCAACAATTAATACATTTATCACGCACTTTTCCTTTTACTGTCCCACGGGAGATGAACAAAAAATTGAGTAAATACGCCGGGTTCGGATTCCACGGCCAGCGATCCGCCCAGTTCGCGAAGCTGCTGGCTGGCGAGAAACAGCCCGACGCCGCGGTTTTCGCCTTTGGTGGAGAAGCCTTTATTAAAAATATCATCGATAAACGCTTCCGGGATACCGGGACCATCATCGCTGACTTCGCCGCTTAACCAGCCGTTCTGGTAATGCAGCAGCAGGCCGACTTCGCCTTCGGCCTGGCCGCTCATAGCATCCAGCGCGTTTTCGATTAAATTACCCAGCACCGTAACCAGTACGGTGACCTGTTTTTCATTCGGGCAGTCCGGCACCAGGCTCTCTTCGGCGAGAGTGAGGGTAAAACCCCGCTCCTTAGCGCGCTGAATTTTACCGATCAAAAAGCCTGCCACTACCGGTGATTTAATCCGGTGCTGGATTTCGCCGATATCCGCCTGATAGGTGTGGGCGGTCTGCAGCACGTACTCTTCCAGCTTATCGTAGCTTTTCATATTCAACAGGCCGAGGATCACGTGCAGCTTATTCATAAATTCATGGGATGTGGTACGCAGGGCGTCCACATAGTTCACCATCCCGTCAAGCCGCTGCAGCAGCTGGCTGACTTCGGTTTTGTCACGGAAGGTGCTGATGGCGCCGACCACGTCATCCTCGTCGCGGACGGGGACCGTGTTGCTGATCAGCAGCAGACCGTTACAGCCCAGCTCCCGATCGTAAATCGGCTCGCCGGTTTGCAGCACTTCCTGCAAATCCGCCAGCAGCGGCGTTTGCGCGATATCGTTCCCGGGGCCGTTAAACAGAATGTCGCGCGCGGCGGGGTTAATCAGCGTCACCTTGCCGTCCGTATCCACCGCCACGACGCCCTCTTTTAATGAGTGCAGCATCGCCTGGCGCTGCTGGAACTGCGTTGAGATCTCCTGCGGCTCAAGGCCCAGCAGGACGCGCTTCAGGCCGCGAACCAGACTCCATGTACCGACGGCGCACACGAGCGCGCTGAACAGCACGGTCAGAATCACATCCCAGCGGCTGGCGGCGATCTGCGTATCGACTTTGCTCAGCGAAATGCCAATCGCCACCACGCCGATTTGCCGGCGGCTATCGTCAAACACCGGGGTGAAGACGCGCAGCGCCGGAGCCAGCACGCCGTGGTTAACGGCAACGTTCTCTTTGCCCGCCAGCGTGGGCCGGATGTCATCGCCGATAAAAGGTTTGCCGATAATCTGGCTATTGGGATGCGAGTAGCGAATGCCGTCCATATTGGTGACGACGGCAAACAGCAGGCCATTGCGCCGGGTGACGGCCAGCGCTAGCGGCTGAATAATGCCGCTGTCCGGCGGCAGCGTCAGGCCGCGCTTGACTTCCGGGGTATCGGCCAGCGTCCGCGCCACCGCCAGCGCCGTATCTTTTACGCCGTCGCGGGTGGCGCCGCTAATCTGCATAAACCACAGGGCATAGACCAGAATCAGTACTGAACCGATGACGCTGCCGATCATTAAGGTCACGGCGGTGCTCAGCTTCATGCTCATTGCGCGTTTACGCGCGGGCTGCTGCGCGAATTCATTCATACCGACCCCAGGAGAAAACGGATAGAGGCGTATTATCGCTGAATGCGCGGTTTACATAAAGCCGCGTAATAAAAGCAAAATCAGCCAGACGGCAATTCTGGCGGACGCGATTTGCCGCCGACGGTCAGCAGATAGTCAATAAACGCCCGCAGAGGCGATGCCATCTGCTTACGGCTGGGGTAGTAAACGTAAAACCCGGGAAAAGCCGGGGTCCACTCTTTCAATAGCTGGACTAGCTGGCCTGTCTCCAGCCAGGGATCGACCTGATGGGCAAACTGATAGGCGATACCGGTGCCCTTGAGGGCTAACGGCGTCAGCATGGCCGGTTCATCGACGACGATCGGCCCTTTGACCGCAATCTCGTAGCGTTCGCCGTCGCGCTGAAACTCCCAACGATAAACGCTGCCGTCGCTGGGCCTGCGATAAGTCAGACAGGGGTGCTGCAGCAAATCCTGCGGCTTTCGCGGCTGCGGCGCTTGCGCCAGATAGTGCGGCGAGGCGACGACTTTCATTTCAAGGTCGCCGCTCAGCCTGACGGCAACCATATCCTGATGGAGCTTTTCACCGAGACGAATTCCGGCGTCAAAACCGGAAGAAACGATATCGACTAAAGCATCGTCGGTAACAATATCCAGCTCAATGTTGGGATAGCGTTGCATAAATCCGCCCAGCAGCGGCGCCAGATAATGAATCGCGGCGATGCGCGACACATTGAGGCGCAGGCGGCCCGCGGGCGCGCTGGCCGTCCGGGCATCGGTAACCGCGTCTTCCAGCGCCGCCAGCGCAGGAGCCAGCCGCTGCATCATGCGCTTGCCGGCCTCGCTCGGCGCGACGCTGCGCGTTGTCCGGTGTAATAAACGTACGCCGATGCGCTCCTCGAGACGCCGGATGGTTGCGCTTAAGGTGGAGGTCGTGACGCCGAGATGCGCCGCCGCCCGGGTAAAACTGCCTTGCTCAACGACCATCGCGAAGGCTCTTAATTCCGCAAAATCACTTCCGCGCATTATGGCTATTACCCCAAACAGTCTTATTTATAATACTGGTATTATCAAACAGTTCTTCGCTGGTTACCATCCTGATAAATGTGATTACGCAGAGAGGGGCAATGACCATGGCGAGATTTAGCGCAAAAAGAGTTCTTATCACCGGTGCGACAAGCGGAATCGGGCTTGCCGGGGCAAAGCGCATCGATAGCGAAGGCGGTTGGGTGATCGCCACCGGGCGCGATCCCGGACGGCTGGCGTCTCTTCGCCGGCAGCTCTCGGATCGGGCGCGGGTCATTGACAATAATGCCAGCGATCCGCTGACCGGCGCGGCGCTGGCCGAGGCGATCGATTCATCCGGCGGACTTGATGGCCTCTGGCTCAACGCCGGATACGCAGCGGTTGGGGAGCTGTCGCAGGTGGATGCCGCGGCCTTTGATCGCATGATGGCGACCAACGTGCGCGGGCCGGTTCTCCAGATGGCGGCGCTCGCCGGAAAGCTTAATGCGGGAGCCTCGGTGGTGGTGACGGCGTCCACTTCCGCTTATGAAGGGGCCGCGGCGGCAAGCCTCTATTCGGCGACTAAAGGCGCGCTGATTTCGTTAACCCGCTGCTGGGCCTCGGCGTTAGGGGAACGAAATATTCGCGTTAACGCGCTGATTCCCGGCCCGATTGACACCCCATTTCGCCATTTTATGCGCGACGAGGTGCGCCGCGAATTTGAAGCCTCGGTGGTGAGCCGCCTGGCGCTTCACCGCCAGGGGACGGCGGCTGAAGCGGCTGATGTGGCGCTGTTTCTGCTTTCCGACGCGGCGTCCTTCGTGAGCGGTAGCCAGTATGTCGTGGATGGCGGGCTGACGTTGCGCTAATAGCGCATTGGCCTCGCCTCGCAACCTCGGCGCGCCGAACGCGCCGCTGGTTGGATAACGACCAATCGGCAGCTGAATGGCTTCAGGGGGATGAAAACTGTGACTCCGGTGGCGGTAAAGCGCGTCGCTTAAGCCTTACACTGCCATTAATAGCCATGGTCAATGAAAGGGTTTGCCTCAGGCCTGCGCTTTCGTCCCGGAAGGTTCTTTCGCGTTTAAATGGAGGTTTTTATGAGCAGTAAGCCAACCGCTTCAATGATGGAACGACGCCACCCTGAAACCACCCATATTGATAGTCTTGCCACCCTCGATATGCTGACGCTGCTGCATAAGGATGATAAGCGGATTGCCGATGCCGTTGAGGCCTGTTTGCCGGCGATCGCGCGCCTGATGGATAACGCGACGGCGACGCTCAGCCGAGGAGGGCGGCTGGTGATTGTGGGGGCCGGGGCATCGGGTCAAGCCGCCGCACAGGCGGTGAATGAATTTACCCCGGAGGGAAAACATTCGCTGGTCGCCCTTATCGCCGGAGGAGCGACCGCCGCGCGGCAGGAGATGGAAACCGCCGCGAGTCATTACGATCTTGGGGCTTTCGAACTTGAGGCTCTGCGATTCAGCAACCAGGATATGCTGCTGGCGCTGACGGTTAGCGGCAAAACGCCGTGGGTCTGGGGCGCGATGCGCCACGCCTGGTCGCTGGGGGCGCCGATTGCGGTTGTGACGCAGCAGCCCGCCAGTGAAGCCGCGCAGCTGGCGGATATCATTATCGCCCCGCAAACCGGGCCAGAAGCGGTGGCGGGTTTCGGGAATCCGAAAGCGCGCATCGCGCAGCGGCAGATCCTGACGATGCTGACCACCGGGCTGGCGATTCGCGAAGGACGGGTTTATGAAAACCTGCGCGTCGATCTGCAGGCCAATACGCCGCACGAGGCCGAGCGGCAGATAGCGATCGTGATGGCGGCGACGGGGGGCTCGCGCAGCGAGGCCAAAGCCGCGCTGGCCAGCTGCAATCAGCACTGCCGGACGGCAATACTCATGCTCCTCAGCGGGCTCGATGCCTGGCAGGCGCGCGAGCTGCTGGCAGAGCATAACGATCATCTGCGGATTGCGCTACGCGCGGCGCAGACGGTTGCCTGAACTTAACCCGACGGCGCGTATTTCCACAATACGCGCCGGATAACGCAAAATAATCTGGTCATCAACAGCATCGTTATTCCATACTCTTCATCCGCTTACCCGGGTTTAATTCCCCGTTTGAAAATGGCCATCGCAAGGCGTATTTATTGCTGCTGGCGAGGCTTTTACTTTTTTAAGTTAAAAAACCAGGTTAACAATAATTAGCTATGTGTGCGGATGTGTAAATGATATTTTAAAATAAAGTAAAAGTGCGTTAATATGCACGCTCTTATTACACTTGTGCTATGTGATATTTCTATTATGCCTGCAATTAAAAATACGATTATATCTATGACCGCATTAGCGATGTTCGTCAGCTCGGCGACCTTCGCAAATGACGATACCTCGAAAAAAACCGATTTCCTGCTGATTGGCGGCGGTATTATGAGCGCGTCGCTGGGGACCTGGCTGCAGGAATTACAGCCGGACTGGAAACAGGTGATGGTTGAGAAGCTGGATGGCGTCGCGCTGGAGTCCTCTAACGGCTGGAACAACGCCGGTACCGGGCACTCCGCGAATATGGAGCTGAACTATACGCCGGAACGCCCGGACGGCACCATCGACGTCAGCAAAGCGCTGGATATTAACGAACAGTTTATGATCTCCCGCCAGTTCTGGACGGCGCAGGTCAAACGCGGCATTTTGCACGATCCGCACTCTTTTATTAACTCCACGCCGCACATGAGTTTCGTCTGGGGAGATAACGTTGATTATCTGCAAAAACGCTACGCCGCGCTGCAGCAAACGACCTTATTCCAGGGGATGAAATTCTCTACCGATCACGCGCAAATAAAACAGTGGGCGCCGCTGGTGATGGAAGGGCGCGATCCGCAGCAGCGCGTTGCGGCAACCTGGACTCCGGTGGGTACCGACGTTAACTATGGGGAAATAACCCGCCAGCTGATCGGTAGCCTGAAGAAAAATAATAACTTCACGCTGCAGACCTCTTCTGAAGTCACCGATTTTAAACGCAATGCCGATAATTCCTGGCACGTGACGATTAAAAACGTTAATAGCGGTGAAGAGCAGGCGATCGATGCGAAATACGTATTTATCGGCGCCGGCGGCGGCGCGCTGAAATTACTGCAAAAAACCGGTATTCCGGAAGCGGATAACTATGCGGGTTTCCCGGTAGGCGGCTCTTTCCTGATGACCGAAAACCCGGCGGTGACCAATGCGCACCAGCAAAAAGTTTACGGTCAGGCCTCTGTAGGCGCACCGCCGATGTCGGTCCCGCATCTTGATGCCCGTTTCCTCGACGGCAAGCGCGTGGTGCTGTTTGGGCCATTCGCCACCTTCTCGACGAAATTCCTGAAAAACGGTTCGTTCTTCGACCTGCTGAGCACCACCACCACCGATAACGTCCTGCCGATGACCCACGTAGGTCTGGACAACTTCGATCTGGTGAAATACCTCATCAGCCAGGTGATGCTGAGCGACGACGACCGTTTTGCGGCGCTGAAAGAGTATTACCCTGGCGCGCGTAAAGAGGACTGGAAGCTGATCCAGGCCGGTCAGCGCGTGCAGATCATCAAAAAAGATGCAGAGAAGGGCGGCATACTGAAGCTGGGTACCGAAGTGGTGGTTGACCAGCAGAAAACCCTCTCCGCGCTGCTGGGCGCTTCGCCGGGGGCTTCTACCGCCGCGCCGATTACCCTGAACGTTCTTAAGCAGATGTTCCCTGAGCAGTTTCATTCAGCGGAATGGCAGCGCCGTATTCACGATATCGTCCCGAGCTACGGCCAGAAGCTGAACGGTAACGTCGCGCTGACCCAGCAGGTTTGGGATGATACCGCGGCGGCGCTGCAGTTGACCAAACCGCCGGTGATTGAGATGAACGCCTCCGCGCCGGTGATGACCGCCAAACCGGCGGAGCCGAAGGCGGAAACGTCGCCGCAGCACGATATGGCGCTGTAAGCCCACGTCGTTGACATTGCCCGGTGGCGGCTGACGCCTCACCGGGCCTACTGGCCTCTCTTCGCTGCCCCGGCGAAAACGTGACATTGCTCTAATCTCTCCCTCGCGCTGATATCCCCCTTCCGGCTAATCCTTCATTCATTAATTGTGGTTATACTGTCTTGAAATCACGAAACAAAATGCTAATGAAGACCGAAACGCGGAGCCCAGGGCAATGAAAGACGACATTAATCAGGACATCACTTTCCGCAAGCTGTCGGTATTTATGATGTTTATGGCGAAAGGGAACATCGCCAGAACCGCTGAGGCCATGCAGCTGAGCGGCGTCAGCGTCCACCGGGCGCTGCATACGCTGGAAGAGGGCGTCGGCTGCCCGCTGTTTATTCATAAAGGGCGCAACCTGCTGCCGCTCCCGGCGGCGTGGACGCTGCTGGAGTACTGCCAGGACGTCATGAGCCTGATGACCCGCGGCCTGGAAGCGACGCGTAAAGTAGCCGGCGTCGGGCAGGGCCGGCTGCGCATCGGCACGCTTTACTCCCTGACCCTTGAAACCGTGCCGCGCATTATTATGGGCATGAAGCTGCGTCGGCCGGAGCTGGAGCTGGATCTCACCATGGGCTCCAATCAGATGCTGCTGGATATGCTGGAAGATGACGCGCTTGATGCGATCCTGATCGCCACCAACGAAGGTGAATTTAATAATTCGGCTTTTGATGTGGTCCCGCTGTTTGAGGACGATATCTTCCTCGCCGCCCCGGCGACGGAACAGCTGGATACCACCGCTCCCGCCGAGCTGCGCGATTACGCCAGGCGCAAGTTTGTTTCGCTGGCGGAAGGGTTTGCCACCTATGCCGGATTTCAGGACGCCTTCCAGGTGGCCGGATTCGAGCCTGAAATCGTCACCCGGGTTAACGATATCTTTTCGATGATTAGCCTGGTGCAGGCGGGCGTAGGCTTTGCGCTGCTGCCGGGACGAATGAAAAAGGTGTATGAAAACGACGTACAGCTGCTGAAGCTGGCGGAGCCGTATCAGATGCGCCAGCTGATCTCCATTGTCTACTCACACCATCGTGAGCGCGACGCCGACCTGCTGGCGCTGGCGGCAGAAGGGCGGATGTACGCCCGCAGCCTCAGCCGTTAAGCCGGTTCGCCAGGTGACGGGCAACGTCGATACCGCTGCGCTCCAGCGCAATACACTCCCCCTGCCAGCCCGCCTGGCGGGTGAGACAGGTCAGTACGCCGCCGGGCGGCATCTCGATCGCCAGCCGCGCGTCCCGTTCATCAGCGGCGATCATCGCTTCCTGCCAGCGCACGGTTCGCGCCATATTCCGCGCTAAATCGTCGGCAATGCTTAACGGGTCCCATAAAACGCGCGCCGTGGAGCCGCTCAGATAGGCGCAGCGCGGGCGCTGCAGCGTGACGTCAGTGAATGCCTTTGCCAGCTTAGCCGCCGGTTCATCCAGCAGCGCGCAGTGGGAAGGTACGCTGACCTCCAGCCGCTGTGCTTTACCGGCGCCAGCCGCCAGCGCCAGCCGGGCTACGCGGGCCATCTCGTCGTCGCGTCCGGCAATGACAATCTGCGTTTCCGCGTTCAGGTTGGCAATATAGAGGTTGCTGTCGGCAATCAGCTTTTCCACGCGGTCGAGCGTCAGGCCCATAATCGCCGTCAGCCCGTAGCCGTGAGGATAAGCCTGCTCCATTAAATCGCCGCGCAGCGCCACCAGCCGCAGGGCGTCGGTGAAATCCAGCGCGCCGGCCATCACCGCCGCCGGGAAAGCCCCTATCGACAGGCCGCTGACCATGTCCGGATTTACTCCCTGACGCTGCAGCTCCCGCGCCCAGGCTGTGCCTGCGATCAGCAGGCACAGCTGCACCGCACGGGTATGTTTTAACGCGGCGGCGGTATCTAAATGGTCTACTTCATCGCCAAGCACGGTTCGCGCTTCAGCGAGGATATTCTGGCGGTCGGGAAGCGCGGCGAGCATATCCGGCCGCTGGTTTCCCTGACCGGGAAAGGTAAAGATAATTTTCATGCTTCCTCCCTGTTCCACGGCGCAGCGGTCAGGCGCGCGCCGCGGGACGTTTTCAGCAGGGCGCGGCCATCGCGCAGCCACTCATTTAGCGCGAAAGCCCCTGCGGGCGTTTCGACCTGGGTATCCGCCCGGCAGGGCAGCTGCGCGACGCGGGACTGCCAGGCGAGCAGCGTTTCGCGAGCGATCGGCTGCGGCGCGCGGATCAGCAGATCGAGATCGCTGGCGGCGTGAAGCACCGGAATCTCGGTGGCCAGCGCGTAGCCGGTGCTGCCGGTAATGCCCCAGCGCCACGGCCAGGGGTGTAAGGTCAGTGATATCGCCGCCTGTACCGGCGGCTGGGAGACAAACGGCGAGCGCAGGAGCTGTTGGCGATCGGCGAGGGTTTCCGGGCTGACGGTACGGACGATATTTTCCCTCTGTACCCAGCCTGCGGCCCGCTGCTCGCGCTTCATACCCCGTACGCCCACCGGAATGCGGGCGTTAGCATCAACGTCGCGTCGTACCACCACCGGCAGGCTAATACGCCAGTACTGTGCGACCCAGGACTCCTCAATCGCCTCCAGCGCGGCGGCATTATTCAACCAGACTAAATCATGAGGACGCGGCGTTGATGACATCGTTAGATTCCTGACGTTAAGGTGATAAACAGCGGCAGCGACAGAATACACAGAACCGAGCTTAACAGCAGCACCGCTTCCGCATCCGGCGACTGCACGCCAAAGCGGTTGCCGAAGACCACGCCAAAGAAACCGGCCGCCAGCGCAATCATCAGAATGGCGGTAATGGCGATAGAGCCGTGCAGCCCCAGCAGCATCACCAGACCCCAGGCGATAAACGGCTGCACCAGCAGTTTGACAATAGTGGAAGTGGCAATCAGCGCATTGAGCTGCAGCTTACGCGCCGACAGAATCACCCCGGTCAGGAACAGCGCGGCGGCGGTCGCCGCCAGGCCCAGCGGTTTGATAGAGGCCAGCAGCAGATCCGGCATTTTGATACCGATGGCCGAAAGCACGACCCCCAGCAGCGGACCCCAGACAATTGGTTTTTTCACCGAACGCCACATCAGAACCGGCAGCATTGCCAGCGTCGAGCCGCTGTTCTCTCCGGCGGCGAGCGCTTTTTCACGTTCCAGAATCAGCAGGCAGAACGGCGTCATCAGTACCGATCCGCAGGCGATGGAAACGGCGACGGAGAGGGAGGTGGAGGCGCCTTCGCCGAGCACGCTGCCCAGAATCGGCAGGCCAAGCGCGGCGTAGTTAGGCAGCGCGACGGTCAGGGTCAGCACGGCGGCATCCTGCGGCGAGCGCTTGAAGACGCGGGTCGCGAGGAAGTAGATGGCCGCATAGGTAATCCACATCGCCCCGGTCAGCACCAGCACCAGCGGCGATTGCGCGACAATACCGCTCCACGGCGTTTGCACCGTGGCGCTGAACAGCGTGGCGGGCAGGGCGAAGTCCATCACGAAGATGTTGAGTAAAGAGACGTTTTTGTTATCGACCATTTTGGCCTTGCCGGCCCAGAAGCCCAGCAGCATGATGACAAAAATCGGCGCGAGGGCATGAATAATCACATAAGTCATAAATCACCTGTAAATGAAAATAGAGTACTGGCGCGATTGTTATAATTTCTAAAAGCGGTTTATTTCCGGGGCGCGCGATGGCGCCCCGGGCGGCCGCTTCCGGCAGGTTTTCTTCTACTTAGGGACTGACTACCAGCTGGCGCGCATGCGATCGCGCACCTGTTGGGAACTACGGCGATTCTCCGCGCCAAGGCGGCACTTCAGCGAGACATCCCGGCGGGCGTCAGCGATGGCGTCGCGCAGGGTGTCGGTGACCAGCGTCAGATCGCGGGCGTCCGGCGCGTCAGGATTGCTGATATCCAGCAGGGCGGAGAGCAGGCCGAGCGTTGCGTAGTTGCTGACGTCATAGGCCATCGGCGGAATGGTTGCCGCCAGTTTCTCCAGCGCCTCAACGGTACGTAGCGTGATACGCGCGGCGGACGCTTTGCCCATCGCGTGCACCAGCACGCCGGCGTCGTTAAACGCGATCAGTCGATTGGCCTGGTAGCCGTGGGCGAGAAACGCCCCGGACATCGCTTTGCCGACGATCAGACCAATCACCGGATGTCCGGCAAGCCGCGCCTTCGCGTAGGCGCCCGCGGCGCCCGCCAGCGCCTGATGAATACCGAACGCTTCTTCGCGACGGCCATAGGCCTGGCTGGGGACATCGATAACCGCGATAATCGGGCGCTTCACCGCGTTATCGGCATCGGCGTCGATGGTTTCGTTGACCACTTTGGCCAGCGTCCAGCCTTCGAGCAGGCCGACTTCACCCTGAGCGGCGCGTGGATAATGGTTATTAGCATCCGGCACCACGGCGATAAAACGGGCGCTTTCACCGTTAAAATCGGCGTCGGCAACCTGCACCGATGGGCACAGACCGGTCATTAGCGGGGCGTTCGGCGCCAGCTGGTTTAGCCACAGCGCGGCGCGATTTGTGAACTGGCTCATTATTTCTCCTCCCGGGCGAATAGCTGTTTGATCTGCGCGGTATCCGCCTGCTGGCGGGTATCGAAATGGGTCAAACGGGTCAGGAAATCTTCATATTTGTCGCTGCGATGCTGCGCGGGCACGCCTTTGGCAATGGCTTCGTTCATCGCGCTTTTCACCGCGTTGATGCCATCGCCCACCAGGGCATCCACCAGACCGCTGGCGTAGCGAATTTCGCCGCCGGTCATGCTCCAGATAAACGGACGGTCGCGGGAGTCGTACTCTTCAATCCCCGCTTCCTGTTCAATAACCTGCGGTCCGTTGAGGCCCAGACGCGCTTCACGGGTGACAATCAGGTAGCTGCACAGCGCCGCGGCGATGGACATCCCGCCGAAGCAGCCGACGGTACCGGCAACGATGCCGATTACCGGGGTGTAGCGGCGCAGGTCGACAATCGCGGCGTGAATATCGGCGATGGCGGCAAGGCCCAGATTGGCTTCCTGCAGGCGCACGCCGCCGGTTTCCAGGCACAGAACCGCCTGGGTAGGAATGCCGTTGCGGTTATCTTCCGCCGCCAGCTCAAGGGCGGCGGCCATTTTCGCGCCGGAGACTTCGCCCATGCTGCCGCCCTGGAAGGTACCTTCGATGGCAATGACTACCGCCGGCTGGCCGTTAATGGTGCCTTTTGCGACGACCATACCGTCGTCGGACTGCGGGACGATGCCCTGCGCGCCGAGCCACGGGGACATAATGCCGTCAAAGGGATCCAGCAGTTCGCGATAGCTGCCGTCATCCAGCAGGGTGCGGGCGCGTTCACGGGCGCGGAGTTCAATAAAGCTGCGATCGTTACGCATGAGCCACCTCCTCAAAAACCTGTTCAATACGGATCCGCGCGACGCCGGGCGTGGCGCCGAAATCGTGGATGATCAGCTGTCCGCCGGGCAGGCCGTTAATCAGGCTCAGTCGTTCGAACAGCGCGTTCCAGCGCGCCTGGCTGTTGTCCACGGAGGTGGTGATTTCGACGTTGAGCGTATCGCTCTGTCCGGCGGTATAGAGCACTTCCATATCGCCGGAGCCGACAACGCCTGCCAGCGCTTTGCCGCTGAGGGCGCGGTTGGCAGGGAATGACAATTTAATCTGTTCCATAACATCCTCTGAATGCGTTAAGCGGAAACCCGGTCGAGAAACAGGGTGGCGGCAAGAAGATCCGCCGCGCCACCCGGCGAGGCGTTCTGCGCCAGCATCTGCACGTCGAGACGCGCCAGCGCGGCGCGCCCCCTGGCTGTCGCACATCCTCCTGCCGCCAGCACCTCGGCTGCGCCTTGCCGCATCGCCTCAAGGCCCGCCATTCCGGCGCGGGAGAGCACGCAGGTATCGCTAAGCGAGGTCATAATCGCCATCAGCGCGTCAAGCCGGGCCTGATCCTCGCTGGCCCCCGCGGCCCGGCTGCGCAATAGCTGCGGCAGCGCCAGGGTGGTGATGTGCGGAAAAGCGCGCTGCGCTTCTTCCCGCGCGCCGGGAACCTGCCAGCGGCGGCTGGCGCGCAGACCTTTACTGAAGGTCTTTGGCGCGCAGGCGTCCGGCAGACGGGCGAGGGCGGCGGCGGTTTCCGTAATTCTCTGTGCCTGACCCTCCCCCCCGAGCATCGCCGTCGCGCTGACCAGCAGGCCCAGCGCCCAGATAGCGCCGCGATGGGTATTGACCCCGGCGGTCGCCTGCATCATCCGCGCTTCGCCTTCGCGGCCAAGCCGGCCAACGGTTTCCCGCAGGGCAACGTCGGCCGGACGCCGCCAGCTCTGCTGAGCCAGCGCGTGAAACGTCGGCTGCAGGCTGTGGGCCGAACGCTCCATCAGGGCCAGGTTCAGGTCCTGATGCGCGCCGTTGCCGCGGCTATCCACCAGGCCCGGCTTGGGGCTGAGTCGCGCTTCGTCAACCAGGCAGGCGCTGGCGGTCTGGGCCAGCCAGCGGGCCCGGGTTTCAGCAACGTGGGGGGAGAGTTTTTTCATTACCAGCTCCGGAATTTTGCCGGTGGGTTGTACAGACCGTCGGACCACTCCACCAGATCGGCTACGCTGCCGGCGGCGAGCAGAGAGCGGGTGGCGTCACTGCGGCGGATACCGATATCTTCCGGATAGACGACTTTGCCGCTTTGGCGCAGTGCGGCCACGCGTTTGGCGTCAACGCCGAGCCCGATATCGGTGATCCCGGCCACGGCCGCCACCATTGCCCGGCGCTCTTCCAGGCTTTCCGCCCGATAGAGATAGGCGATGCCTTCTTCGGTCAGCACGTGGGTGACGTCATCGCCGTAAATCATCACCGGCGCCAGCGGCATTCCGGAGGTTTTGGCGACCTCAACGGCGTCGAGTTTTTCCACGAAGGTCGGTTTCACGCCCGCCTGGAAGGTTTCCACCATCTGAACGACCAGCTTTTTACCGCGCTGCATCGGATCCGGTTCGGTGATCATGTTGAGCCATGCCGGCGTAGCGTGGCGGCGACCGTGCGGGTCGTGGCCCATATTCGGCGCGCCGCCGAAGCCGGAGAGGCGGCCGCGGGTCACCGTCGAGGAGTTGGCGTAGCCGTCAACCTGTAAGGTCGAGCCGATAAACATATCTACCGCATACTGTCCCGCCAGCTGGCAGAACGCGCGGTTGGAGCGCATGGAGCCGTCGGCGCCGGTGAAGAAGATATCCGGACGCGCGCGAATGTACTCTTCCATTCCCAGCTCGCCGCCGAAGCAGTGCACGCTCTCGACCCAACCGCTTTCAATTGCCGGAATAAGGGTGGGGTGCGGGTTCAGCGTCCAGTGTTTACAGATTTTGCCCTTCAGGCCGAGCTGTTCGCCGTAGGTCGGCAGCAGCAGTTCGATGGCGGCGGTGTTAAAGCCGATCCCGTGGTTCAGGGATTGCACCTGATGCTCGGCGTAGATGCCTTTAATCGCCATCATCGCCATCAGGATATGTTCCTGCTTAATCAGGCGCGGATCGCGGGTAAACAGCGGCTCGATAAAGAACGGTTTATCCGCGACGACCACGAAGTCAATCCACGAACCGGGTATATCCACGCGCGGCAGATCGCACTCGTCATCGACCAGTTCGTTAACCTGCGCAATAACGATGCCGTCATGGAACGCGGCGGCTTCCACCAGCGCCGGGGTATCTTCGGTGCTCGGCCCGGTGTACAGGTTGCCCTTGCGGTCGGCTTTGTAACCGGCGATCAGCGCGACGTTTGGCGACAGGTCGACGTACAGGCGAGAGTAAAGTTCGATGTAGGTGTGGATAGCGCCGATTTCCAGCAGGCCATCTTCCAGCAGCTGCGAAATACGCAGGCTTTGGGTACCGGAGAAGGAGAAATCAAGCTTGTGGGCGATACCTTTTTCGAAGAGGTCCAGGTGCTCGCTGCGCCCGACGCTCGGCATAATCATATGCAGGTCGTGAATTTTTTGTGGGTTAACTTCCGCCAGCATCCGCGAGAGGAAATCAGCCTGTTTCTGGTTGTTACCTTCCAGCACCACCCGGTCGCCGGGGGCCAGCAGCTGCTCAAGAACGGCGACCAGCTGGTCGGTGGGGATCACTTTGCCCGAGACCTTCGCCTCGGTCAGTCGCCGCTGTTTTTCCGTACGGCGATGGTTCCAGACGCGTCCCGTCGTTTGTTCGGCACTCATTATTAACCTCCTGATTCGACGAATCGTTTTGATTGTCCTGGTGTGGAAGTAAGTGTGCGTCGCGAGGTGGCGGGCATCAATTAAGGCCGATGGCGAATCGTTAGCGTAAGAGTAATGATTGACGGGGCAGAGATGTGATGACGATCAATAATGATTGCGAATGATTGGTCTACGAGCAGGGGACGTACCGGGTTGAGGTATTGGCGCGGCTTCCCGGCTCGCACTGCGTTTAGCCGGGCTACAGGTTAAGGGCGTCTGCGGGCCGGTAGCCTGGACAGATGCGCCGCATCGCCTCCGGGGAAGTTCATCAGCTCCGCGCTCTGCTCCCGGGGGCGGCGCAAAGCGCCTGCCCGGGCTACAGTTAAGGGCGTCTGCGGGCCGGTAGCCTGGACAGATGCGCCGCATCGCCTCCGGGGAAGTTCATCGGCTCCGCGCTCTGCTCCCGGGGGCGGCGCAAAGCGCCTGCCCGGGCTACAGGTTAAGGGTCGTCTGCGGGCCGGTAGCCCGGACAGATGCGCCAGCATCGCCTCCGGGGAAGCATGCGCAATGGCGTTAGTTTTTACTCAAATCACTCAGCAGAAAGGCAATACTTTGCCCGGCCACCGTCTGTTCGAGGGCGATTTTGACGATAATCGTCAACGGTACCGAGAGTAGCATACCCACCGGGCCCAGCAGCCAGCCCCAGAAGATCAATGACAGGAAGACCACCAGCGTCGACAGCCCCAGCCCGCGGCCCATAATGCGCGGTTCAAGAATATTGCCGAACACCAGGTTAATCACCAGATAGCCTGCCAGGACCACCAGCGCTTCGTACAGACCGCCAAACACCAGCACCTGCAGGATCGGCGGGATCGCCGCGAGCACCGAACCAATGTTGGGAATGTAGTTGAGCGCAAAGGCCAGCAGTCCCCACATAAAAGCAAAGCGGACGTCCAGCAGCACCAGCATTCCCCAGACCACCAGGCCGGTCACCAGGCTGATGGCGGTTTTTAACACCAGGTAGTGGGAGACGCTATCCAGCGCGCGCTGAATCGCGCCCATTCCCTCCACCGGCCGCGACATCAGCTGCTGCAGCTTCGCGGGAAGCTGCGGCACTTCCAGCAGCATAAAGACCACCGTCAGCAGCAGCAGGAAGATAGAGGACATCGCGTTGGAAAGCTGGGTGAGCAGGCCGGTCACCAGCGTCATCACCGCGTTGGGGTCAATATACTTATTCAGCTCCACCACCGACACGGTAAAGCCGAAGCGCTGTAGCCAGGGCGCAACGGTCTGCATCGGTTCATAGAGATAATTACGGTACTGCGGCAGGGTGCGCGCAAGCTCGTTAAGCGACGTGCCGAGCGAGGCCAGCAGCACAACGGCCAGCAGGACAATCACGCCGACCAGGAGCGAAATAGCCAGCACCCGCGGTACCCGGCAGCGCACCATGAGCTGAACCAGCGGGTTTATCACCACCGCCAGAAAGATCGCCAGAACAAAAGGAACGATAATATCCGCCGCGAAGCGAATGCCTGTCAGGATGATAACCAGCATGCCGAGCATGATGACTATTTTTAAGCCGTTAAGCGTGATGATGGGTTTGGCCATACCGCTCCCTGCGAGAGAAAAAATGGGG
>NZ_VOJB01000061.1:86574-211757 GCF_007910085.1 Klebsiella sp. ME-303 | reverse complement strand
AATGGGGTATAATGTGAGTCATTGTAGACGTTGGCAAAGTCGGCGTCTCAGCGCGTCGCGTCCGCTAAATGAAAAAAAACGACCAATTAATCAATAATGGCCGGAACGATATCATAATGGTGATTGCGATCGGAAAAAACTAATCCAAATCAAATACCAGAGGTAAAGAACTGCAAAGACTTTGAGTTAAATGTGGCGTTATGGTACAAATCTGCGTGTGTATAACTACAGAGGACAATTTTGATCCGCAAATGACGAGAAGCAATACCGCGGATAATTGTAATTTTATGGACAATCAGTTCAGGATGTATATTTCTTTTCACCCTGCAGTATCCCTCTCTCACTCCCGCTTTCTCGGCGAGCAGCACTGGCGCTCGGCGCTTTAGTCTTCTTCTCTCTGCCTGAGCTGGCGCGCTGCGCACGGCTAATTTAACGTCAGAATTTTTCCGGTTTACTTCTCTGTAAGCCGCCATGGATTATATTCTCAAGCAGGAGAAGGGATCATGTTTTATTGGATTTTATTAGCTTTAGCTATCGTTGCTGAAATTACCGGCACGTTGTCGATGAAATGGGCAAGCGTAAGCGGCGGCCATACTGGTTTTATTTTAATGCTGGTCATGATCGCGCTTTCTTATATTTTTCTGGCTTTCGCGGTGAAAAAAATCGCCCTCGGCGTGGCCTATGCCCTCTGGGAGGGGATCGGCATTTTACTGATCACTATCTTCAGCGTCCTGCTGTTTGATGAGACGCTGTCGACGATAAAAATCGCCGGCCTGGTGACCCTGGTCGCCGGGATTGTCTTGATTAAATCGGGGACGCAGAAAGCGGTGAAGCCGGGCAAGGAGAAAGCGCATGCAACAGTTTGAGTGGGTCCACGCCGCCTGGCTGGCGCTGGCGATTGCGCTGGAAATTTTGGCCAACGTTTTTCTGAAATTTTCCGACGGCTTTCGACGTAAATTCTACGGCATTATGTCGCTGGCGGCGGTCCTGGGCGCCTTTAGCGCGCTTTCGCAGGCGGTCAAAGGAATTGACCTGTCGGTGGCCTATGCGCTGTGGGGCGGTTTCGGTATCGCGGCGACCATTGCCGCCGGCTGGGTGCTGTTTGGCCAGCGGCTGAATCATAAAGGCTGGGCCGGTCTGCTTCTGCTGGTGGTCGGCATGGTGTTAATTAAACTCGCCTGATATGATGCCGCCTGTGAATGCGGGCGGTAAATTCTGCTCTCTGTATTACGCTTAAAAAAGAGCCAGTTCGGCGTATTTTGCTGCCGGCCGATATGAGGGCAGAACATGATTCATTTGCCAGGCTGGCGCAATATTCCCTCCGCCAGAACGCTGTCCATCATGATTGTCCTCGCCGGGATCGGCTTAATCGTGTCCATTGTTTCGCTCCTTTATCTCACCCAACACCTGATCGGCCTGAAAGCAAACGAAATTGATAAACATCGTTCCGTGCTATCGGTGGACGGGGCGGTGCAGACCTCGGTGAACCGCGTGCTGTCGCTGGTGATGGATAACGCTATCTGGGATGATGCGGTGCATCAGACCTATACCGATAGGCTCGATCCGCAATGGCTCTACAACTCATGGGGATCGGGTTTTAAAATCAATAATCTCTATGACGGCACTTTCGTACTCGACCAGCACTATCGGGTGCTGTGGGGATCGTTTCGCAGTGAGAGCTTTACCGAGCAGGATACCCAATTCCTCGGCAACGGTTTTCGTTCGCTTATCTCGCAGCATGCCGCCGCGCTGCGCAGCGGTAAAAGCGCTTATGCCGGCATCACGCGAACCCGCGCCGGTATTGCGTTTATTGGTATTGGCCTGATTCGCCCGACGGCAGGGCGGCTACAGGTGCATGATGATACGCGTCGCTATCTGGTGATCACCCGCCATATCAACTCGCAAATGCTTGAGCGCCTGGGCGACACGTTTCAGATTCGCAACCTGCACGTCACGCCAGGCGGCGGAGAATACAGTATTCCGCTGCGCACCCAGGCCGGGGAGATCGTGGGTTACCTGAGCTGGCAGCCGGGGCTTCCCGGCGCGGAAGCCGCGCGGGCGGCCTCCGACAGTATGCGGCTGATTGCCGCCGTGGCGGCTGGGCTGATCCTGCTGTTTATTCTCTTCAGCTACCTCGGGCTTTACAAGCTGGCGCGCGGCGAAAAGCTGGCGCGCGACAGTGCCATGACCGACTGGCTGAGCCGCCTGCCAAACCGACGGGCGCTGATCGAACGCCTTAACCAGGTGTGCGATACCTCCCAATACCAAATGCAAAGCGTGGTATTTATCGATCTCGACGGCTTTAAGGATGTTAATGATAACTACGGCCATGACGTTGGCGATGCGCTGATTATTCATATCGCTAAAGAACTTCGGGAGCGCGTTCCGCCTGAAGGGATGCTGGCGCGTATGGGCGGCGATGAGTTCGCGATGACGGTAAGCGGCGAACAGGCGGTAAATCAGGCGCTGGCTTTTGCCTGGGCGGTACTGGAACTGTTAAAAGCGCCCGTTATCCTCAACGAGCGAAAAATTTATATCAGCGCCAGTATCGGTATCGCCAGCGGCCTCCCGGCAAGCTGCTCCAGCACCGAGCTTTTTCGCCGCGCCGATATTGCCATGTACCACTCGAAAAAAACCGGCAAAGGGCGCACGACCTGGTATGACGAAGCGCTCAGCGACGCGCGGCAGTATCAGCTGAATATCGAAAATGGCATTCGTCAGGGACTGGAGAACGAAGAGTTTGATGTCTGGTATCAGCCGATCGTCAACGCCGATACGCTGGTTATGGAAGGCGTGGAAGCGCTGCTGCGCTGGCCTCGGCGTCCTCAGGGGGCGCTGCCGCCGGATGCGTTTATCGGTATCGCCGAAAGTAGCGGTTTGATCTACGCGCTTGGCCAGTTTGTGCTTGAACGCGCCTGTAGCGAACTGCAGCCACTGGACGATCTGCTGCTGTCGGTGAATATCTCCCCGGCGCAGTTCCGCGATCCGGAGTTTGAGTCGCGGGTGGTGCAGGCGCTGGGCCGCTGTCATTTCCCGGCCCGTCGGTTACAGCTCGAAGTCACGGAGAGCTACGTGCTGGAGAATCCCGAGCGGGCGAAGTCGGCCATTGAGAACTTAAGGGCGCTTGGCATCGCGGTGGCGCTCGATGATTTTGGCACCGGCTATTCCAGCATCGGCTATTTACGCAGCTTCAGCTTCGACAGTCTTAAAATCGACAAATCCCTGGCCGGGCTGGTGGATGTGGATACCCAGGCGGCGGAGCTGGTGCGCGGGACCGTCCGTATTGCCGGAGCGTTAGGCATCACGGTGGTGGCGGAGGGCGTTGAGAATCAGCAACAGCTGGCGCTGCTGCGGCGGGCGGGATGCGACAGATTGCAGGGTTTCTTCTTCAGCGAGCCGATGCCCGTCGCGTCGTTATTGCAGCTGCGCCAGCAGCAAGGCTGACCGCTTACTGGGCAGCCAGCGCTTCAAGCTTATCGCGAAAGCCGGTGACGGAGATGGCGCGGTTGTCCGCCCGCCAGCGATCTTTTGGTCCAGGCGCCGAACTCTGCACCGCAATCACCTGCCAGCCGTCGTCGGTTTTCAGCAGCAGCGGCGAGCCGCTATCCCCCGGCAGCGTATCGCACTGATGAGAGAGCACCGATGTCTGCGCCCAGCCGGTGACTACGCAATCCTGGTGGGTATAGAGATTATCCAGATGATCTTCCGGATAGCCAGACTGAGTCACTTTTCGTTCTGCGGTTTTTAGCGCGGCGGTCAGATCGGCTTTGCTGCCGCTAAAAATCGGCACCGGCGTAATGCCGGAAGGGGCGTAGCGCAGCACGATAAGGCCAAAATCCCACGGCGCCGCGGCGCTGGGAACTATCCAGCCATCGCCGTCCGCCTTAAGCCGTTTCCCCAGCGAAGGGTCTACGCGGCCTTCAATACCGTGAATTTCGTACACCCAGCCGCCTTTACGCGAGATAAAACGCAGCGCGACGGGTTTATCCGGTTTGCCTTTGGGCGGCGTGAGCAGGCAGTGCCCGGCGGTGAGCGCCAGATTGGGGGCGATAAGCGTGGCGGTACAGAGATTACCGCTGGCGGTTTCCAGTTGCCCAATCGCATCCCAGGGATCGTCCGTGGGGTTGCTGACCGGTTTTCGGTCGTCATGACCAAAAAACAGCGTCTTAATATCTTTTGCACTCATACCATCATCGTCGGCCTGGACCAGCGCTGGAAACAGGGAAATTGAACACAGTAATAACAGGACGTCTCTACGCATATCACTCTCTGGGGAGATAATTATGTATATTGAAAGTAGCAGCAGATTTAAGTTTATGAAAGTTAAGAATAATTTTAATTAAGCCAGGCGGCAGGCGAAATCAGCAAAAAACGCCAGTCGCTTACGGATGAATGGCGTGAATTCAATATGTTAACGCCATTTTCCTGCGGCGTTATTTCCGCAGAAAAGGGCAACGGAAGCAACATAAATCGTGTATCCGAACGTACAACCGGCGGGGGGCGAATAAAGGATTTTCGGTTCAGCTTTTTCTCAAGGCAGTTAATGGCGAAAACGGCCAATATCACGCAAAAAAAGAGATATCTTCACAGGAAAATCGGACTTCTTTACCTGTTTATCAATTACTTTCAAAGCGAAACATTTTCTCACCGAAAACGTTGTTATTGCTATCACCTTGTTGAGCAAACAGAGATGTTATCCCGGCGATGATATCTGCAATGTCAAACACCCGATATACGGGAGGATTTATGTCTAAACAAGGTATTCGCGCATTGGTTTACGTTTCGCTGGTATCAGCAATGATTTGGGGCGCGACGGGCTATCTGCTGGTGACGGCGGTTCACGTTCTTTAATCCGCGGCCTCATCGTGGCGGAACCAGGCAGGTTTAAGCGGCGGGCTGAGCGCGCTTTGCGGCCAGCGCCGCCCGTTCCGGCGTTTGATTGATAGATAAATCCCCGGACAGGCCGCCGGTGTTCTCGTCAGCAAAATCTCCGTCCCTTACTTTTTCTCTTCCGGGCGCTAACGCTGCCGGCAATATTGCGTGAAGGTGCCGTTGCGCAGCAGGTGGCAACAAAGCGTAGCGGGGTGATGGCAGGTTTGGCGACCGCATTAAGCGACCCCAACGATATTCTCTTTTTTCCGCAGTGTATTCATATCGCCGACGGTATCGGCTGCTGTCTGGGGCTGTTGACGGCGGTGTGGGTGCGTATCGACCGGAGCGTGCTTTCGCTTGATATTCTGGCGGTTCGTCGTTGGCTAACGGCGCGTTACGTCAAACGTTTGACGACGGTCTCGGCGACAACCTGTGGCAGCAATAGGTTTAGTAAAGAAAAAAACGGCTGGCGACCAGCGCGCAGATAATCAGCAGGATCAGGATGAGCTCAAAACGATAGCGCCGCAGCATGGTGCTCTCCAGAAAAAAACGGCGCTGAAGCCAGCGCCGATATCATATCACATCGCTTAACCCGGGAGATTAAGCAGCCGGTTGTGCAGCTGGTTTAGCGGTATGATGTTTGGTGGTTTTGTGGTGTTTTTTCGCTGCCTGTGCTTTCTGAGCTACCGGTTTAGCAGCGGCTTTTTTGTGTTTCTTAGCGGCCTGAGCTTTCTGGGTGGCAGCCGGTTTAGCTTCTGCTTTTTTGTGCTTTTTAGCTGCCTGCGCTTTCTGGGTGGCAGCGGGTTTAGCGGCTGCTTTTTTGTGCTTTTTCGCAGCCTGCGCTTTCTGCTCAGCAGCTGGTTTCGCAGCGGCGGTATGGTGTTTCTTATGGTGGGTCGCTTTAGCGGTGGTGCTGTGAGTTGCAGCAGCCGGCGCCGGAGTCGTGGTGGTGGCAGCATCGGCAGCGAAAGCAACAGAAGACAGACCCATTGCAGCGGCAACGACCAGAGCTAATACTTTTTTCATTCTGATATCCTCGAAAAGGTTTCTTGTTTCAACCCCACTGCGGGGCCGTTGAAAGAACTATATGCCTGTCTTATCGAGGTTTCCGTGAGTGTTTGGTATCGGCGTGTAACCATATGTACAACGCGCTGCTACAACGATGGGACACGGCGTCGGGCGCGGCCCGACGCCGGTGATTTACAGATAACGCGAGGTAAGGTGCTGGCGGAAATAGTCGCTGTTAAGGTCTTCTCCGGTTGCATGCTGAATCAGCTGCGAGGTGGTAAAACGGCTACCGTGCTGCCAGATATTTTGCCGCAGCCAGTCAAACAGGGCGCTGAAGTTACCGTTGGCGATATCGCTTTCCAGCTGCGGTAGCGCCCGTCTGGCGGAAGCCATCAGCTGAGCGGCGTACATCGCGCCAAGCGTGTAGGAAGGGAAATAGCCAAAACCGCCGTCGGTCCAGTGGATATCCTGCATACAGCCGTCGCGATAGTTGCCGAGGGTGGAAAGTCCCAGCCAGTGCTGCATTTTTTCATCCCACAGCGCCGGAATATCCTCGACCTCAATATCGCCATCAATCAGCGCGCGTTCAATTTCGTAGCGCAGAATAACGTGTGCCGGATAGCTCACTTCGTCAGCGTCGACGCGGATAAAGCCCGGTTTGACGCGCTGGTTCCAAGCGATGAAGTTTTCGCGGCTAAAGGCCGGCTGTTCACCAAAGTACTGGCGTACCGTTGGCAGCAGGCGCTGCAGGAAGGCGTCGCTACGGCCAAGCTGCATCTCGAAAAACAGGCTTTGCGATTCATGGATCGCCGTGGAGCGGGCGAGGGCAATGGGCTGATCGAGCCAGTTGCGCGGCAGGTTTTGTTCATAGCGCGCGTGGCCGGTTTCGTGAATGACGCCAAACAGCGCGCTGAGCAGGTCGTTTTCGTTGTAGCGCGTGGTGATACGGACGTCCTGGGGCACGCCGCCACAGAACGGGTGGGCGCTGATATCCAGACGTCCGCCGTCAAAATCAAATCCCAGCACGCGCATCGCCTCCAGCCCCAGTTCGCGCTGGTCGGCAATCGGAAACGGCCCTTGAGGTTCGATGAGCGGCGTTTGCGCCTGCTTCTCAACCACCTTCTCCAGCAGCGAAGGAAGCCAGGATTTCAGATCCGCGAACAGTACGTCAAGACGGGCGCTGGTCATATCGGGTTCAAAAATATCCAGCAGCGCGTCGTAGCGGGAACCGCCTTTTGCCGCAGCCCGAATCTGCGCCTCTTCGCGACTCAGTTTGACGACGTCACGCAGGTTCTCGGCAAAACCCTGCCAGTCGTTCGCCGGACGCTGGCTGCGCCAGGCGTGCTCGCAGCGGCTACCCGCCAGCGATTTCGCTTCCACCAGGCTTTCCGGCAGCAGCGCCGCCTGTTCGTACTGACGGGTCATTTCGCGCAGGTTGGCCTGTTCCACATCATTTAGCTCTTCCTGAAGCGCATTCTGCAGCCATTCACCCACTTTTTTATCGGTCAGGATCTGATGCTGCAAAACGCCAAGCTCGGCCAGCGCTTCGCCGCGGGCCGCGCTGCCGCCGGGGGGCATCATGGCGAACATATCCCAGCCGGCGATGGCGGAAAGATGCGAGAAGCGGGAGAGTCGCTGGAAGGTGCGGGTAAGCTGATGATAATTTTTATTTTCGGTCATGTTTACACTCTGACGGTGGCAAGTGAACAAAAGCTTTTTCGTGGGCCTACACTATCGCGATCCGCCGGTGGGGTCGAGGGATGCGGGCGCTTTCGACATAAATCACCCCGACGTTAATGGGAAATTGCCCACAGCGTCGGCTCGCCCGCTCGACGCAAGCATCAGCATAATGTAGTGATTAATCGATTGCGTATTTTATGTTTGGCTCGAAATAATCCAGATGTGCGTAAAGTAGCAGACGCTTTCTCTGAACTACGGCTAAACTTAATGCAGGCACGGGCCGCCGATGCGAGGTGGATTATGAATCCGTTTACCTGGCTGTTTATAGCACTGCTTTCCGTCGATGCCGTTAGAGAACTGTTGGGAATGTCGTCGGTACTGGGGATGTGGTGAAGAGCGTGGCCCGTTTCAGGCCACGTTAATCTGCGTTATTTCAGTCGCTTGTGTAGACACGCGCCGGTGAGCAGCGCCGCCAGCAGCATCAGCGCGATAAACCCACCTACGCCGTTCCAGCCGTAGTTATGCCAGAATACGCCGCCTAACGTCCCCGCCATACTGGAACCCAGATAGTAGCTGAATAAATAGAGCGATGACGCCTGGCCGCGGGCACGACGCGCGCGCGGGCCAATCCAGCTGCTGGCCACCGAGTGGGCCGCGAAAAAACCCGCGGAAAACAGCAGCATGCCGATAAAAATCAGCCACAGCGACGAGAACAGGGTCAGCAGCAGGCCACCGAGCATCACCGCAGTCGAGAACAGCAGCACCGGGCCGCGGCCGTAGCGAACGGTCATGGCCCCGGCTTTCGGCGAACTCCAGGTACCGGTCAAATAGGCCACCGATAGCAGGCCAACGACCGCCTGGCTGAGGGACCACGGCGAAAGCATCAGGCGGTAACCGATATAGTTAAACAGCGTCACGAATGACCCCATTAACAAGAAACCCTCAAGAAACAGCAGCGGCAGCCCGCGATCGCGCCAGTGCAGGCGGAAGTTGATCAGCAGCGATTTTGGCCGCAGCGAGGTTGGACGGAAGTGGCGCGATTCCGGCAGGATGCGCCAGAACATCAGCGCGGCCGCCAGCGCGAAGCCGCTAATGACCGCCAGCGCTATCCGCCAGCCGAAGAAATCGGTAAATACCCCCGTCAGCAGACGGCCGCTCATGCCGCCAATGGAGTTTCCGCTGATATAAAGACCCATTGAGAACGCCACCACGCTGGGGTGAATCTCTTCGCTCAGATAGGTCATGCCGACCGCCGCCACGCCGCTCAGCGACAGGCCGATCAGGGCGCGCATCATCAGGATCCCATGCCAGCTGGACATCATCGTCGACAGCAGTGAGCAGCAGGAGGCCAGCACCAGCGCGGTAACCATCACCTGTTTGCGGCCAATAGCGTCGGACAGCGGACCGGTAAACAGCAGGCCGACCGCCAGCATCGCCGTGGAAATCGACAGCGAGATACTGCTGCTGGCCGGCGAGACGCCGAATTCACTGGAAAGCACCGGGAGGATCGGCTGGACGCAATAAAGCAGCGCGAACGTCGCCAGTCCGGCAGAAAAGAGGGCGAGAGTGACGCGAATAAATTGCGGAGTACCGCGTTTGATAAACTGGTTTGGCTGAGGAGCGATGATGTCGCTGACGTCGTTTGCCGGGGCGGTGTCAACGGTAGTTGTACGACTCACGGAAAAATCCTTGCTGATATACAGAGAGTTAAGTGACCGCAATGGCCACTTATTCAGGGTATGAAAATGTAAATATTCTGTCTAATATATTAATAATCTCAAATAAGACGTTTTAAATATGAATATTGAACTGCGCCATCTGCGCTATTTTATTGCCGTGGCGGAAGAGCTCCATTTTGGCCATGCGGCGGCGCGGTTAAATATCTCTCAGCCGCCGCTTAGCCAGCAGATTCAAATCCTTGAACAGCAAATTGGCGCGCGTCTGTTTGCTCGTACTAATCGCAGCGTCAGCCTGACCGAAGCCGGAAGGCAGTTTCTCGCCGATAGCCGGCAGATCCTCTCGCAGGTCGATGATGCTGCCGCGCGCGCGGCTCGGCTTCACCACGGCGAAACCGGCGAGCTGCGCATTGGCTTTACCTCATCGGCCCCCTTTATCAAGGCGGTTTCCGACACGCTGTCGACCTTTCGCCGCCGCTATCCCGATGTGCATATTCAGACGCGGGAAACCAACACGCGCGAGCAGATTGTGCCGCTGAACGAAGGCGCGCTGGATCTGGGACTGATGCGTAATACCCAGCTGCCGGATACCCTGGCCTGGGAAAGAGTGCTGCGCGAACCGCTGCTGGCGATGGTACCCCGCGATCATCCGCTGGCCAGCCAGCCGCGCGTAAGCCTGCGGGAACTGGCGCGGGAGCCGTTCGTGTTTTTCGATCCCCATGTGGGTACCGGGCTGTATGACGACATTCTGGGCTTGATGCGCCGCTACGACCTGACGCCAGCCATCACCCAGGAGGTGGGGGAGGCAATGACGATTATCGGCCTGGTGGCCGCCGGGCTTGGCGTGTCGATTTTACCGGCGTCCTTCAGGCGGGTCCAGCTGTTGGAAATGTGCTGGCTGCCGATCGAAGAGCAGGACGCGGTGTCGGAAATGTGGCTGGTGTGGTCGAAGCATCACGAACAGGGGCAAGCGGCCCGGCGTTTTCGTGAATCGCTGCTTGCCAGCGCCACATGAGACATTTAGGACAAATAACGGCTAAAAATGTGCGGTAAATCACAAGGCTAAGCAAAAATTTGACGAGTACCGTTGAAGTGCTTCACCATAGCCATCAGTTTATTTCGAAGCGCGAAAATAAAGGGAGTCAACGGTGGTAGCGGACAGTCAGCCAGGCCATATCGATCAAATTAAGCAGACCAACGCGGGCGCGGTTTATCGCCTGATTGATCAGCTTGGCCCGGTGTCGCGCATCGACCTCTCGCGCTTCGCGCAGCTGGCCCCTGCCAGCATCACCAAAATCGTCCGCGAAATGCTGGAAGCGCATCTGGTCCAGGAGACGGAGATCCAGGAGCCAGGGAGCCGGGGAAGGCCTGCCGTTGGCTTGATGGTGGAAACCGAAGCCTGGCACTACCTCTCTATCCGCATCAGCCGCGGCGAGATCCACCTCGCGCTACGGGATTTAAGCAGCGCGCTGGTGGTGGAAGAGCAGCTGGAACTGGCGTTACAGCACGTTCAGCCCTTCGCGAGCCGGCTGCTCGATCAGGTTGACCAGTTCTTTATTCGTCACCAAAAGAAGCTGGAGCGTTTAACCGCCATCGCCGTCACCATGCCGGGGATCATCGATACCGAGCACGGAATCATCCACCGGATGCCGTTTTATGAAGACGTTAAAGACATGCCGCTGGGCGAAATCTTAGCCAATCATACCGGCGTATCGGTTTATATTCAGCACGATATCAGCGCCTGGACCATGGCCGAATCGCTGTTTGGCGCCTCCCGGGGAGCGCGAGATGTGATTCAGGTGGTGATCGACCATAACGTTGGCGCGGGCGTGATCACCGACGGTCGTCTGCTGCACGCGGGCAGCAGCAGTCTGGTCGAAATCGGCCACACCCAGGTCGACCCGTATGGTAAACGCTGCTATTGCGGTAACCATGGCTGTCTGGAAACCATTGCCAGCGTGGAGAGTGTGCTGGAACTGGCGCAGATCCGCATGGCGAAGTCGATGAGCTCAATGCTGCATCAGCAGCCGCTGAGCGTTGAATGGCTATGTCAGGCCGCGCTGCAGGGGGATTTACTGGCGCGGGACATTATCAGCGGCGTCGGGAACCACGTTGGACGGATTCTGGCGATTATGGTTAACCTCTTTAACCCGCAGAAAATCCTTATCGGCTCTCCCTTCAATCTTGCCGCGGATATCCTGTTTCCGGCAATATCTGATTGTATTCGACAACAATCGTTACCAGCCTATAGCCGACATATTGCCGTGGAAAGCACCCAGTTTTCTAACCGGGGAACGATGGCTGGCGCGGCCCTGGTAAAGGATGCCCTCTATAACGGATCGCTGCTGATACGACTGTTACAGGGTTAACATTTTTTCATATTCACACCAAAAATTGCGCTATCTCAAGCTGGCTTCCGGCAGCATCGCGTAGACTTTTTCCACAGTTGATTATTTCTCTCCCGTATATTTCATCAACATAACTGTGGGGTTAGTGATGTTTAAGCGTTTCTTCATAACAGGTACTGACACCGCTGTCGGCAAGACGGTGGTTTCCCGTGCGCTGTTGCAGGCACTGGCTGCCAGCGGCAAAAGCGTCGCCGGGTACAAGCCTGTGGCGAAGGGCAGTAAAGAGACGCCGGACGGACTGCGGAACAAAGATGCGCTGGTCTTACAGAGCGTGTCATCGCTGGTGTTACCGTATGAAGCTGTCAATCCCATCGCGTTAAGCGAAGATGAAAGCAGCGTGGCGCACAGTTGCCCGATCAACTACGGACTGCTGTCGGATGGTCTCCAGCGCCTCAGCGGCCAGGTTGAACATGTGGTGGTTGAAGGTACCGGCGGCTGGCGCAGCCTGATGAACGACCTGCGTCCGCTTTCGGAATGGGTGGTGCAGGAACAGCTGCCGGTGTTAATGGTCGTCGGCATTCAGGAAGGCTGTATCAATCATGCTCTGCTGACCGCGCAGGCGATTGCCAACGACGGCCTGCCGCTGATCGGCTGGGTGGCCAACCGGATTAACCCAGGCCTGGCGCATTATGCTGAAATCATCGAGGTGCTGAGCAAAAAGCTGCCGGCGCCGCTGATCGGTGAACTGCCTTACTTACCGCGCGCGGAGCAGCGTGAACTGAGCCAGTATATCGACTTATCGATACTCGGCGAGGTGATGGCGGTAGATAGAATCCCGGCGTAACGTCCGCGACAGCACCGACGCCAGTACGCTGGCAATCAGTAAACCGGGCAGTAAAACGTATTGTCCGGTCATTTCACAAATCATCAGCGTGGACATAATCGGCGCGTGGGTGGTGGCTGCCAGAAACGCCGCCATGCCGGTTAAGCCAACCACTATCGCGATAGCCTGGTAATCAGGTAGCCATAGCCCGGTCAGGCTGGCGAACAGCATGCCGATCCCCAGCCCAACAAACAGCGTTGGGGTAAAAACGCCGCCCGGCGCGCCGGAACCGCTGCTGGCCAGCACGGCGAGCAGCTTGCAGACAAACACCACAATCATGGCGCTGAAGAGCGGCGGCGAAAGAAGATAGCTTTGCACAACGCTATAGCCATTTCCCCAGACGGCCGGCGCGAGCAGCGACAGCAGACCGACGATAAGGCCGCCCAGCGCCAGCTGCCACGGGGGCGACAGGTGCAGCCGGACAAAGCACCGGTGGCTATAGCTCATCAGCCAGATAAACAGCGGCCCGCAAAGCCCGGCCAGCAGCGCCGTCGCCAGCATCAGCGCATAGTGCGTCGCGCTCAGGGTTTCGTGGAATTCAACGTGATACAGCGGAGCCGAATCGCCGTTCAGCAGATTGGTCAGCAGCAGGGCCACCACCGCGGCAATCACCACCGGGCCAAGCGACGCCAGCATCAGGGTACCGAATAAGATCTCGGCGATAAACAGGCTCCCGGCCAGCGGAGCGTGGTAAGCGCTGGCCATCCCGGCGGCGGCGCCGCAGGCTACCCATAGCTTCCACTCTTCTTTTGGCGTAAAGCGGCGGGCGAACAGCGACGCGGCCAGCGCCGCCAGCAGGATCATCGCCCCCTCGCGACCGATGGCGCTGCCGGTCGTCACCACCAGCAGAGAGGCCAGCGATTTTACCAGGCTGGCTGGCGTATCAAACACGCCGTCGCCGGTCTCGAGCGCTTCCATATAGTCGGTTGGCGCACGGGGCCGCGCAAGGGTGCGGCGCTGCCAGAGCCAGAGCAGGGCACCAGCCGCAAGGCCGCCAAGCGCGGGCGTCAGCAACCGACGCCATGGTGGCAACGACTCGGCGGCGTTCACCAGGCTTCCGCTGTCATTGCTCAGAAACAGGCTTTCCAGACCGGTCATCGCATGGCGAAACAGGGCAACCGCGAGCGCGGCGAGGACGCCGACCAGCATGGCGATAACCATGCGGCGAAACATAACCTGAACATCAGGATAAGCGTGAAGACGATGCATCAGCGAATTCGGTTAACGGGAAATGGGGCTTATTTTTACCGGGAATAAGCATAGACGCAAAAGCGATAAGTGCGAAAGAGATTAAATGTGACGTTGTCACGAAGTGCGTTATGCCCGGCGGGCGGGCATAACGTCAGGGCATTAGCGGTAGAGCGGCTTATCCGCGACCGCGCAGGGCAGCCGCGCCTGCCATCGCGCCAGCGTTTCTTGCGCCAGCTGACCAAGAGCCTGATAAAAAGGGTTTCCCGCCCCGGCAATAAACACGCTCAGAAAACGGCCCGACCACGGGAGAAGATGCCAGGCCAGAAGCTGGTTAAATGCCTCATCCTGACCGGATTCACAAAGCCAGGCCGCCAGCAGCAGCAGCGTACCGAAGTGGTCTTCCGGTTCAGCGCGTTGCTCAGACAAACCGATGCCGTTAGCCCGCATCCACTCGCGCAGCGCCAGCGTAGAGTCGCCAAACAGCACGCTTTCTTTATCCAGCCAGACGGAGCCCCACGGCGGCGCAGGCAGCGCCCACGGGCCGATGAACAGCCGCTGCCAGGCGTCCGCCAGCGGTTCATCGTCTTCGAGAGCGAACTGCGCCGCCAGGCCGTTCGCGACCGGCCAGGGCCACTGACTTTGCCAGCTGCCGTCGCGCAGGGCGGCAACCAGCGGAGCAGCCTGCTCGCTGCCCGGAGCATAAGAGAACAACGCCCCCAGCGTACGGGCGCTGAGTACGACGGCATCGCGGTCTTGCGATTGCATCATATCTATTCCTTACTGCAGAGGGTGCCGCGGCACCCATTCATTAACCGGCAATCGCCGTACCGACGGTCATATGTAGGCCATAAAACAGGCCGCGACCGATAAACTCGCCGAGTAATACCAGTATCAGTCCGAGCAGCAGGCTGGCGATGCGCGGGTTTTTCTTTCTTGCCAGCGGGCAGATCCAGCAGCCAAGGCCCAGCGTCAAAAATGCTAAACGCAGGATTTGTAGCCAGCCGTAGTTTGGCAGCAGGGCGCTGGCCTGCTGCACGGAACTGCGGATCTCCGCCAGTTCGCTGTTCTGCAAAATGACCACGGCCAGGCTTGCCAGCAGCGCGAGGACGCTCATCGACGCGAAGACCGTGCCGTTAAAAGGCACGTTGGCTACCCGCAGCAACAGGGCGGCGAAAAGCGGCCCGCACAGCACCATCGTCAGGAAGAAGGCGGCGGTGGTGTAGGCATTATACCAGGTCGGCACGGTATTAATTTGATAGACCAGGGTCATCTCGAGGACGAACAGGCAGCCGAGCAGCATGGTGAGCAGAAGCCAGGCCTTGGCCAGGATTGCCGGCATTTTGCCGAGAAACGTCAGCAGCCACCAGACTCCTCCGACGGCGAAAAACAGCGCGCCGCTGGCGATTTCATTACTTAACGCCGATGCGCCGACCCGGGTAAGAGAGTTAAATGCCCGCAGCGGCGAGCCGAGGTGGATAATCGACGCCAGAAAGCCAATCCCCATGACCAGCCAGATAAAAAACATGCAGCGCACCAGGCGCTGCCGGGCTTCGGAGTTATTATTCAGCGAAAGCCAGCCGAGCCCGCTGACGATAATCGCCCCTGCGACGCTTTGCCCCAGCACCGTAAACAGCACCAGCGGCCATTCATGCCATCCATTTCCCATTTTACACCTCCTTCGGATTGGCCAGATAGCCGGTGGTATCGCCGCACGGACGCGCGTTGGCGTTCGGTTTGATCGCGATACTCGGCCTGGTGAAGTGCGCAGAAGGCAGCGGGGCGACGGCGGCAAGCTGACCGTGCTTTTCACGCAGTTCTTCGATGGGGCCAAAGTCGAGCGCCCGCAGCGGGCAGGACTCGACGCAAATCGGCTTTTTACCCTCGGCGACCCGGTCATAGCAGCCGTCGCATTTGGTCATATGGCCCTTTGCCGCGTTGTACTGCGGCGCGCCGTACGGGCAGGCCATGTGGCAGTAACGACAGCCGATGCACACCGCTTCATTCACCACCACAAAGCCGTCATCGCGCTTGTGCATGGCGCCGCTGGGGCACACTTTTGTGCAGGCCGGGTCTTCGCAGTGGTTGCAGGCGATGGACAGGTAATAGGCGAAGACGTTTTGCTGCCACACGCCGTTGTCCTCCTGCCAGTCGCCGCCCGCGTATTCGTAGATGCGGCGAAAGCTCACGTCAGGCGTGAGGTTTTTATAATCCTTGCAGGCCAGCTCGCAGGTTTTACAGCCGGTGCAGCGGGCGGAATCGATAAAAAATCCATACTGAGCGCTCATGGTTTACTCCTTAAACCTTCTCGATTTCGACCAGATTGGTGTGCTGCGGATTGCCTTTAGCCAGCGGCGAAGGGCGGTGCGTCGTCAGCGTATTAATACAGGATCCGCGATCGATACGATCGCCATTCATGTTGGCGTCATGCCAGGCGCCCTGGCCCATTGCCGACACGCCGGGCATGATGCGCGGGGTCACCTTAGCCGGAATGCGCAGCTCGCCGCGGGCGTTGAATACGCGCACCATATCGCCGTTCTTAATCCCGCGCTTTTCGGCGTCCAGCGGATTTAGCCACACCTCCTGACGACAGGCCGCCTGCAGGACATCCACATTGCCGTAGCTGGAGTGGGTACGCGCTTTATAGTGGAAGCCGAACATTTGCAGCGGGAATTTCTCGCGCAGAGGATCGTCCCAGCCTTCGAAAGTAGAAGCATATACCGGTAATGGACTGATGGTTTCGTCTTTTTCCAGCTGCCATTTGGCGGCGATATCCGCCAGACGGCTGGAGTAGATCTCGATTTTACCCGACGGGGTTTTTAGCGGGTTGGCGACCGGGTCTTTGCGGAAGTCGCGGTAGGCCACAAAGTGACCGTTGGGGTCTTTACGCTTGTAAATCCCCATCTTTTTCAGTTCATCGTAGCTCGGGAGCGCCGGGTCTTTCGCCAGCATTTTCGCGTACAAATGCTGCAGCCACTGCTCCTGGGTACGGCCTTCGGTAAACTTCTGGTGGACATCCTCGCCAAGCCGTTTTGCCACTTCGCTGAGGATCCAGTAGATAGGTTTGCGCTCGAATTTAGCGGAGGTGACCGGCTGAATAAAGATGAGATAGCCCATATTGCCGGCGTAGTCGTTGGGAATAATGTCTTCCTGCTCGACGGTCATCAGATCCGGCAGCAGGATATCGGCGTATTTGGCCGAGGAGGTCATAAAGTTTTCGATAACCACGATCGTCTCGCACTTGCTTTCGTCCCGCAGGATCTCGTGGGTCTTATTGATATCGGAGTGCTGGTTAATGATGGTATTGCCGGCGTAGTTCCAGATGAATTTAATCGGTACGTCCAGCTTCTCTTTGCCACGCACGCCGTCGCGGGTGGCGGTCATTTCCGCGCCGCGATCGATGGCGTCGGTCCAGCTAAAGCAGGAGATCTGGGTTTTCACCGGGTTTTCCGGCAGCGGCATGCGTTCGATGGTGATAGTGTAAGTTGACTCGCGCGCGCCGCTGTTGCCGCCGTTGATGCCGACGTTGCCGGTCAAAATAGGCAGCATGGCGATCGCCCGGGAGGTCAGTTCGCCGTTAGCCTGGCGCTGCGGACCCCATCCCTGGCAAATGTAAGCCGGCCTGGTGCTGCCGATTTCCCTGGCCAGCTTGATGATGCGGTCGACGGGAATGCCGGTGATCCGCGAGGCCCATTGCGGCGTTTTCGCCACGCCGTCATCGCCCTGTCCAAGAATATACGCTTTGTAATGCCCGTTCTTCGGGGCATCTGCCGGCAGCGTTTTTTCATCGTAGCCGACGCAGTACGTATCGAGGAACGCCTGATCGACCAGATTTTCATTAATCAGCACCCAGGCGATGCCCGCCACCAGCGCGGCGTCAGTGCCGGGGCGAATCGGGATCCACTCATCCTCCCGCCCGGCGGCGGTGTCCGTGTAGCGCGGGTCGATAACGATCATTCGCGCGTTAGAGCGCTCTCGCGCCTGTTCTAAATAGTAAGTGATCCCGCCGCCGCTCATGCGGGTTTCCGCCGGGTTATTGCCGAACATCACCACCAGCTTGCTGTTTTCGATATCGGAGGTGCTGTTGCCGTCGTTGCTGCCGTAGGTATACGGCATCGCGCAGGAAATCTGCGCGGTACTGTAGGTACCGTAGTGGCTTAAAAAACCGCCGTAGCAGTTCATCAGACGCGCGACCAGCGAGGCGTAAGGGGAGGAGCGGGTGATATTGCCGCCGACAATCCCGGAGGAGTAGTTAATATAAACCGCTTCGTTGCCATACTCTTTGACGATGCGTTTGAGATTGTCGGCGATCGTATCCAGCGCCTCCTCCCAGCTAATGCGGACAAACTTGCCTTCGCCGCGTTTGCCGACGCGCTTCATGGGATAGTTAAGGCGGTCGGGATGATTAATGCGGCGGCGGATGGATCGGCCGCGCAGGCAGGCGCGCACCTGATGATCGCCATAAATATCCGCGCCGGTATTGTCGGTTTCGACCCAGACGACTTCATCGTCACGCACGTGTGAACGCAGGGCGCAGCGGCTGCCGCAGTTGACCGAACAGGCGCCCCAGACGATACGCTCCTCGCCGCGAGCGGCGTCTTGCACCGCGGCAGCGGCGTGACTCAGGCTGAAAGGCAGCGATAAACCGCCGGCGGCGAGAGCCAGCGAGCCAAGGGCGGTTGATTTGATTAGCGTTCGACGGGTAAGGCCGTCGGTATGTTCCTGGTTAGACATTGCTCACTCCATGATTTTGTTATAATGGCGTAATGCCAACGCCTTCGTAAGGTCGGCGTGGAGAGTGAGGAATGATACTTAAAATGGAGTAGAGAGATCTTATCCCTGGTCAACCGAGGGATAAGACTTCTCCAGACATTCGGCGAGGTTACTGCGCACCGCTGTCGCGGGTATAGATGATTTTAAAGGTGTCGTTGGCGCAGTGGCCGACAACCTGTGCGCCGGGCTGATCGGGCTGGTCGTTCGGGACTATCGTCAGGCTGAAGCCCGATTCCGGGACGCCGTTGTTGATGATTTTTTGCTGAATATCGCTTTTTACCCGCTCGCAGGAATCCGGCGCCGCGAAAGCAGCGGTCGAACCCAGAAGCAGAGCCGCACATAGCCAGGGTGATAGTTTCATCATAAACTCCTTATTAACGTTATCCAGACTTAAGCATAGCAGAAGTGGTGTAAACAATTGTATTTGCTAATATGATTGAACTATGCACAAAAGGAATCGCGCGTGAAAAAACGGTTGTTGCTGTTACTGGCTGTCGGGGCGCTTAGCGCCTGCGATGAAAAGGGCGCGCCGCAGGCCTTCACCCCGGAAATGGCCAGCTTTTCTAACGAATTTGAGTTCGATCCGCTGCGCGGGCCGGTGAAAGCGTTTAGCCAGACGCTGTATGACGAACACGATCAGGTGGTGAAGTGGGTTAAAGGGCGTTTATCCAGCGAAGGGTGTTTTGACCTGCTGGCATTTGAGGATCGGGAGAATAAAACCGGCGCGGCGTTGGTGCTGGACGCTAACTACTACCTGGATGCGCAAAGCCACGAAAAGCGCCTGCGTTTACAAGGCAAATGTCAGCTGGCGGAAATGCCCTCGGCGGGGGTCTCCTGGGAAACCGATGATAACGGGTTTGTCGTCACCGCTCGCGGCAAGGAGAGTACAGCGACGTACCGCTACGATAGAGAAGGCTATCCGCTGGGCAAAACCACCATAGCCAAAGGTGAACAATTTACGGTGGCCTCAACGCCGTCATCCGATCCGCGCAAAAAAATGGACTACACCGCAGTGAGCACCTTCAATGACCGCGCGCTGGGCAACGTAAGCCAGACCTGCGATTACGACAGTCACGACAACCCGGTAAGCTGCGAGCTTAAGGTTGTCGACGACAGCGTGCAGCCTGCGTTAACCCGCCACTACACCATCAAAAGCACTATTGACTATTACTGAGCCGTCGGTTTCAGCAGCGTCTGGCCCTGCGGTTTATGCTCGGCCAGATACTGGTGCTGGAACAGGCACATGCGGATGGTATTGCGGTATTCGCCGTTAATAAAGAATTCATGAATCAGCTCGCCTTCCACCATAAATCCGAGCTTGCGGTAGATGTGGATCGCTTTTTCATTTTCTTTATCGACGATGAGGTAGAGCTTATACAGGTTGAGCACCATAAAGCCGTAGTCCATCGCGAGCTTAGCGGCGCGGGTGGCCAGACCTTTTCCCTGATAATCGGGAGAGATAATGATCTGAAACTCGGCGCGGCGGTGCACGTGGTTGATTTCAACCAGCTCAACCAGTCCGGCCTTTTCGCCGTCGCATTCAATGACAAAGCGGCGTTCGCTCTGATCGTGAATGTGTTTGTCGTACAGGTCGGAAAGCTCAACAAAGGCTTCATAGGGCTCTTCAAACCAGTAGCGCATAACGCTGGCGTTGTTGTCGAGCTGGTGGACAAAGCGAAGATCTTCGCGCTCAAGCGGGCGGAGTTTGACGTGATAAGCGTCAGTCATGGGAGTACCTGTGTGTTATAGCGAAGTTTTGGTGATTGTGGCGCCCGTGCGGGCGCCATTCATTACGGGGTAATGGTGCGACCGGTGCGGCGGTCAAGGCAGCGCAGGGTGTTGGGCTCCCAGTACGCGTTGACGTTCGCGCTCTTCTGGCAGTTGTCCTGGGCGTCAAAAGCCACGTCGGCTTTATCCCACTCTTTTTCGGCGCGCTTGTTGACCTTCTGGCGTAAAGTGCGGGTGTCATTCCACTGCTCTTTTTCCATGGCGGCCTGCTGGCGGCTCTGGGCGCTGTCGCCGGATTCGATGACCAGCTTGTCCGTTTTGGCGAATGACGATGCGGTAAAGACCACCGCGCTCAGCGCCAGCAGGGCAGTCAGGCACCAGCGTTTGTTCAGTGTTGTGTTCATCACGATTTCCTTTAAGCGATTCCCTTGGATTGAGTTTACTACATCTCCTTTCGACGGCATACCCGACAAAACAGAGTAAACGACGGCCATTATTGCGTAGAATGCGTTAACGCTTGTTCAACTTACGACGCTTTGCATGTTAAAAACCACGCTGCTTTTCTTTGCTACCGCCCTGTGCGAAATCATTGGCTGCTATTTACCCTGGCTCTGGTTAAAACGCGGGGCGACGCCCTGGCTGCTGATGCCGACGGCCCTGGCGCTGGCGCTTTTTGTCTGGCTTCTGACGCTGCACCCCGAGGCAAGCGGACGGGTTTATGCCGCTTACGGTGGGGTGTACGTGTGTACTGCGCTGCTGTGGCTGCGCTTTATCGATGGCGTCAGACTCAGCCACTATGATTGGGCCGGCGCGCTGGTTGCGCTGTGCGGCATGCTGATTATTGTGGCCGGCTGGGGACGCGCATAGCCTCTTTTACTGAGTGAGCCGGGCCAGGTGATGCTGTCCCGGCCCATCTCTTCCTGCCTTCTCGCTCGCTTTCTCTGTTCACGCCGCTTTTATCCCCGATGAGATACTGTGATCTGCCGCGTCTTTTTCGATCGTTATACTTGTATGGTAGTAGGTCTGATGGTTTACTTTTACCCACTAACCGCACAGAAGTAAGGAATGAGAAATGAAGATCGTTGCCGCTGAAGTTTTCGTCACCTGTCCGGGGCGCAACTTCGTCACCCTTAAAGTCACCACTGATGACGGGATCGTCGGGTTAGGTGACGCGACGCTAAACGGTCGCGAGCTGTCCGTTGCGTCCTATCTGCGGGATCATCTCTGTCCGCAGCTGATTGGCCGCGACGCGCATCGCATCGAAGATATCTGGCAGTTTTTCTACAAGGGCGCCTACTGGCGTCGTGGTCCGGTCACGATGTCGGCGATTTCCGCTATCGATATGGCGCTCTGGGATATCAAGGCGAAAGCCGCAGGCATGCCGCTATACCAGCTGCTGGGCGGGGCTTCGCGCGAAGGCGTGATGGTCTACTGCCACACCACGGGTCACTCCATCGATGAAGTGCTGGATGACTACGCGCGCCACAAAGAGATGGGGTTTAAAGCGATTCGCGTGCAGTGCGGCGTGCCGGGGATGAAAACCACCTACGGGATGGCGAAAGGTAAAGGGCAGGCCTACGAGCCGGCAACCAAAGGCCAGTGGCCGGAAGAGCAGCTGTGGTCTACCGAGAAGTATCTCGATTTTACGCCACAGCTGTTTGCCGCGGTACGCGAAAAATTTGGCTTTAACGAGCATCTGCTGCACGACATGCATCATCGCCTGACGCCGATTGAAGCGGCGCGTTTTGGCAAGAGTATTGAAGATTACCGCCTGTTCTGGATGGAGGATCCGACCCCGGCGGAGAATCAGGCATGTTTCCGTTTAATTCGTCAGCATACCGTCACGCCGATTGCCGTCGGAGAAGTCTTCAACAGCATCTGGGATTGTAAACAGCTGATCGAAGAGCAGCTGATTGACTATATCCGCACCACCATTACCCACGCAGGCGGGATTACGGGGATGCGTCGGATCGCCGATTTTGCCTCGCTTTATCAGGTACGCACCGGTTCACACGGGCCGTCCGATCTTTCTCCGGTCTGCATGGCGGCCGCGCTGCACTTCGACCTGTGGGTGCCGAATTTTGGCGTCCAGGAATATATGGGCTATTCCGAACAGATGCTGGAAGTCTTCCCGCACAGCTGGACGTTTGATAACGGCTATATGCATCCGGGTGAAAAACCGGGGCTGGGAATTGAGTTCGATGAAAAACTGGCCGCGAAATACCCCTATGAACCGGCCTATTTGCCTGTAGCGCGTCTGGAAGACGGCACGTTGTGGAACTGGTAAAGAAGGAAGTCAAAATGAAAAGTATCGTGATTCGCCAGCCCAACGAACTGGTGATTGAAGAGCGTCCGATCCCGCAGCCTGCCGCGGGCGAAGTGCGGGTAAAAATTAAGCTGGCGGGGATATGCGGTTCCGATAGCCATATTTATCGCGGCCACAATCCGTTTGCCAAATACCCGCGCGTTATTGGCCATGAATTTTTTGGCGTTATCGACGCCATCGGAGAAGGGGTTACCGACAAAGCCATCGGCCAGCGGGTCAGCGTTGATCCGGTCATCAGCTGCGGCCATTGCTATCCTTGCTCGGTGGGCAAACCAAACGTCTGCACCTCTTTGGTGGTGCTCGGCGTGCATCGGGATGGCGGTTTTAGCGAGTACGCGGTGGTGCCGGCGAAAAATGCCTGGCAGGTTCCGAACAACGTGACGGACAGACATGCGGTGATGATTGAGCCCTTCACTATCGCGGCCAACGTTACCGGGCACGTTTCGCCAACCGACCAGGATATCGCGCTGGTCTACGGCGCCGGGCCAATGGGCCTGACGACCATTCAGGTGCTGAAGCGGGTGTATCGCGTTAAGCAGGTCATCGTGGTCGATCGCATTGATGAACGCCTGGAGATGGCCCAGCGTAACGGCGCGGATTGGGTGATTAATAACAGCGTCGTGCCTCTGACGGATACGCTGAAGGCGGAGGGGGTACTACCGACGCTGATTATCGATGCGGCCTGTCATCCCTCGATTCTACAAGAGGCGGTCACCCTGGCTTCTCCGGCGGCGAGAATTGTTTTAATGGGATTCTCGACGGAGCCTTCGCAGGTTGCACAGCAGGGTATTACCGGCAAGGAGCTCTCTATTTTCTCGTCGCGTCTTAACGCCAATAAATTCCCGGTGGTCATAAAGTGGCTGGAACAAGGCTTAATTAACCCGGAGGAGCTGATTACTCATCAATTTGCTTATCAACATGTTATCGATGCACTGGAGCTTTTTGAAAATGACAGGAAACGTTGCTGTAAGGTTTTATTAACCTTCAGCCAATAACAACAGGTGCGGACTCTGTATTCTACAATTAGAGATAATCATTATGACTACCGTAAAAAATGAGAGAACCACTTCCGATCTCATTCGTGCAGCCGTATCTGGTTGGTTAGGCACGGCACTGGAGTTTATGGATTTCCAACTCTATTCCCTTGGCGCAGCGCTGGTTTTCCATGAGATTTTTTTCCCGGAGCAATCCGCCGCCATGGCGCTGATTCTGGCAATGGGAACCTACGGCGCGGGCTATATTGCGCGGATCGTCGGCGCCTTTATTTTTGGTAAAATGGGCGACAGTATTGGGCGCAAGAAGGTTCTGTTTATTACCATCACCATGATGGGGATCTGTACCACGCTTATTGGCGTGCTGCCAACCTATGCCCAGGTCGGTATTTTAGCGCCGGTGTTGCTTGTGACTTTACGTATTATTCAGGGGTTGGGTGCCGGGGCCGAAATATCAGGTGCGGGTACCATGCTGGCGGAATATGCGCCGAAAGGTAAGCGTGGAATTATCTCTTCGCTGGTGGCTATGGGCACCAACTGCGGTACGTTAAGCGCCACGGCTATCTGGGCGGTGATGTTCTTCGTGCTGGACCGTGAACAGCTCGTCGCGTGGGGATGGCGTGTGCCGTTCCTGGCAAGCGTAGTGGTGATGATCTTTGCCATCTGGCTGCGTCTCAATCTGAAAGAGAGCCCGGTTTTTGAGAAAGTGAGCGAAGACAGCGTCCTGCAGAAAGAGATAGCGACCCAGGAAGGAACCTTTAGCGCCATGCTGAAAAGTAAGTCCTTCTGGCTGGCGACGGGTCTGCGCTTCGGACAGGCGGGAAATTCAGGATTGTTGCAAACTTTCCTCGCGGGCTATCTGGTTCAAACATTACTGTTTGATAAAGCTATCCCTACCGATGCGTTAATGATTAGCTCTGTTATCGGCTTTATTACTATCCCATTCCTTGGGTGGCTGTCAGATAAAGTAGGGCGTCGCTTACCCTATATTATCATTAATATTTCAGCCATTATTCTGGCGTATCCCATGCTGTCGATTATTGTGGATAAGAGCTATAGCGCGAGCACCATCATGGCGTCACTGATCGTCATTCATAATATCGCGGTATTGGGTCTGTTTGCGCTGGAAAATATCACCATGGCGGAAATGTTCGGCTCACGTAACCGCTTTACCCGCATGGCAATTTCAAAAGAGGCGGGGGGATTAGTCGCCGTAGGCTTTGGCCCGGTGCTGGCCGGTATTTTCTGCAATATGACCGGTTCCTGGATGCCCATTGTTGTGATGCTGGTGTGCTACTCCATCATTGGCTTAATTTCCGCCATTCTGATGCCTGAAGTGCGTGACCGCGATCTGAGCTTGCTGAATGACGCCGCAGACTGCGCGCCGCAGAATAAAGCGGTGGGTAACGGGCAATATATTTAAAAAACACAAACTCCGCACCGAATGATGATCGCCGTAAATAACATTATGCCGGGCCATTAGCCCGGCATTTTCACTCTTTTATTCTCAGAAATACCGAAAGTATAACTCGCCCATCTTCTTGTATGGTAGTTGATAAAAGTCAAAGATATCATACCAATTGCATGAGATGGTTTATTTCACCAGCCGGTACCCACTTACCGTGGGGATCCAGAAATCATAAATATGAGAGCCACCATGGAACATATGCTATTAACAGCGAACGCCACGCTGCCAGCTTACGATCGCAACCGTCTTATTCCACGCATCGTTCATTTGGGCTTTGGCGCATTTCATCGCGCTCACCAGGCGGTATATGCCGATATTCTGGCGACAGAACACGGCAGCGACTGGGGCTATACCGAAGTGAACCTGATCGGTGGCGAGCAGCAAATCGCCGATCTGCAACAGCAGGATTTACTTTACACCGTCGCCGAAATGTCGGCGGATGCCTGGACCGCCCGCATTGTTGGCGTGGTCAAAGAGGCGATGCATGCCCAGGTCGATGGTCTGGAAAGCGTGCTGGCAAAAATGTGCGAGCCTCAGGTCGCTATTGTGTCATTGACCATTACCGAAAAAGGCTACTGCCACTCGCCGGCCAGCGGTGAACTGCAGTTAGATCACCCGTTGATTGTTGCCGATTTGCAAAACCCTCATCAACCGAAATCCGCGCCGGGCGTGGTGGTAGAAGCGCTGGCACGCCGTAAGGCGGCAGGTCTGCCGGCCTTCAGCGTGATGTCCTGCGACAATATGCCGGAAAACGGTCACGTCATGCGTAATGTCGTCTGCGCCTATGCCCGCGCCGTGGATGCCGAATTAGCCGAGTGGATTGCGCGCAGTGTCACTTTCCCTTCTACTATGGTTGACCGCATCGTACCGGCGGTGACTGCCGAAACGCTGGAGAAAATTGAACAGCTCACCGGCGTTCGCGACCCGGCTGGCGTCGCCTGCGAACCGTTTCGTCAGTGGGTCATTGAAGACAACTTTGTCGCCGGTCGTCCGCAGTGGGAAAAAGCCGGCGCTGAGCTGGTGTCGGACGTGCTGCCCTTTGAAGAGATGAAGCTGCGCATGCTGAACGGCAGCCACTCGTTTCTTGCCTGGCTGGGCTATCTGGCGGGATACCAGCATATTAATGACTGTATGCAGGACGAAAACTACCGTCGCGCCGCGCGTGCGCTGATGCTGGAGGAGCAGGCGCCGACGCTGAACGTGCAGGGTGTGGATCTGGCACGCTATGCCGGTCTGCTGATCGAGCGCTATAGCAACCCGGCGCTGAAGCACCGCACCTGGCAGATAGCGATGGACGGCAGTCAGAAACTGCCGCAGCGGATGCTGGATTCGATTCGCTGGCACCTGGCGCATGGCGGCGACTTTACGCTGTTGGCAATGGGCGTCGCGGCCTGGATGCGCTATGTCAGCGGGGTGGATGACCAGGGGCAGGCGATTGAAATCTCCGATCCTTTACTGCCGGTGATTGCGCAAACCGTACAGAATAGCGCAGACGGCGAAGAACGCGTGCGCGCACTGCTGGGTATTGAGGCTATTTTCGGTGCCAGTCTGCCCCAGGAGAGCCGTTTCGTGAACGCGGTGGTTCGCGCTTATTTATCCCTGCAGCAGCACGGCGCAAAAGCGACCGTAGCGGCCTGGGCTCAGGCAAACTAATTTATTTCACCCGCGTGCCGCCGGTCCCGGCGGCATTGCCCTCATGCTGTATCCCTGAACGCTTTTCCCGCCAGAAATATATTTCCCGTCAGGCGCAATCTTTGATCCAGATCGTTGAATATACATAACTTTATCTAACAACAGTTAAGTATAAATAACTGATGTTTATTTTAATGAATTAAATATTTATCTGGATGATTATTCATTCTCCTGGTGAAGTAAATATGGCATGATGAGTTAACTTACTAAGTTTCCTCAGAAAAAAGGAGAACGGACTATGTACAAAAAAATTTTGCTGCCCGTAGACGTTTTTGAAATGGATTTAAGTGACAAAGCGGTTCGCCATGCTGAGTTTTTAGCATCAGCGGATGAAGGGGAGATTACGCTGCTCAACGTTCTGCCGAACAGCAGCAGCTCAATTTTACGCGGTTTTGCGGCCGATATACGTAAGTTTGAGGCCTATATGCGTGAGGAATCTGAGAAAAAGATGAAGACAATATCCCGTCTGTTCTCCATTCCCGCCGGGCGGATTCATTCCCGAGTGGTCTTTGGCAACGTGCGCGATGAAATTCTGGCGGTGAGCGGCAATGAGGATTTTGACGTTATCGTTATTGGTTCCCGCAAGCCGGGTATATCCACTCATCTTCTTGGTTCAAACGCTGAGTCGATTTTACGTCACGCTAAAATACCGGTTCTGGTTGTCAGGTAAGAGTCATCATCAATCTCTCGCGGCAGATAACCTGTTCTGCCGCAACTCGTTTTATTCCTCGCTGAACCAGTCGCTGTTTTCCTGACGAACAAGCAGCACGGACTCGCTAATTTCTTGCAGATGCAGGCGCATGGCTTTTTCAACCGCATCCGGATTGCGGGCGACCAGCGGCTGGAAAATATCATAGTGCTGACGCAGCATCATATCGGGCGGGGTCACATGATCGAGGCTCATATAGCGCACCCGGTCAATGGTGGCTTTAATATTCTCGACGGTATCCCAGGCGAGCTGGCAGTCGGCGATTTGCGAGAGCTTCTGATGAAATTCGTCATCCAGCTGGAAAAAATCCGTTAACTGCTGCCGCTCCACCGCCGTACGCTGCTGATTGAGATTTTGCTCAAGCTGGTAGAGCTGTTCATCATTCACCATTCCGGCGGCGCGTCGCACCACGGCGCATTCGATGGCCTGGCGGACAAAACAGCCGTTACGCACCTGCGAGAGCGAGATTTTATTCACGTAGCTGCCGCGCTGCGGACGGATCTGAATTAAGCCATTTTCAGCCAGTTTTATAAAAGCTTCGCGTACCGGTTGCCGGGAAACGTCAAAGCGCACGGAGACTTCTTTTTCCGAAAGAGGGGTGCCTGGCGGGATCAGACAATGGACGATATCCCGACGCAGGATACGATAAATTTGCTGATTAACGGGCTGTGTCGGATTCAGGTGTGCTTCTGCGGCCATGGATGATTACTTTTATATGAGGTATTTGCGCTATTTTACGCGTTTTTTGCCTTCCAGCCCAGACCCGGCCCGCGGGCCGGGTTACAGAGCTTAGCCCTGGCGGTGCACGTTCAGTCCGGCAAAACTTTGGCTGACCGGCATGATTTCCAGGGTATTAATGTTGACGTGTTTTGGCAGGGTTGCGACCCACCAGACCGCTTCGGTGACGTCTTCCGGAGTCAGGGCCTGAGTATTTTCGTAAGCTTTCTCGGCTTTAGCATCATCACCTTTAAAGCGCACGTTAGAGAACTCGGTGCCGCCGACCAGGCCGGGCTCAATATCGGTCACGCGAAGGGCGGTACCGTGAAGGTCGGTACGAAGATTGAGGCTGAACTGACGCACAAACGCTTTGGTCGCGCCGTAGACGTTACCGCCAGCATAAGGCCAGGCGCCGGCGACCGAACCGATATTGATTACGTGGCCGCGATTACGCTCAACCATACCCGGCAGAACGGCGCGGGTCATATACACCAGCCCTTTGTTATTGGTGTCAATCATGTCTTCCCAGTCTTCAATGTTGGCTTTATGCGCGGGCTCCAGTCCCAGCGCCAGCCCGGCATTATTGACGAGAACATCAATCGCCTGCCAGTCTGCCGGCAGTCCGGCAATCAGCTCTTCAATGGCTGCACGGTTGCGCACGTCCAGCTGGGCGGTATAAAGGTTCTCGCCCAGCTCATCTTTAAGCGTTTTCAGGCGTTCTTCGCGACGCCCGGTGGCAATCACTTTGTGACCGTTAGCGATAAAACGGCGAGTAATGCTTTCACCAAAACCCGCTGTTGCTCCGGTAACCAGGATAATCATCTTACTGTTCCTCAACGATTTTTGTGTCTTCATACCATAGCACGCGATCCCGGCGACGGGTAATGGAAATCACCAGACCTCTCCGCCGAACGCGGCGGTGAACAGAGTAATCATTGCGGTCAATCAATGAGTTGCCTAATCTTACAGAATAATCGTGTTCAGGAGATGAAGATGTCGGAGAACAATCCTTTTTTTAGCGTCAGTCTGCTGCCTTATCAGGCGCCGCGTTTCGATTTGATTGACGTGAGTCATTACCGTCCGGCCTTCGACGAGGGCGTTCGTCGCCAGCGCGCAGAGATTGCCGCTATCGCGAATAACCCGCAGCCGGCTGATTTTGCCAACACGCTGGAAGCCCTGGAACAGAGCGGCCAGCTGCTGGCTCGGGTAACCAACGTCTTCTTCGCTATGGCGGGCGCGGAGACCAATCCGGCCATTCAGGCGCTTGATGAGCAGTTTTCCTCTGAGCTGGCGGAACTGGCGAATGATATCTGGCTCAACGATGCCCTTTTTCAACGCGTGAAGCAGGTGTGGGAGCGGCGAGAGTCGCTCTCCCTTGACGCCGAATCCCGACGTCTGCTGGAGGTGACCTGGCAACGCTTTACCCTTGCGGGAGCCACGCTTGCGGACGATCAAAAAGCGGCGCTTCGCGCGCTGAATACCGAAGCGGCAGCGCTGCAAAGCCAGTTTCAGCAGCGCCTGCTGGCGGCGGTAAAATCTGGCGGTCTGGTGGTGGATTACGCTCATCAGCTCGCGGGGCTTAGCGACGATGAAATAAGCGCAGCGGCAGAAGCCGCGCAGGAGAAGGGATTAGGTGGGCGCTGGCTGCTGCCTTTACTCAATACAACCCAGCAGCCCGCGCTGGTTTCGCTGCAGGACCGGCAGACGCGAGAGAATCTGTTTGCAGCAGGCTGGACGCGAAATCAGAAGGGCGATGCGAATGACACTCGCGAGCTGGTACTGCGGCTAGCGGAGCTCCGCGCGCGCAAAGCGCAGCTGCTGGGCGCTGATGACTTCGCCAGCTGGTCAATGGCCGATCAGATGGCGGGCGATCCGGCAGAGGCGTTTGCCTTTATGCGGCGAATCGCTCCGGCGGCGAAGGCGCGGGCCGAGCAGGAGCTGGCGGATATTCAGCAAGTTATTGATAATGAAGGCGGTGATTTCCGCGCGGCGGCGTGGGACTGGCTCTATTACGCCGAGCAGGTGCGCAGGGCGAAATTTGCCATCGATGAAGCGCAGCTCAAGCCCTATTTTGCCCTCGACCGCGTCCTGCGCGACGGCGTGTTCTGGACGGCGACACAGCTGTTCGGTATTCGCTTTGTCGAGCGATTCGATATTCCGGTTTATCATCCGGACGTGCAGGTATGGGAAATTATCGACGCTAACGGAGAGGGAATTGCGCTGTTCTACGGCGACTACTTCTCGCGGGACAGCAAAAGCGGCGGGGCGTGGATGGGCGTATTTGTTGAACAATCCACCCTGCGTGCGCAGCATCCGGTAATTTATAACGTCTGTAACTACCAGAAACCCAAAGCCGGACATAGCGCGCTGCTTTCCTGGGATGAGGTCATCACCTTATTTCACGAATTTGGGCATACCCTGCACGGCCTGTTTGCCAGCCAGAAGTATGCCAGCCTGTCGGGAACCAATACGCCGCGCGATTTTGTTGAGTTTCCTTCACAGATTTATGAACACTGGGCCAGCGAGCCGCAGGTATTTGCCCACTATGCGCGGCATCATCAAACCGGGGAAATCATGCCGGCCGCGCTGCGCGACAGCATGTTCCGCGCGGCGAAGTTTAATAAAGGCTACGACATGAGCGAACTGCTCGCAGCGGCGCTGCTGGATATGCACTGGCATAGCGTGAGGGAGGATAAACTCCCGGACGATGTTGATGCGTTTGAAGCCGCGTCCCTGCGTGCGGAGAATATGGATCTGGCCGCCGTGCCGCCGCGCTATCGTAGCAGCTACTTTTCGCATATCTTCGGCGGCGGCTACGCGGCAGGCTATTACGCCTATCTGTGGACGCAGATGCTGGCCGATGACGGCTACCAGTGGTTTGTTGAGCAGGGTGGTTTAACCCGTGAAAACGGCCAGCGCTTCCGTGAAGCGATTTTGTCTCGCGGCAATAGCACTGATTTAGCTGAACTTTATCGCCAGTGGCGCGGACACGATCCGCAGATTGAACCGATGCTGGAAAACCGCGGGCTGAGCTAGTCGCGCGTTTTGACGAGTAGAAGAAGACCGGGCGCAGCGCCCGGTTTTTTATCCAATTTTTCCTTCCCCAAACTCTGCAAAACGTCTCCGCCCAATTTAGCGCCCTCGGAATGGTTTGTCCTGTTATGGTAATCCCGTGCATCGACGCGCTGGCCACTTTTGCATAAAAACATGAAGCCCGGCATAAAGTGTTTTTTAGCGAAAAATAATATTAATATATTAAATATAGCTTCCTTGCAATATTAGGAGTTTACTTACATTGTTGCATGGATTTCTTAAATTTAATAAGCGAACTTGCTCTGTGAATGTTTTTCACTCTATCATCTGTCTTATCTCTTGCATATCTTTTATTGAACGGATTGAGTATGGCTAATATATTGCTTCTGGTATTCGCGGTTTTTTTATTGCTGGTTTCACTGATTTCTGGATTTTCGTATTTTAAAGACAGAAAAAAGCAAAAGTTGAGTTTTAAAAGCAAGCGTATGAAATTCAATTAAAATAGAGAGATGTTCTTCTCATAACGATGGAAGAGAATCTGATAAGCTCCTGGTTGTTTTCTAACTGGAATTTCTTCATTATTCGCAATTTATGGGAGTATACGGTTCTGTGATCGATGCCCAGGTTTTTTGCTGTTTCATTATTGTTAAGGCCAAGATTTATGGCATTAATGATTTTTAGTTGCGAACGACTCAATGACTGATGCGGGCATTTTAAACAGCGATTCTTCTCTATCGTTATACGTTTCTTATCGCCCGCGATAAATTCATCAAAGAGAATAGACAGGTTTTTTTTGATTGTTTCAAGGCTGTTTTTATGAAATAAAATGACAGCATTTTGAACGCATAAAGGCAGCAGGCAAGGATTAAACGTTATTTCTTTTTTGGTGAAAATTACCACCGCTGGACACTCTGATTTGTATTTTTTCATTTCCTGACATAATAAATACTCGCCAACCTCCATCTCAGTAAAAATTATGTCTGGTTTTGTGAGGTGATCTTGTATGTTGTTTCTTTGGAAACAAAGGTCGCCTATGCCTTTGGTGCTGGAAATTTCTTGGGTAAGTTCCTCTATGGCCTTTTCTAAATAAATGTTTTTGGTAATGATGGCGATTTTTAGCATGATTTTCTTATTTTTAAAAAGACGGAGGAAAAAATTTCGACCGCCGTATGATGTTTTATTTAAGTAACGCCTGATGAGATTAGGATATTTCTTATTTAATATAATGGCAATAGGTTTTAAGAAAGAACAGATTTACTTTTTAATAAAAATTCGCAGCCAAATCAGTACTTTGTGTAGGTGATTTGTTTGTTTTTCAGCATTTTTAATCGCACTAAATGCCAAGATTTGTTATGCCACTATTAATTTGCATTCACGGTTTTTATTAATTAATGGCAATCATTCAGAAAATCATTATGAATATAGCATCCAAAGCTAATCTTTAGCGGCGTCCATTGAATCATAGGGCGAGACGCTATTCGTCATTTAACGGCATGCATGCCGTTGATTTGATACTTCCACCGCGTAGCTATCCGGGACGCGTTGAGCAGGGCGGTTTAACCCACGAACAGGGCCAGCGCTTCCGCGAGGCCATTTTGTCTCGCGGCACGGGTTTTGATTTAACTGCGCTTTATCGCCAGTGGCGCGAGCGCGCTGTTAAGAGTGAACTGATGCTGGAAAACCGCGGTGCCAGGGCATGGCTAAAATGCATTCGCATTCGATTTGACCTTAGCGATAAACCTTTCTGTAAGGGACAAGCCTTCGATGATTTCCTTATCGACTACGGTAATTCCGTATTGGGCAATTAACTCCAGCAGTCCGTCATAGGTCTGTATGAGCTCCAGAAGGCTGTAGATTGTTTTGCGATCGGAAACGGAGGGCATCTCAGAGTTTGCTGAAGATTGATTAACAATCCACTCAAGATTGGCTTTGATTTTTTCTATATCAAGGTAACTATACATATTTCATGGGCTTAAATCCTCATTTCAAGATTTTTTTGAGAAAACGCGTTTCTGACTTCACAGGAAAAAGCTATTGAATAACATCCAAAAACTCTGTTCTGAGAGATGTCGATGATCAAGCCGGATGGGGGCTAGCTGCAGAAGCGGTCATGTCCAAAAGTGCTGCTACTGGCGTATCCCCTAAAGAAGGGCGCGATGTGCGTAGACTTCATTATGGAACGGATCGCCGATATATCAAGAAATCAGCGGATAAAATGTGAATAAGTAAATTTTACTGCGGATAAGGCTGCTCACCTGCAAACCGTATGCAAGAGCTGCAGGTGAGCAATGTGCTATGGAGGCAGTACCATAGCGGCAAAATTTTAGCCTCGCGCTTTGGGCAAAACCAACAAAGCGTTTACCGCCGGGAACATTTTAGGACTTACCTCACTCATCACCGTGCGCAAGGCAAATGAAAACAGGGTATCAACGGGGCTCAATATGATGTCTGCCCCAGGTTCCGCGAAAATTACGATAATGGCCAAAAGAGGCGGTGAGACAAAGCATATAGCCAAATGATTCGCAGCCTTCTTCGACGACATTTTTTACCACTCTGACATATCCATCATTGAGAATTGCATGCCATAAGCCCTGCATGCCGAAGAGCCGAGAGAAGACCAGAATAGCCAACAGGCCGCTGATTAATACGCCGTACCAGGGTGTACGGGTATATTGCGCCAGCTGTGCCAGGGTTTGACGATAATGGATAAGTGGATAAATTAAGGCTAACAGGGCTGCAGTCAGCGCAAACCACAGCCAACTGCCGTGAGAAATAAGATCAAAAAGGGCGTCCAGCTCACGAATGAGCATGGCAAGGAAAAAGCCGCCAACAAGAATATGACAGTAGCGCATGGCGTTATACTGCTTCGCAAGCCGAAAATGAATAAAAACGATGGCCGTTAAAACCAGCTCCTGTACAATTTCGGTGAGTGATAATTCAGAAATATTATAATCCCAAAAGTGGATATCGACCCAAAGGCACAATACCACGAATGCGCAGGCAGAAGCCGCGCCAAGAAAGAAGAGCAAGCTTTTAAATACAGTCATTAATATCACCCATTTTGTTTACGGCTAACAGGATAAATGACGATGATGTAAATGCTGTTCACTTTGTGCGGTATATACCCGTTATACTTCAAGTTGCCTGTGCGTTGGCTTTGTTACTCGGCCTGCGGCTTCGCCCCTTGGGGCCAGCGTAAGCGCTGTTCAAGGCACGAGTACCTTGTCCTGCAACTCGAATTATTTAGGGTAATAATAACCTTTTTAACAGCTAACGCGGATTAGCGTATTTTGCGTCATGTTTTACGGGCATAACGCGAGCGCGACTGGAATAAACCGAGAGGCAGGTGGATATTGGCTGAGGGAGGGAAAATTATCTGGTTAATAAAGGACGCAGATCCCGGCGTCCCATTGCGGATAAGAACAGAACGGCTGGAATTACCCAACGGTGCTTCGCTTGCACGAGTCCAAAGAAATTGCGCGGCAGGTTGTGACTCTGGTATTGGCAGGCCGGGTAAGGCGTCAGCCGCCACCCGGTGAAGATCCGGGGAAGATGTTTAAACAGGTTTGTCATCACTCCCAAACCGGGCGCAGAGCCCGGTTTGTTGAGCCATACGCTTTCACACCTTAAGCAGTTTTACCGTGGCCTCAATGTCTATCTCATCTTCCGAAAAGATGAGGGTGGTTCCCTGGAAGGTGGTAATGGCCAGCTTTTTCACCGAGCGCATTTCGCCAGGCTTAGCGGTGGATTTTGGCCTGATGTTTCCCATCAACAGGCCTACGGAAAGGACCGCATTCTCTTTGTCGATGCGGGCATCGGCGGGCTCTTCCTCGCTGTACACCAGGAAAGATTTGATCGATGTAAGCTTAATCCGCTCGCCTGCAATATAGATATATTTGCTTTCCGGCAGGACTTTTACCGCATAGGCTGACAAACCCTTGTTATTGGTGGTGGGTTCGAAAGTGACTGCTGCATCTTTTTTAATGAGTTCAGGGTTGGCAACCTTAATCACATGAAAATAGCGATTATCGCCGTTTTCATCTTTGATAAATCCAAAACCTTTATCTTTAAACCACGTTGTGATCGTTCCGTTCATCGCCGTTACCGCCTGGTTAATCGTTTATCTACTCAATTTTTGCCGCGCGCAGTGTAAAGCACAACGCCTGCGCAGACCAGGCCTGAATCGCCGGTCTGCGCAGGCCCGCATTGCTTACCACATTAAATCATCGGGAACTTTAAAATCAGCATACGGATCGTCTTCGTCCTGCTCTTCCGCACTTAGCGCGCTGTTTAAGACAATGCTGCTGGCGTCGCGCTGGGCGATTTTATCGGCGACGCTTGCCGGGATAATCGCGTATTTGCTCTCGCCGTCGTTATCGCCGGCCAGACGCGCAATGGCGAGACGGCCGCTAATCAGCTGTGCCTGGGTGGGTTTATCCACGGCGATTTTTTTAATGAAGTTGTTATCCGTGAAGTTAAAATCAATATTGCCTTTTGAAATATCGATTTTATTCATTTCAATAAGCTGCTTAACCTGCGCTTTATACTCTTTCGAGAGCGCCGCCTGCTTTTGCTGCTCGCTAAGCTGCTTATCTCGCTCAAGCTGCGCTTTTTTATTCTCTTCCACTGCTTCTCTGGCTTCGCGAGCCTGAACGCGGGACTTTTTCGCCGTTCTCTGAACTTTGGCCATTTTTTTGCTGGTCACTAACCCGGCTTTAAGCATTTGTTCTTGTAAGGTGAGTTTTGTCATCTTCGTGTCTGAATCCGCTGAATAATGAGTGAGATTATACCTGCAAATGTCCGGGATGTACCAGGCGGTATGATGCGCATAAAGCAATTGCATAAAAAATCACTATTATCGCCATTTGTTTGCTATAAATGCATCTTTATTGATTTTTTATGAGGTGTAGAGATGATTGTCAGAACCTGGCATGGTTGTGTTCCCGTTGAGTTTGGCGATGCGTTTGCGGTTCATTTGCAGGCGACAGGCGTACAGCATTCCCAGGGCATCAGCGGCAACGCGGGGGCATTTGTCAGACGGGAAACGCAGGGGGAGTGGGAACACTTCTTCCTGGCAACGTACTGGCACAATCTGGATGCGGTCATCGCCTTTGCCGGTGAAGCGTATCATGTCGCAGTGACCTATGCGGATGATGAGCAATTCCACCTGTTGTCCGACCCTTACGTTTTTCAGTTTGACGTAGCTGAAGTCGTGGCGATTTGAGTCAGCGTTAGCATAAGCGCGCCGGAGGCAAAAAATTAAGGCCCGAAGGGCCTTAGAATGGGTTATTTCCGTCCCGCCAGTAAACCAATCACCAGCCCGATAGCGCCGGCCGCCAGCAGCCCGGTCAGCGGATTTTCCCTTACGCGCTCGGAGACCTCTGAAACGGCATCCGACGCCTGAGCGGCGTACTTACGGGCCGCGCCTTTTAGCTGATGTTTAGGCGAATCAACCGCATCACCAAATTGCTGCTGGGCTTCCCCGGCGAATTCATTGACTTTGTTGCTCACTTTGTCCGCCAGATTCTGCGCGTCGTTTTCATACTCTTGTGATGACATGGGAGTCTCCTTTCGTTTGACTTATTTAAGTCTAGTGGCTAACAAGCGAAGTACAAATGCTCAGCCGTCGGCGAGCCTCACTCCAGGAATTTTCCACAACGTCCGGGATATAAACCAGGCTGCAGTTTCTGCCACAAAAGTGCTACACTCTGGCGAAAAAAAAACGTCACCAGAATGGGGGGATTGCCGTCATTTCAATTGATTAAGGTAATTCTTAGATATAAGATCCGTCGGGCGCGGGGGCAGGAAAGGCAGCAATTCATAAATAAGAACTATTGATGTTCACAATTCCTCTTTTTTCCTTCATCATTTGTCAGCTTTTACTCCTAATAATCAGCGCTTAGCTCAGCATAAGAAAGAAATTTTTTTACTCAAGGCCGGTATGAACTATAAGAAAGTACTGAAGAACACGTTGCTGCTTGCTCCCGTGGCGATCCTGAGTCTGCAAACCCCAGTCTGGAGCGCAGAGGCCACGAAAACGGCGACCTGCCAGAAGGCGTCGCCTGCGGTGGACAAAGAAGGCGTGCCGTTACCGCCCGTTGTTGGTAAAGAGGGCGCTCAGCCGGCCTCCGCTAAAGACAAGTCCGGCCACGGCGGCGCAACGGCCAACTGTCAGCCTGCGGCCATCGAAAATTAATCATTGACCTCAACCCGGGAGGGACATGGTGCACCCGTTAATTAAGGTGATGCTGGTTGGAGGGAAGGGCGACGGCCTGATGGTTAGCGTTGCCGATAACGCGACGGAGATTTCCGTGACGCCTGCGCAGTACGGCGCGAAATCCGGCCAGCCGCTGAGCTACAGAATCGTATCGCAGACTATCGACGATGAACGCTATTTTTTCGGCGTTTTCAACGAGAGCCATGAGGATACGGACAAACTCAAAAGAGTCGCGCTGACCCGCGGCATGAAAAAACTCTTCAGCTAAGCCGGAGCCGGGCGGCAAGCAGTCGTCCGGTCCGCGCCTGTTTTGTTTTCCTTTCGCATCCGATACAGTAGCGCCAAACGCTTTTATCAGTTTCGGGAATCTATGATTAACCATATCCGGATAAAAAATTTCAGATCGGTCAGGGATATTGAGCTGGAACTCGGTGCGCTGAATATCGTCTTTGGCCCCAACGGCTGCGGTAAATCCAATATCTATAAAGCCATCCACCTGTTAACCGCCTGCGCCGACGGGAAGTTTTCCGGCTATATCAGCGATGAGGGCGGGCTGGAAAACATTATGTGGTCCGGGCCAGGCGCGCCGACCGACCGCTTTCCGCGGCGGCTGCAGATTGGCTGTCTGACCGACGAGTTTGACTACCAGCTGCAGGTGGGTTTTCCGGAAAAGCTGCCTTATCCTACCCAGTTTCAGCTGGATCCAATCGTTAAAGAGGAGTCGATCTGGCTGGCGGGATTTTCCCGACGTCCTTCATCGCGCGTGCTGGAACGTAAAAACCAGGCGGCGTTCCTGGTGGATGTGAATGGCGAAAAGAGTACTTTTACCGACGCCATTTACGAGAATGAATCGATTTTTGGCCAACTGGGCGAGCCGCACCGTTTTCCGGAGGTCTCGCGGGTCAGGGAAACCATGCGCCACTGGCGCTTTTATCACGAATTCAATATTGGCAGACTCTCACCGCTGCGACACCCGACGGTAGGCTACCGCTCGCCGGTGCTCGACAGCGATGGGCACAACCTCGCCGCCGCCTTTCAGACCATCGTGGAAATCGGCGCCGAAGAGCTGCTGCATGAGATCCTCGGCGAAGCGTTCCCGGCGTGTACCTTTTATTGTGAAAACGAAAACTCGCGTTTCTCGATGAAGATGCGCCGTAACGGCGTCTGGCGGCCTTTACTGGCGGCGGAAATGTCCGACGGCACGCTGCGCTTCCTGTGCCTGGCGGTGGCGCTATTAAGCCCGCGCCCTCCGGCATTTCTGGCCATTAACGAGCCGGAAAACAGCCTGCATCGCCAGATGTTCCCGGCGCTGGCCCGGCTGATTGTCGAAGCGTCCCGCTATAGCCAAATCTGGTTAACCAGCCACTCCACCGAGCTGGCTGAGCTGATTTCATCGATGGCGGAAGCGCGCCTTTACGGGCTGGAAAATAGCGACGGGGAAACGCGGATCGCCGGCTAGCGGCAACAGCCTTACCCGGCGTCTTAACGGTGTATTGCCGACGCGCCGCCGGAGGGTTTCCGGCGGCCTGGCGTTATGCTGCGGCCGGGAGCAGGGTTTTGCTGCCTTTCAGGGTAAACAGCGAAATGACGGTAAAGCTCAGGGTAATACAGCCCAGGATCAGATAAGCCTGATGGAAGCCGACGGTATCATACATCCGTCCTACCCACGCCGAGAGCACAACGCCCGACAGCTGTTTCGATAAATTAAAGCCGATCAGGAACAGCGTCGCCGAAAGTTTTGGGTTAAATGCCGACGAGATATATTTAAAGGTGCCAACCAGCAGGAAAGGGATCTCAAACATATGCAGCATTTTTAATATAATCACTTCCACCGCCGAGGTCGCGAAAGAGGAGCCTAAAATTCGGACTGACATAATTACCCCAGCTATTAACAGGGCATTCTTGGCGCCAATTCGGTTAATAATTGCCGGCGCGCAGAACATGATCAGCGCATTGAGTAATTCCCCACCGGTGGTCACGAAGCCAAACACTTCGGTGCCGCGCTGCGGGCTGGCGAAGAAGCCTTTAAAAAAGTTGGCGAACTGCTGGTCGAAAACGTCATAGACGCTGGCGACGCCAACGACATAAATAATAAAGCCCCAGAAGCGCGGCATCCGCAAGAGCTCGGCGGCGGTGCGCATGGAGAAAGCCTGACGGTTGGCGCCCAGGGCGTCGATAACCTCGGCGCTATTGCTGCTTTCCGGCTTCGAGACCCACAGCAGCACGCCGAGGATCAGCGCGAAGCCGGAGGCGATCCAGAAGGTAATATTGGGGTCGATACTAAACAGAATGCCGGTGATCGAGGCGCACAGCGCCCAGCCGACGCAGCCGGAGACGCGCACTTTACCGTATTCAAAACGGTTGGCGCGGCTGACGCGTTCAATATAGGCTTCTACCGCCCCGGAGCCGCTGGAGAAGACGATCCCCAGATAGATCCCGCCCACCAGCGCGCCCGCGATGATATTCATCTGCAGCAGCGGAGAGAAAACAAAAATAAAGAACGGGGCAAACAGGATTAATAAAATCGTAATCGTCCACAGCAGATGTTTGCGCAGGCCGAGCTTATCGGAAATCAGGCCAAACACCGGCTGGAAAATTATCGCGAATAGCGAAATGGAGGAGAAGACGATCCCCGTTTCGGTTTTGGTTAAATGGTTTACTTCCGCCAGCCACACCGGGAAGAAGGGGAAGTAGGCTGACATAATGAAATAGTAGAAGAAAAAGAACAGCATGAAATATATAAAATTATGCCGTTCTCGTGGCGCGAGTTCAGAGAGTTTCATTGTGAATATTCCATATTATTATGCCTGTAAGGTTGGGGGCTGGCGCCCCCGATTATTATTGGAAATGAATCGTTAACTGATATTGCCATTGTGTCTCAAGCAGCAGCCATTGCTGTAGTACGCTGGGTGTCCAGGAGTCATCGCCGCCGATGCCCATGTGTTGAGCATCGAGCGCGATCCAGACGCCGTTTTCCGGCTTCATCCTGTGCCAGTGATCGGTCTCCATTAACTGCTCGGTGCTGTAGGGCTGTACGGAGAAGTGGAAATCGCCCGCGACGTGCCAGCGCCCCCAGTCCAGCGCTTTGTTATCGCAGCGCAGGCCGTTTTCCGTCGGGAAAATGTACGGTGTGGTCATCTCTTCCAGCGGCAGCTGCCAGCGGGAGAAACAGGCGCTGGTGCGGCGGTCCGGATAGTTTTCATGCGGGCCGTAGCCGAGCCAGGAAACCGGTTGATGCTGGTCCGGAACCTGGAAATTCAGCCCGATGCGCGGCAGAGGCGGCAGGGTGCCGGCGCGTTCGCCATTGACCGCCAGATGCAGCTTGCCTTCGCCATCAAACGTCATCCGCCAGTGGCTGACAATCACCACTTCGTCGCCGCGCAGATAGTGCCAGCGGCTATCGATAACCACTTCATGGGCCAGGCGCTGGGCGTCGCACTGTACGCAGCGGGCGCTGAGGCCGTAGAGCCCGGCGCTCTTCCAGCGTTCAACCCAGGCGTTGGGGTCGATGCGCTCCACTTCGCTGACGCCGATATCGTTATCCAGCGGGGCGCGCACAAACTGGTCGCGCAGCGGCGTCAGCAGCTGTTCCACACCCTCTACCTGCCAGTGGGTCAGCAGGCCGCTCTCCCGGTCGATAGTCCATTGCTGCGAGCCGCTGCGTACGGTCCAGGCCGCGTCGCTGCTCTCCAGCGCTGGCGCCGTGCCGACGGGGGAAGGCCGGCGCAGCGCCAGCGGGGCGGCGAGCGGGAACTGCTGCCAGGCGACGCGATGCCCGGCGTCGGACCAGGCGGTGGCCTGCGGCTGGACAACCTCCAGCGTCAGCCACACCGCTTCGGCGCCCACGGGCAGCGTCAGCGCATCGCACAGCGTCAGCTCGCCCTGGCCTTCAGGGCTCAGCTCAAGCTTCACTTGACCCTCGGCAAAGGTTTCTCCGGCGGCCTGGACCTGCCAGCGCAGCGCTTCGTTATCGGTGGCGCGGAACAGATATTCGCTGCTGATGCTGATACGCAGCGGGGATTGCGCAAGCAGGGTAAACTGGAAGTACTGCTGCGCGTGTTTCGCTTCAATTAATGAAGGGTGCGGGCGGCGGTCGGGGAAGACCAGGCCGTTCATACAGAACTGGCGATCGTTCGGCGTATCGCCAAAATCACCGCCGTAGGCCCAGCCGACGCTGCCGTCGTCGAAGGTTTTGCTGATGGCCTGATCCGCCCAGTCCCAGATAAACCCGCCCTGCAGGCGCGGATAGTCGCGGAAGGCCTGCCAGTAATCAGCAAAGTTGCCGAGGCTGTTGCCCATCGCGTGGGCGTATTCGCAGAGGATCAGCGGGCGCTGCTCGCCCGGCAGACTGATCCACTTTTTGATCCCCCATTTCGGCACCGTCGGAATCCGCTGATCGCGCTCAACGCGGGCGTACATCGGACAGATAATATCGGTGGTGGTGCTGTCGGCGCCTCCGCCCTCGTACTGCACCGGGCGGGAGGGATCGTTGCGCTTCAGCCAGTGATACATCGCTTCATGGTTGCCGCCGCCGCCGGATTCGTTCCCCAGCGACCAGATAATAATCGACGGGTGGTTGCGATTGCTTTGCAACATCCGGCTGACGCGGGCGCTGAAGGCCGGCAGCCAGGCCGGATCGTCGGAAAGACGATTCATCGGCACCATGCCGTGGGTTTCAATATTGGCTTCGTCAACGACGTACAGGCCATAGCGATTGCACAGCTCGTACCAGCGCGGGGTGTTTGGATAATGCGAGCAGCGCACGGCGTTAAAGTTGTTCTGCTTCATCAGCAGGATGTCCTGCACCATATCCTCTTCGGTCACCACCTGGCCGCGCTGGTGATGGTGCTCGTGACGGTTGACGCCGCGGATCAGCAGCGGTTTGCCGTTTAACAGCAGCAGGCCGTTTTTGATTTCAACCCGGCGAAAGCCGATATCCCAGGCTTCAGCCTCGATCGTTTCATCGCCGCGGCACAGGGACACCACCGCCCGATAGCAGTTTGGCGTTTCCGCGCTCCACAGCGCCGGTCGCTCTACCGGCAGACGAATCGCCGCGCGTTCGGCATAGCTTCCGCGCTCATCGATAATCGGCGAACCCGGCAACTGCTGGTGGCTGGCGACCAGACGATCGTCATCCCACAGTTCGATCTTCACCGTCAGCGCCTCCAGCAGCGCGACCGGCGCGGCGACGCTTAAATTCACCAGCAGCTCGGCATCCCGGTAGAGCGCATCAAGCTGCGGCGTAAGCTGAACGTCGCAGAGGTGGAGGGTCGGTTTGTTCAGCAGCCAGACCGAACGGAAGATGCCGCTCATGCGCCACATATCCTGGTCTTCAAGCCAGGTACCCGCGCTCCAGCGCATCACCATCACGCAGATGCGGTTATCGCCCGGCTGAAGGTAGGGCGAGAGATCGAAAGCCGCGGGCAGGCGACTGTCCTGCGAATAACCGACCCATTCGCCGTTGCACCACAGATGGAAAGCCGAATTAACGCCGTCGAAGATAATCTGCGTCTGGCCGTCGGTTCGCCAGCTCTCATCGACGCTGAACGTCAGCGAGTAGCAGCCGGTCGGATTCTCCTCAGGTACGCGCGGCGGCGTAGTGTCGATCGGGTAGCGGACGTTGGTGTAGATCGGAGCGTCGTAGCCTTCCATTTGCCAGTTTGACGGCACCGGCGTACTGCGGCTGTCCGGCAGATCGTCTTCCAGCCAGCGGGCATCCACGTCAAACGGGCTGCGGGCCCAGGAGAACTGCCACTGGCCATCAAGCCGGCGGCGGAACGCCGAGGGCTGGTTTTTCCGCGCCGCGTCGGTATCGCGCCAGCTGGCGAAAGTCGGGTGGGCCGGTAAACGGTTGAGATGGGTAATGGTCTGGTTCTGCCAGTCTTCGCGGGCGAGAATCTGATGGAACGTTGCTGCTGCGGCGGAATGAGAGTCGTGTTGTTGCATACGTATTCCTGACGGATAAGTGATAAAAATGTCATTCGCTAGACAATATAATTTTGTTATCAGTTATTTTCGCTATAGCCGCAATATTGGCGAAAATGAAACCCACTGGCGATCACGAAAAGCTGGAAAAACAGCTGATTTTTGTCGTCTTTTAAACATAAAATGTTAGCGGACGACATTGAGGTTTTAATTCAGAAGGAGTGCACTATGCAGCGTCGCCTGGCAACGCTTGACGATGTGGCCCGCGAGGCCGGCGTGTCTCAGCAGACGGTCTCCCGGGTGCTGAATAATCCGGACGTGGTGTCTGAACGAACCCGCGATAAGGTCATTCGCGCGATGCAGGCGCTGCGCTACGTACCGAACCGTTCCGCTCAGCTGCTGGCGGGGAAATCCGCGCCGTCGATTGGGCTGATAACCGCTTCGCTGACGCTGCACGCGCCTTCACAAATCGCCGCGGCGGTGAAAAGCTACGCCGGTCTGCATCAGCTTGAGGTCTCGATTGCGATGCCGGTGCAGGTCGACTATCCGTCGCTGCAGGCGCGGCTTAATGAGTTTCGCGCCCAGCATATTCGCGGCGCGATTATCAGCCTGCCGCTCGAAAGCAGCCTCGCGGAGCGGCTGGTGGTGGAAAACCCCGATATCGCCTGCATGTTTCTTGATGTTTCGCCGGAGACCGACGTGTGCTGCGTGCGTTTCGATCATCGCGACGGCTGCGGCGCGTGCGTGCGGCATCTCTGGGACGCCGGGCACCGGGAGTTCGGCCTGCTGGCCGGGCCGGAGAGCTCGGTCTCCGCGCGCATGCGATTGAGCAGCTGGCGCGAGGCGCTGCATCGGCTGGGCGTCAGTAATGCGGTGACGGTGTTTGGCGACTGGAGCGCCGCCAGCGGCTGGAACAAAACGTTTGAGCTCCTTCATCACCATCCGCGCATTAGCGCCATCGTGGTGGCTAACGATCAGATGGCGCTCGGGGTACTGAGCGCGCTGGCGCAGTTGAATCGCACCGGCAGCCAGGCGATCTCGGTCACCGGTTATGACGATACCGCTGACAGCCTCTACTTCCAGCCGCCGCTGACCACCGTCGCCCAGGATTTTAACGTTCTGGGAAAAAGGGCGGTTGAGCTGCTCATCCAGCTAATGGCTGCCCCGCAGATGAAGATCCGCGAGCTGCTGCCGACGCGCCTGATTATCCGCCAATCCACCTGGCCCTGCGCGGGCGCCAGGCAGGAGGAGCAAGAGGGTCTTGTCGCGCAGATCAAAGCGCTGGTGGAAAAGCTGTAAGCAACGGTCCGTTTAGCTTTCATTGATGTTGCGCGTGATAGCTTATCGGACAAGCGTACTCAGGGGGTTATGCCCTGAACGTAAAAATGCAAAACACAATCTATCCATGCAAGCATTCATTCACCGCCAGTCACATGGCGGTTTTTTTTTGCCCGTTTTCGGTCGTTAGAATATGGCGTTATTTTATTTAATTCTGCCTCCTGGTCGATTACTCGCCGCTGTTAAGCATAAATGCGCTGTTTTCACGCCGCGGTGTCAGAAAATTTCCCCGGCTTATACTTTTTTATCCAGCATAAAATGCTGTTGACCGGGGGCGGCAGGGCGCGCTTTTTTTAGCGCCATTCGGCTATGCTGAAAGCCAAAGCAGGCGAGTGAAAGGCAACGTCATGATGATATTAAAAGATAAAGAGCACGTGGACTCGGTTGACTGGCGGACGGTGGCGGAGATTATCGCCGCCGCAGGTCTCAATCAGCGGGACGTCGCGCTGGTGGAGCGCGCGTTTCGCCATAGTACCTTTTGCTGGTTTGGCTATGAAAACGGGCAGCTTATTGCCGTTGCCCGGGCGATTAGCGACCTGACCTGGTGCAGCTATCTGGCAGATGTCGCGGTGCACCCGCGCTGTCAGGGAAAGGGGTACGGGCAGCAGCTGATGCAATCGGTTAGCGATCGGCTGCGGCCGTTCGGCAAAACCTTCATCTACTCGGTGGTGGATAAAGTCGGCTTTTATCGCCGCTTTGGTTTTGAAACGCTGACCACGGGCATGGTCTGCGCCAGCGAAGAGGCGATAGCGCGTATGCGCGAGCAGGGATTTGTTGGCTAGTAAATACCGCTTAAAAAAACGCATTTACCAAACGGTTTAAATGGCTGCTGAATGAATCACTGCCATTACCCGCGCCGCTGAAGATTATTTCGCTGGCCCTTGCCGGTTGCTGCCGTAAATAATCGGATAAACTTAGTCGGCTACAGCCGGTCCAGTTAATTATGACAGATAGCCTGGGTTAAAAGGGTAAACTGTGTTACACAGTCCCATTCTCCTGGCAAACATCTGGATGGGATTATGCTGACAACTCTGATTTACAGAAGTCAGATGCATTTAACACAAGAAACCGATCTCATACTGCTGGTTGAAAAAGCGAATGCTGAGAACGCAGCACGCGGGATTACGGGCATACTTCTTTTAAAAGATAATGTTTACCTTCAGATACTTGAGGGGGATGAGTGCGTGCTTGAGCAGCTATTCAGCACGATCAAGCAAGACGATCGCCACCATCAGGTTGTCGAGCTGATGCGTGATTACGCGCCGCGCCGGCGCTTCGAAAACGTAGGGATGATGTTTTTTGACCTGAATAAACTGCAAACCGCCGACGTCCTGACAAAGGTTCGCCAGCTTAGCCAACTGAAAGGTTATCTTTCCACCGAAGAGCGCGTCTATAAATTTATCCATACTTTTATCAGTCAAAAAAGCGCTGCCGCGCCGTCACCCTTTTTACGGCCTGACAAATGGTCGCTTCATTCGCGTAAACATGCATTTCATGCGCCGCAAGAATCGTTTTTTGCCGGTCAATGCTGTCAGTTTGCTTTCCAGCCCATTATCGAACCGTTGGCCGGGAATATCACTTCGCTTGAAGCGCTTATTCGTGATAAAGACGGCGGTAGTCCCGCCAATTTCTTTGCCTCGATTCCGCCAGAGCAACGTTATAAAGTTGATCTCAAAGCGAAATCAGTTGCCTTTGCCCTGGCGAAAGAAATCAATATTGGCGACCATAAAATATCCATTAATATCCTTCCGATGTCTCTGGTTGTTATTCCTGATGCCATTGAATACCTGTTGCAGGAAATAAAAAAACAGGGTCTTGAACCCGAACAGGTGATCGTGGAGGTGACGGAAGATGAAATGATCTCCGGTTTTAGCCAGTTCAGCAGCGCGATAAAAAAACTGCGCGTCTCTGGTATGGGGCTGGCAATTGATGACTTTGGCGCCGGTTATGCTGGACTCTCGTTGTTGACAAAAATTCAGCCTGATAAAGTTAAAATCGACCGCGAGATTATTACCGATATCCATCAGAGCGGCCCTAAACAAGCGGTGGTAAGATCGATTATCAACTGCTGCCGTGAACTTGAGATTGCGGTGGTTGCTGAAGGCATAGAGCGGATAGAGGAGTGGTGCTGGCTCGAATCTGCGGGTATTAAACGCTTCCAGGGATTTTTATTTGCCATGCCGAAAGTCAACGGCGTCGGTGACATACGCTGGCCTGGGGAAAAGTGAAGCCTGATTTGCCTTAATGTACCGAGCGGTTTGCCTCCAACAGCAGCGCAGGCGAGGAGACATTGCGTATTCCGCCTGGAGTATCCCTATTTTTTGAAGCTGAACCGGCCAATAGTTGCTGATGGCCGGTAAGCTCATGACTAACCGCAAGCCCTGCATATTCCCAATCTATAACAGACTGACCCTTGTTAATCATCAAGCCTGTCATGACTGATTTCATCTTCGTGGGTGCTTATCAACTGCGTGAGCGCTATTTGTTCCTGAAACTTGGTCAGAAGCAGTTCTGCGTCCGTCTTCAGAACGTCTTCAGATGATTCCAGTACCGAATTTATCGCTTTCGTTACGCTGCTAACTAATTCCGCGACGCCGCCTTCCTTGCCGATAGCGAGCATCAGCGCGCTAATGAGCAAAGACTGCGCCTCGACCTGGGCAGCAAGCTGCTTACTTTCGGCATCCATGGCGGAAATTTTAGCAATTATGCTGAGAATGACATTATTCATTGTATCCCTCAAATCAATAAGTTAGAGCGGGTTGTTGATGGCTATATTCGCTGTTGATAATCCGAATTAACCATAGAACATAAATATGCCAGAAAAAATATCGGTAGCGTTAGTCAGGTTTTGGACATCACCAAAGTAAAGCATGAAAACGCGCCGGTCCCACTTCCATATTCCTCCAACGATCGCGCCCGACAGAGCGCAAAGGAGCATGAAGAGTGTGGTTGTTGAAAAGAAAGACGCCAGGCTTGAGGTCGTGTTTACCCTGGCCGACCTCTGATGTTTCTTGCTTCAGCATCAACTCATACAGGCGAACAGGAAAATGTGCGGATGTTTAACCGGCAGGACAAGCTCGTTGGCAAGAGCGGCTGGCTCTGTTCAACGAGATACAGCATGGGCTGACGCCAGACCATGAATATGGCTCATGTTGTAATGAAATTAACTCGCTTTCACTCATCTAATGGCTCTGGCATAACATGCTGTATTCGATATAGATAATATGAAGATGAAGACTGCTTATGGAAGCCTGCGCCAGCCTGCAACCATCAGAAAGGACTGCAGTTTTTATCTCAGAACTTAGGATGCACATCTGCAATGAATCAACAATTTACCTTTACTATTAAACGCACTCTCTTTGATGAAAACTATAACCCCTCAGAAAATACGCGTATTACAACCAACTTTGCTAATTTAGCAAGAGGGGAAAATCGCCAGGAGAATCTGCGCAATACCTTAGTCATGATTGACAATCGTTTCAATACGCTGGCGCACTGGGATAACCCCAAAGGCGATCGCTATGCCGTTGTGCTGGAAATTATTTCAGCCGAAATGAATATCAGCGCCACCGGCGATACCTTTCCGGTGATTGAAATATTGCAAACCAGCATTATTGATAAAAAGACCGATGAACGTATTGCGGGTATCGTTGGCAATAATTTCTCTTCGTACGTTCGCGACTACGACTTTAGCGTATTGCTGTTAGACCATAATAAAGGACGCGCAGGTTTTAGCCTTCCGGAAGGATTCGGCGATTTGCACGGCAACATATTTAAACATTTCGTCAATTCAGCGGAGTACAAGGCCAATTTCAAAAAATCACCGGTTATTTGCCTTAGCGTCTCCAGCAAAGACACCTATCACCAGACCGGAAATCAACATCCTGTCCTGGGGCTCGAATACCGCCCAGAGGGTTCATCGTTGACTGAGCAATATTTTGGCAAAATGGGCCTGAAGGTTCGCTACTTTATGCCGAAAAACAGCGTTGCGCCTTTGGCCTTTTATTTCTCAGGGGATTTGCTGAGCGATTACACGAGCCTTGAGCTGATTAGCACCATCAGCACGATGGAGACGTTCCAGAAGATATACCGCCCGGAGATCTACAACGCCAACTCTGCCGCAGGACTCTGCTATCAGCCCGATCTGCACCATCAGGACCATTCATTAACCAAAATTGTTTACGATCGTGAAGAGCGCAGCCAGCTGGCGGTAGAGCAGGGGAAGTTTACCGAAGAGCACTTTATTAAACCGTATAAAAATATTCTGCAGCAATGGTCTGCTCATTACGCTCTTTAAGACATCGCATATATAAGGCTATCGATAATGACAAAATTATTACCCACTTCAACAGCCGGCAGCTTACCGAAACCGTCCTGGCTTGCAGAGCCTGAGAAACTGTGGTCCCCATGGAAACTGCAGAATGAAGAGTTAATTGCCGGGAAAAAAGACGCGCTGAGCCTGTCCTTATTTGACCAACTGCGCGCCGGCATCGACATCGTCAGCGATGGCGAGCAAACCCGTCAGCACTTTGTTACTACGTTTATTGAGCACCTCAGCGGCGTCGATTTTGAAAAACGCGAAGTCGTTAAAATCCGTAATCGCTACGATGCGAGCGTTCCGACCGTCGTGGGCGCCGTCGAGCGTCAAAAACCCGTTTTTGTCGAAGATGCGCGTTTTTTACGTCAGCTCACCAGCCAGCCGATTAAGTGGGCGCTGCCGGGGCCCATGACCATGATTGATACGCTCTATGACAATCACTATAAGAGCCGCGAAAAACTGGCCTGGGAATTTGCGAAGATACTTAATCAGGAAGCCAGGGAGCTGGAGGCCGCCGGCGTCGACATTATTCAGTTTGATGAGCCAGCCTTTAATGTGTTTTTTGATGAGGTTAATGATTGGGGCATCGCGGCCTTAGAAAGAGCCGTTGAAGGGCTAAGATGCGAAACTGCGGTACATATCTGCTATGGATACGGCATCAAAGCGAATACCGACTGGAAAAAGACTCTGGGAACAGAGTGGCGACAATATGAAGAAGCGTTTCCTAAGCTGCAAACCTCCAGCATCGATATCATCTCGCTGGAATGCCATAACTCACGTGTTCCCATGGATCTGCTTGAACTGATTCGCGGTAAAAAAGTGATGGTTGGAGCCATCGACGTGGCGACCAATGCGATCGAAACGCCGGAGGAAGTCGCCGCGACCTTACGTAAAGCGCTGCAGTTTGTGGATGCCGATAAGCTTTATCCTTCAACCAACTGCGGCATGGCGCCGCTATCGCGTCCAGTGGCGAGCGGCAAGCTCAATGCCCTAAGCGCCGGGGCGGAAATTATCCGCCGGGAGCTGCAGGCTAAATAGAACCCTGGCAAAGGGCTGGAAGCCTCGCCGCAGCTGACGGATGTCCAGCGAACGGTATGAAGGTATGCGCGATGCTTCTGGCTCTGATTTCATCATTCGCTGACCGGGCATAATCAGTACGTCGTGCCGGGCGCTACTTAAAATATTTATCGAGGGGATCGTGGTGGCGGTATTTTCGGAAGAAAAACAGCCAGTAGACACAACCCAGAGTAGCGCCCAGCCCGGCAAACTGCAGATAAAGTATTTTACGTCGGGCAAGCAGGTCCATAAATGAATACGCGCCTTTCCACATATCAATAATGCCACCGTTTATCACCAGGTCTGTAAACAGCGCAAGCCCCGGCAGAGCAACCGCGTACGCCGCCATAAGGTATAAAAGCGCCGCAATCCTCATTTTGGTATTGATGTGCATATTCTGCCTCCTTGCCCGTGATGACAAAGCATAACATAGCCTATCAACGATCGGCATCGAGTGGGCTGTTGAGGGATGTTCGGACGGAGTTTCTCCTGGTGACTGATACGATAAATTATCGTGTATAAGGTGGTTCATCGATCGGCAAGCCAAAAGCAGAACGCCCCCTGGTGCATTGGCAGCAGGGGGCGTTTACGGGTGGGGATTATCGTCGTTCATCAGTCATCCCATTTGTGGCTCAGGTATGCGGCAAGAAATCCAAAGAACAGAATGGTTCCCAGAACTGCCATAAATACATGCATATTTCCCAGCATGATTAACCTCCATTAGTTTTGCTATGCGCTATGTTGTCCTCATTGAACGGGTTTACGGTTGTTGGATACATCTTAACCCGACTAATCTAAACAAACGCTTAACAAATTGCCCGGCGTGACTATTATCCATGTGAATCACTCCCCCTTTTTACCCGCCAGCGCGCTTTTCCTGTACTGCAACGGGCTAAGGGCAAACTGCTGGCGGAAGTGATGGCGCAGGGTGCTGGCGTTTGAGAAACCGCAAAGCTCGGCAATCTGCTCAACGCTCAGCCGGCTGTGGGCTAAGTGCTGCGTGGCGCGCTGAAGGCGCTCGTCAAGCAGCCAGCGGGCGGGGGTTTTGCCGGTAGCGTCTTCGAAACGGCGTAAAAACGTGCGCTGCCCCATGCCGGTTCTTTCCGCCAGCGAGGCCACGGTGTGGCCAGCGGCGAGATTCTGGTGCAGGAAATCAAATAATTGCCCCAGCCGCTGGCTCTCCCGCGCTTTGGCCACCGGGCGAACAATCTGCTGCGCCTGCCCGCCGTCGCGATGGGGGGAAACCACTAACCGTCGGGCGACAAGATTCGCCGCTTCGACGCCAAAGTCCTCGCGCACCAGGTGCAAACATAAATCGATACCCGCGGCGCTGCCTGCGGAGGTCATGACGCCTTCGGCGCCGACGTACAGCACGTCATCGATCACCTCAATGCGCGGAAACCGCGCCCGCAGCTGGTCGGTATAGCGCCAGTGGGTGGTCGCCTGGCGGCCGTTCAGCAGCCCGGCCGCGGCCAGAACGAAAACCCCGGAGCAGATAGAAATTATCCGGCAGCCTCGCGCATGGGCGGCGACCAGCGCCTCGCACAGCGCTGGCGGCACGGGGGAGTTAATACCGCGCCAGCCGGGCACCACGATGGTGTCCGCTTCGCCTAACAGCGCCATACCGCCGTCGGTCATGAGCCGAATTCCGCCGGTTGCCCGCAGCTCACCGTCGTCGACGGCGGCTACGGCAAAGCGATACCATCGTTCGCCCATCTCCGGGCGCGGCAGGCCGAAGATCTCTACGGCGACGCCAAATTCAAAGGTACACAGGCCATCGTAGGCGAGGGCAACAACCCGGTGGCATGACAACGTCACGGATGGGATTGTCAGGATTTCAGCGTTTTCAGTCATGGTTCTCGGCAGATGTCGCGCAGGCGGTTAATTAAAGTAGTGGTATCACAGACAAGGAGAAGATGCCATGAGTGTTGTAACCGCTATTGCCCCCGCCAGTTCTACCGACGCCGCCGCCTGGTTTCGTCATAAGCTAAGCCTCGAGACCGACTGCGCCGATGTCTACAGCGCGATGCGCGAAGGAGAAGTGGATTTTGTTCTGCTGCACGTCGTCGGCAGTGAGGAAACCTTTGCCCGTCGTCATCTCCCGGGCGCCCTGCATTTACCGCACCGACAAATTGATGAAACCAGAATGGCGCAGTGGCCTGATGACACGCTGTTTGTGGTCTACTGCGCCGGGCCGCACTGCAACGGGGCGGACGTCGCCGCCATGAAGCTGGCTCTGCTGGGGCGCCCGGTAAAAATGATGCTCGGCGGCCTGACCGGCTGGGAAGATGAAGGGTTGCCTTTCGCAAAGTGAATTTATTTCATGTGCCATGAAATATTGTCGTTTGCCGATGAAACCTCTGCATGCCAGTATCTGGACATATAGCCATCCAGAAGTCTATAAATTCAAATAATGAACTATCACGGTGGGTAATTAACTTTGCCCGCCGCTAAGGAGACACCATGCAACGTCATCAGGCCCCGTTCCGCGCAGATATTGTCGGCAGCTTTTTACGTCCGGACGCCATCAAACAGGCCCGTCAGCAGCTGGCCGCAGGCACCATCGACGCGCAGCAGCTGCGGCAGATAGAAAATGAGGCGATTCGCGTTCTGGTGCAGCAGCAGTGCGAGTGCGGGCTGCATGTGGTCACCGACGGTGAGTTCCGCCGCGCGTGGTGGCACTTTGATTTCTTTGACGGACTACAGGGCGTTGAGCGCTACGATTCAGAAAAGGGCATTCAGTTCAACGGGGTACAGACCAAAGCGCACGGCGTTCGCGTCACCGGTAAACTGGCCTTTGGCGATCACCCGATGCTGGAAGATTTTCGCTATCTGAAGAGCATCAGCGGCAGCGCTCAGCCGAAGATGACCATTCCCAGCCCGAGCGTGCTGCACTTCCGCGGCGGCCGGAAAGATATCGACGCGACGGTGTATCCGGATCTCGCCGACTATTTCGATGACCTGGCAACCACCTGGCGCGATGCCATTCGCGCCTTCTACGATGCGGGCTGCCGATATTTACAGCTTGATGACACCGTCTGGGCCTACCTCTGCTCCGATGAGCAGCGACAGCAGGTGCGCGAGCGCGGCGAAGACCCGGATGAGCTGGCGCGCATTTATGCCCGCGTTCTGAATAAGGCCCTGGAAGGGAAGCCGGAGGATCTGACCGTTGGCCTGCACGTGTGTCGCGGTAACTTCCGCTCGACCTGGATCTCCGAAGGCGGCTACGAGCCGGTTGCGGAAGTGCTGTTCGGCGGCGTTAACATCGACGCGTTCTTCCTCGAATATGACAATGACCGTTCCGGCGACTTCGCGCCGCTGCGCTACATTCGCCCCGGCCATCAGCAGGTGGTACTGGGCCTGATCACCACTAAAAACGGGGAGCTGGAAAACCCGGAAGGGGTGAAGGCTCGTCTGCAGGAGGCGGCGCAGTACGTCCCGCTGGCGCAAATTTGCCTCAGCCCGCAGTGCGGTTTTGCTTCCACCGAAGAGGGTAACTCTCTGACCGAAGCCCAGCAGTGGGATAAAGTCCGCCTGGTCACCGGCATCGCCGCGCAGGTCTGGTAATCTCTCCATAGCGCAGCGTTGCACTATTTTAAGGCAACGCTGTGCACCCACCTTTATTTTCCCCGTATTCTGCCGCGCTTTCAGACGCTTTCACAACCTGGCATCGTTTTTGCCTTATCACTTCCGGTGAGTCGTTAATTCATTTTTTTGTTTTTGCGCTATTCAGGAGTGACACACATGCAGCGTCGAACACTATTAAAAGCTTTTGCTCTCTCCGCCTCTGTTATTAGCATGGGCTTCTCCTTACAGGTTTATGCCGCCGACACCATTAAAGTCGGCATTATGCACTCGCTTTCCGGGACGATGGCGATTTCTGAAACCCCGCTGAAAGATGTCGCCCTGATGGCTATCGATGACATCAACGCCAAAGGCGGCGTACTGGGTAAAAAACTGGAACCGGTAGTGGTGGATCCGGCATCAAACTGGCCGCTGTTCGCCGAAAAAGCGCGTCAACTGCTGACGCAGGATAAGGTGGCGGCGGTGTTCGGCTGCTGGACCTCCGTATCGCGCAAATCGGTTCTGCCGGTATTTGAAGAGCTGAACGGTTTGCTCTTCTACCCGGTACAGTATGAAGGCGAAGAGATGTCGCCGAACGTCTTCTACACCGGGGCGGCACCAAACCAGCAGGCGATTCCGGCGGTGGAATACCTGCTGAGCGAAGACGGCGGCGGGGCGAAACGCTTCTTCCTGCTCGGTACCGACTACGTCTACCCGCGCACCACCAACAAAATTCTCCGCGCTTTCCTGCACGCCAAAGGCATTCAGGATAAAGACATCGAAGAGGTCTATACCCCGTTCGGCTATAGCGACTATCAGACTATCGTCGCCAATATCAAGAAGTTCTCCGCCGGCGGTAAAACCGCGGTGGTCTCTACCATCAACGGTGATTCCAACGTTCCGTTCTATAAAGAGCTGGCTAATCAGGGGCTGAAGGCGACGGACGTGCCGGTGGTAGCCTTTTCCGTGGGCGAGGAGGAGCTGCGCGGGATTGATACTAAACCGCTGGTGGGCAACCTCGCGGCGTGGAACTACTTCGAGTCCGTCGATAACCCAACCAACAAACAGTTTGTTGCCGACTATCGCGCTTACGCCAAAGCCCACAAGCTGCCAAACGCCGATACCGTGGTAACCAATGACCCGATGGAAGCGACCTGGGTTGGCCTGCACATGTGGGCGCAGGCGGTGACGAAAGCAGGATCGACCGATGTCGACAAGGTGCGTGATGCCATGGCCGGCCAAACCTTCAAGGCGCCGTCAGGCTTTACCCTGACCATGGATGCCACCAACCATCACCTGCACAAGCCGGTAATGATTGGCGAAATCGAAAGCAACGGCCAGTTTAACGTGGTCTGGCAGACCGAAGAGCCGGTACGCGCCCAGCCGTGGAGCCCGTGGATTGCCGGGAATGATAAAAAGCCGGATCACCCGGTTAAAACCGTCAGCAACTAAGCGTTAGACCCCGGCGCCGCGCCGGGGTGAATGATTCAGTCTTCCGGGCCCGAAGCCCGGATTTCCCCGAAAAGGAGAACGACCATGAACGCATTACGCCTCATGTGTTACTTCGCGCTGCTGATGGTCTTGATACCGTGGCGGGCGCAGGCAGCGGACGCCGACGATTTTGTGGCGGCCAATCGCAGCCAGCAGGCTCAGCTGCTGGAACAGTGGGCCGCCGCGCCCGAAGCGCCGCGTTTACCGCTGCTGCGGGCGCTGAAAAGTGAAACATTGCAATCCGATAGCGGCGGTCATGCGTTCAGCAAACAGGGCGACAGCCTGCTGGCGCTGGGCGCGGTTCCGGCGCCCGTCGGCCCAACAAAACCGGTGCGCCTGACCAATCGCCTGCGTAACCTGGCGGCAGGCGCGCTGGCGACGCATCTCCTGGTTAGTGACAACGTCACGGAAAGGGCCGCGGCGGCGAAAACCCTGCAGCGCGAAGCGACGCCTGAGATGGCGGGGCTGCTACAGCAGCGTCTGACGGCGGAAACCGACGGCGCGGTGAAGTCGCAGCTGGAAATTGCGCTGGCCCGTTTACAGCTTGTCAGTCCTCAGCCCGCACAGCGGCTGGCGGCCATCGAGCTGCTCGGCCACTCCGGTGACCCGGAAACTCAGGCGCTGCTGACGCCGTATACCGATGCCCGGCATGAGCCGGACCCGGCGATTCGCGCGGCGGCCCAGGAGAGCCTGAGTAAAATCCAGCACCGCCTGCTGCTGGGCGATCTTCTCGGCCAGGCTTTTATGGGCCTCTCCCTCGGTTCTGTCCTGCTGCTCGCCGCGCTCGGTCTGGCCATCACCTACGGTCTGCTCGGGGTGATCAATATGGCCCACGGCGAGATGCTGATGATTGGCGCCTACAGCTGCTGGCTGGTTCAGCAGGCGCTGGCGCAGCTGGCGCCGCAGTGGCTGGCCTTCTATCCGCTGATTGCGCTGCCGGTGGCGTTCCTGATCACCGGCGGTATCGGTATGGCGCTGGAACGCACCGTGATCCGTCATCTGTACGGGCGCCCGCTTGAGACGCTGCTCGCCACATGGGGGATCAGCCTGATGCTGATCCAGCTGGTACGGATGCTATTTGGCGCGCAGAACGTTGAGGTCGCCAATCCGGCATGGCTCTCCGGCGGCGTGCAGGTTCTGCCGAATCTCATCCTGCCGTGGAACCGTCTGGCGGTACTGGTTTTCGTGCTGCTGGTGCTGCTGTTTACCTGGCTGACGCTGAACAAGACCCGGCTAGGGATGAACGTGCGGGCGGTAACGCAAAACCGCGCGATGGCGGCCTGCTGCGGCGTGCCGACCGGACGGGTCGATATGCTGGCGTTTGGCCTCGGTTCGGGGATCGCGGGGCTGGGCGGCGTCGCGCTGTCGCAGCTCGGTAACGTCGGGCCCGAGCTGGGCCAGGGCTACATTATCGACTCCTTCCTCGTGGTGGTGCTCGGCGGCGTTGGTCAGCTGGCGGGCAGCGTGGCGGCGGCGTTTGGTCTTGGCATCTTTAACAAAATCCTTGAACCGCAGATGGGAGCCGTGCTGGGTAAGATCCTGATTCTGGTCTTGATTATCCTGTTTATCCAGAAACGTCCCCAGGGACTGTTCGCCCTCAAAGGGAGGGTTATTGACTGATGAGCCAACCTATTACCTTAACGCTGGCGCGCAAAGCGCCGCGCCCGCTGCGCTGGTTCGGCGTGCTGCTACTGCTGGGCCTGCTGAGTATGCCGTTTCTGGCGCTGCTGCCCGCCACGCATCCGCTGGCGGTCTCCACCTGGCTGCTGACGCTGACCGGCAAGATCCTCTGCTACGCCATTGTCGCCGTGGCGCTGGATTTGGTCTGGGGCTCTGCCGGGATGCTCTCGCTTGGCCATGGGATCTTTTTTGCCCTCGGCGGCTACGCCATGGGCATGTACCTGATGCGCCAGGCGGCGGGCGACGGATTGCCGGCCTTTATGTCGTTTTTGTCGTGGAGCGAGCTGCCGTGGTTCTGGTGGGGCACCCAGCATTTCGCCTGGGCTATGCTACTGGTGGTGCTGGTGCCCGGCCTGCTGGCGCTGGTTTTCGGCTGGTTTGCCTTCCGCTCGAAAATCAAAGGCGTCTATTTTTCGATTATGACCCAGGCGCTCACCTACGCCGGGATGCTGCTGTTTTTCCGTAACGAAACCGGCTTTGGCGGTAACAACGGTTTTACCGGCTTTACCACGCTGCTCGGTTTCTCCGTCACCGCCATCAGCACGCGGGCGGCGCTGTTTATGGCCACGGTACTGCTGCTGTTGCTCACCCTGTGGATTGGCTATTTGCTGGCGCAAAGCAAATTTGGCCGCGTGCTGACGGCGGTGCGCGATGCTGAAAACCGCCTGATGTTCTGCGGCTACGACCCGCGCGGCTTTAAGCTGCTGGTATGGACCCTTTCAGCCGTACTGTGCGGCCTGGCGGGGGCGCTGTACGTGCCGCAGGTCGGGATCATCAACCCCAGCGAAATGTCGCCGACCAACTCTATCGAAGCGGCCATCTGGGTGGCGCTCGGCGGTCGCGGAACCTTAATCGGCCCGGTGCTCGGCGCGGGGCTGGTCAACGGCGCGAAAAGCTACTTTACCGTGGCGATGCCGGAGTACTGGCAGCTCTTTCTGGGGCTGATTTTTATTATCGTGACGCTGTTTTTACCGCGTGGCGTTATCGGCCTGCTGCGTAAAGGAGATCGCTGATGCCATTGGATGAAGAGCTATTTACCCGCCAGCTGCCGACGGACCGCTTTCGCGAGCAGACCGATCCGGTACTGCAGCTGGAAGAGATTAACGTCAACTTTGACGGTTTTCAGGCGTTGACCAACCTGTCGCTGCAGATTGGCGTGGGCGAGCTACGCTGCGTGATTGGGCCGAACGGCGCCGGTAAAACCACCCTGATGGACGTCATCACCGGCAAAACCCGGCCGCAGAGCGGCAGGGCGCTTTACGATCAGTCGGTGGACTTAACAATCCTCGATCCCATCGCCATCGCCCGCCAGGGCATCGGGCGCAAGTTTCAGAAACCGACGGTCTTTGAGGCGCTGACGGTGGCAGAGAATCTCGAACTGGCAATGAAAGGTGATAAATCGGTGTGGGCCAGCCTGCGGGCGCGCCTGAACAGCGAGCAGGCCGACCGAATCAGCGAAACCCTCCGCCTGCTGCGGCTGGAGGGCGAACGCTATCGGCCGGCGGGGCTGCTGTCGCACGGGCAAAAGCAGTTTCTGGAAATCGGCATGCTGCTGGTACAGGAGCCGCATCTGCTGCTGCTGGACGAACCCGCCGCCGGGATGACCGATGCGGAGACAGAATATACCGCCGAGCTGTTCCGCACCCTTGCCGGGCAGCATTCGCTGATGGTGGTCGAGCATGATATGGGCTTTGTCGAGACCATCGCCGACAGGGTGACGGTGCTGCATCAGGGACAGGTGCTGGCGGAAGGGTCGCTGCGCGAGGTGCAGGCCAACGAACAGGTGATTGAAGTTTATCTCGGACGCTAAGGAGCGCGGATGTTACAGGTTAATCAACTACATCAATATTATGGCGGCAGCCATATCCTGCGTGGAGTGGATTTTGCCGCTCGCCAGGGCGAGATCACCTGCCTGCTCGGGCGCAACGGGGTGGGAAAAACCACCTTGCTGAAGTGCCTGATGGGGCTGATCCCGGCGCGCAGCGGCGAGGTGCTGTGGCAGGAGAAGAATATCACCCACCGTAAACCGCACCAGCGGGTGCAGTCGGGGATCGCCTACGTGCCCCAGGGGCGGGAGATTTTTCCGCGCCTGACGGTGGAGGAGAATCTGCTGATGGGGCTGTCCCGCTTTCCCGCCCGCGACGCGCGCGCGGTGCCGGAAGAGATTTATCAGCTGTTTCCGGTGCTGAAAACCATGAAGCAGCGGCGCGGGGGCGATCTTTCCGGCGGGCAACAGCAGCAGTTGGCCATTGGCCGCGCGTTGGCCAGCCGTCCGCAGCTGTTGATTCTTGATGAACCGACGGAGGGCATTCAGCCGTCGGTGATTAAGGAGATTGGCGAGGTGATTCGTCAGCTGGCGAACCGCGGGGATATGGCGATTCTGCTGGTCGAGCAGTTCTATGATTTTGCCGCCGGTCTGGCGGATCGCTATCTGGTGATGTCGCGCGGCGCGATTATCCAGCAGGGCAACGGCGGCGATATGGAAGCCGAAGGCGTCCGCGGGATGGTCACCATTTAACTCGCCCCGGATGGCGGCCTCCCCCCGGCTCGCGCTGCGCTTAGCCGGGCTACAGGTATACAGCAGTCTGCTGGCCCGTAGCCCGGGCAAGGCGCTTGCGCCGCCCCGGGGAGCTCACCACAGGCCGCATTGGATATGGCTCCCGGATGGCGGCTGACGCCTTATCCGGGCTACCGCTCGCAGACGGCGATGAACCCGTAGCCCGGGCAAGGCGCTTTGCGCCGCCCCCGGGGAGTTCGCCACAGGGCGCATTGGATATGATTTCCCGGAGGCGATGCTGCGCATCTGTCCGGGCTACCGCTCGCAGACGGCGATGGACCCGTAGCCCGGGCAAGGCGCTTGCGCCGCCCCCGGGGAGCTCGCCACAGGGCGCATTGGATATGATTTCCCGGAGGCGATGCTGCGCGTCTGTCCGGGCTACCGCTCGCAGACGGCGATGGACCCGTAGCCCGGGCAAGGCGCTTTGCGCCGCCCCCGGGGAGCTCACCACAGGGCGCATTGGATATGATTTCCCGGAGGCGATGCTGCGCATCTGTCCGGGCTACCGCTCGCAGACGGCGATGAACCCGTAGCCCGGGCAAGGCGCTTTGCGCCGCCCCCGGGGAGATCGCAACAGGCCGCATTGGATATGGCTCCCGGAGGCGATGCTGCGCATCTGTCCGGGCTACCGCTCGCAGACGGCGATGAACCCGTAGCCCGGGCAAGGCGCTTTGCGCCGCCCCCGGGGAGCTCGCCACAGGGCGCATTGGATATGATTTCCCGGAGGCGATGCTGCGCATCTGTCCGGGCTACCGCTCGCAGACGGCGATGAACCCGTAGCCCGGGCAAGGCGCTTGCGCCGCCCTCGGGAAAAGCGCGCAGAGGGCTATTTGCGCAGCAGCCGCTGCAGGCGCGCCTGACGCCAGCGATTAATCCATTCGCCAAAAACAAACAGGCGCAACCCTTTAACCACCAGCAGCGCTCCCCAGACGATCGCCACCCATGCGGACCAGTAGCTCTCTGCGCCGCTCAGCCAGTTCAGCAGCGCCAGCAGAACGCAAACGACGACGGCCACCGTCAATGAACGGTAAAAACGGCTCTCGCGTTCGACGCGCGCTTTGGCTTCCTCAATACGTAAATCCAGCGACGCTTCGTGGCCCGCCGGCGATTCGCCGCTAATCTCGGCGACGTTAACTTCAAATACCGCCGCAAGCGCGCTGAGCGTCTCGAGGCCGGGACGGTCGCCGTTCTCGATGCGCTGAATGGTGCGCACGCTGACGCCGGCCAGTTCGGCAAGCTGCTCCTGCGACCAGGCGCGCTGCAAACGTAATTGTTTAACCTGATGACTACTGTTCATTGTTTCTATCTCCGGGTGAAAACCTGAGATGGAGTATCATCGAGCGGGCTGTCGGGCACCACGATCGAAACCCGACAGGGACGCGACAGCAACCTGACAGCCGCACGGCGCCCGGCATCAGGCGCGGGCGACCGCGCTACCGTTCCACGGACGAACGTTCATGCCGCGGAAAATCATCAGCCATGCGGCGATAATCGCCAGCATCAATATCACAAACAGCGACCAGTGCGGCAGATGGGTCAGAATCGTTCCGGTCAGCATCGGGTTAAACGCCGCCCCCAGCCAGCCCAGCGACTGGGCGGAAAAGTAGCTGGCTTTCATGCCCGGCGGCGCAATGTTATCGATCAGCATATATTCCCCCGGCGCGTAGATAACCTCTCCGAGCGTAAAAATGGCGGCGGAGACGCCCCACAGCAGCAGGCTGTTATCGGAAATAACAAAACCGCCCAGCCCGAGCACAAAACAGACCGTTCCAAAGGTCATCAGCGGGCGAATATTGCGGGCGGTAAGGCGACGACCAACCGCATACTGCAGCGCCACCACCACGGCCGCGTTAACCGGCAGTACCACCGCAACCACTTTTTCGGCAAAATCGCTGTCCGCTACCACCAGCACATACTGGGAAATGCAGGAAGCGAAAGAGCCGCCGACAAAGGAGGCCAGCAGGCCGGAAAGGGTAAACCACAGCAGAGCGCGATCGCGCAGCAGCACCGACGGCGACCACTGGACCGCGTTATCCTGAGCAATCGCGGCGCTGGTGCGCTGCACGAACAGCTGAATAAATACCAGCGGAAGGGCGGCGCAGCCGGCTGCCAGCCAGAACGGCAGGTTAATACTGTGCATGACCAGCAGAGTGCCGATAGGCGGCCCAACGGTCCAGCCAATATTGAGAAAGGTATAGTTAAGGGAAAAAATCTGCGCCTTCTTTTCCGGCGACAGCACGTCGGCAAACCACGCTTTCAGCACGGTTGAGAAGACGGAGTAGGCGCAGTTAATCAGCGCGAAGAAAAACACCACCAGCGCGACGCTATTGACCAGAGGAATAGCGATAAAGCCGCCAATAAACGCCAGCACGGCGAGCGTCATATAGCGCTTTTTTTCGAACTTATCGGCGAGAATGCCAAAACCCATGCTGAACAGCACCCCGACGATCAGCGCGCTCGACAGCGCATAGCCGATTTTATCCACCTCCAGCTGGTACTGGCGGGTGAGGTAGATCGTCATAAAAGGTAACGTTGCGCCGCGGCCAATGGTTAACAGCAACGACGAAGCCAGCAGCGCTGCGGTTGAGCGCCTGAGAGTCGGTATCATTTTTTCCTTGCCTGATGTGATGTTATTTTTGTTGTCACGATCACAAATAGCACGCTAACCGGGGCTTGTATAGTTCCCGGGGGTGATGAAAAGCACGCCAGCGCCCTACCGAAAATAATGATCTATGCGGCGGACGAATTATTCGGTAGTTTGATTTTGTTCGCAAAAATTCCAATAACAACCGAGGCGGGTATGACGCGTAAAGACGGGCTGCTGGCATTGCTGGTGGTGGTGGTATGGGGGCTGAATTTCGTGGTGATCAAGGTGGGGCTGCATAATATGCCGCCGCTGATGCTCGCCGGACTGCGCTTTTTGCTGGTGGCTTTCCCGGCGCTGCTCTTCGTCGCGCGGCCAAAAATTCCGCTGAGCCTGCTGCTGGGCTACGGCCTGACGATTAGCTTCGGTCAGTTTGCGTTTTTGTTCTGCGCGATTAGCCTCGGCATGCCTGCCGGACTGGCATCGCTGGTGCTGCAGGCGCAGGCCTTTTTCACCATCATTCTCGGGGCGTTTATTTTCGGCGAACGTTTACAGGGGAAACAGCTGGCGGGGATCGCGCTGGCGATTTTCGGCGTACTGGTGCTGGTCGAAGCCAGCCTCGGCGGCCAGCATGTCCCGCTGGTGGGCTTTATGCTGACGCTGGCCGCGGCGCTGAGCTGGGCCTGCGGCAATATCTTCAACAAGAAAATTATGTCGCATGCGAGCCGGCCGCCGATTATGTCTTTGGTGGTATGGAGCGCGCTGATCCCGGTGCTGCCGTTTATGCTGGCGTCGTGGATCCTCGACGGCCCGCAGGTCATGGCGGAAAGCCTGCTGCATATCGACCTGCTGACGATCCTGTCGCTGCTCTATCTGGCGTTTATTGCCACCATCGTCGGCTATGGTATTTGGGGGGCGCTGCTCGGCCGCTATGAAACCTGGCGCGTGGCGCCGCTGTCGCTGCTGGTGCCGGTGGTCGGGATGGCCAGCGCGGCCTTATTGCTCGGCGAGACGCTGAATAGCCTGCAGCTGCTGGGCGCGGTACTGATTATGGCCGGGCTGTATATCAACGTATTTGGCCTGCGGATCGTGCGTCCGGGCATGGCGCGAGGGTAAAAAAAAGCCCCGGTCACGGGGCTAAAGGGATTTTACAGGCTTTGCTGGTTGTAATAGGGCACGCCAAGTTCATCTGATTTATCACTGCCAGAGGCCATGTGATTGAAATCAAAAGGCGAATCATTATGTTCGGAAGGAATAATCATCGCATCCCGGTTGTTGTGGCGAACCGGGGTGCTGGTTTGCTCCGCATAACTTTGGCTCGAGACCAGCGCCAATAGCACGATGGCGGCGGAAGCGAATAGTTTCATGATTTCCTCAATACGTCTTTTTGCAGGCGGTTAACAACAGTTATTTAATGGGAGCAGGTAGCGCGACTCGCCCGGCACGTTGGTAATACGATACTGGTGCGGCGGAACATCGAAATAGTTCTTAAAAGTTCGCGTCAGCGTTTGCTGCGATTCAAAACCATAGCGTTCGGCCAGGTATAAGATAGGCTCGTTGCTCTGCTTCAGCTTCTGCGCGATCTCGGTCAGCTTACGGCTGCGGATATACTGTCCCAGCGAGTGACCGGTCTCTTTCTTGAACATTCTTTGCAGGTGCCACTTGGAGTAACCTGAGCGCTCTGAAACCTTCTCCAGCGACAGGGGCGATTCCAGGTTATCCTCGATCCACGACAAAATACTATGGATAGTGATGGCGTCGTTATTGCGTCTGGACATCATCTTACCTCTTCTTATTACGACAGAACTTTTTTGAGTAAACACTCAAGAGTGGCCACTTCATCCGTCGACAGATTTTTTGTTAGTTCCTGGTGCAATTTCTGACCCACAACCTGATGACATTGCTCACAAAGGGCTGCGCCGTCTGGCGTTAACTGTACCAGCACGCCACGCTTGTCAGTCGGGTTGGGTAACCGTTCAATCCAGCCTTTACAGACCAGGCGGTCGAGCATGCGCGTCATTGCGCCTGGGTCGACCGAAAGCACGGTTTTCAGCTCAACGGGGGTAATACACACTTCGCAACGAATGGAACAGAGCACCCGGAACTGGGTGGAAGTAATATCCATCGGCGAGAGATAGTCGTTGAGCAGGCGATCTTTTTTCTGGTTAACCATCTGGATCAAGCGGCCAAGAGGGATCATTTCGTTAAACAGGTCGCTTGTACTTTTCACAATGGTTGCCCAGGCAATGACTTAGTTGCGGGAGATATTATTGCCTAGGCAAATATAAGTCAACCTGATGAATTACCCGATGCCACGATTTGCTAAAACGAATTGTTGTGAGGCAGGTCACTCTATTTCACGTTGTTATCTTATGATTTGAAGGAAGGGTGAATGCGTCCTGAGGAGAACGGGTACAATCTGGCAACAGACGATATACTCAGCACGCGTCATTTTTTTGATAATCCAATATTGACAGGACCTTAATTCACTATGATGGATCTTTTTAAAGCGATAGGCCTGGGACTGGTAGTGATTCTACCGCTGGCGAACCCGCTGACTACCGTGGCGCTGTTCCTTGGCCTGGCCGGGAATATGAATAACGCCGAGCGTAACCGTCAGTCGCTGATGGCCTCGGTTTATGTGTTCGCCATCCTGATGGTCGCCTGGTATGCCGGCCAGGTGGTGATGAACACCTTCGGAATATCGATTCCCGGTCTGCGTATTGCCGGCGGCCTGATCGTCGCCTTTATCGGCTTCCGCATGCTCTTTCCCCAGCAAAAAGCCCATGACTCGATGGAAGCTAAGCTGAAATCGGAAGAGCTCGAGGATGAACCGACGGCGAATATCGCCTTCGTTCCGCTGGCGATGCCAAGCACCGCAGGGCCGGGGACAATCGCGATGATTATCAGCTCAGCGTCTACGGTAAAGCACGGGGCGAGCTTCCCGGACTGGGTTGTTCTGGTCGCGCCGCCGATTATTTTTGCCCTGGTCGGGATTATCCTGTGGGGCTGTCTCCGCAGCTCCGGGGCAATCATGCGTCTGGTCGGGAAGGGCGGCATTGAGGCGATTTCCCGCCTGATGGGCTTCCTGCTGGTCTGTATGGGCGTGCAGTTTATTATTAACGGCGTGCTGGAGATTATTTCCACTTATCACGCCTGACGGTCATCGCCGTCCTGATACCAGACGTAAAAAAACCTGCCGATCTCACGACCGGCAGTTTTTTTAGCAGCACGATCAGGAGTGATGCGGCTGCTGATCTTCCAGCGACACCGGCCAGCGGCGGAAAATCATCACCGCCCACACTAACGCGACGACCGCAGGGATCGCCCCGACATAGCCAATGGACGCCATTGACAGATGGGTACTGACCTGGCTGCCCACCAGCGCGCCCGCGCCGATGCCGATATTAAAGATCCCCGAAAATAACGACATCGCCACGTCGGTCGCGTCCGGCGCCAGCGCCAGCACTTTGACCTGCATACCGAGACCGATAATCATGATCGCCACGCCCCAGAAGACGCTCAGCAGCATCAGGTGGTTGGCGTTGTGCGAGGCGGGCAGCAGCAGCAGCAGGCACGCCAGCAGCAGGCCAATCGCCGCGTTAATTAACCCGGACGCATGCAGGTTGCCGAGCTTACCAAAGAGGATGCTGCCGACGATGCCCGCGCCGCCCAGGGTCAACAGCAGCACGGTAGCGAAGTTGCCGCTCAGGCCGGCGACCGTCTGAACAAACGGTTCAATGTAGCTGTAGGCGGTATAGTGCGCGGTCACCACAATCACCGTCAGCAAATAGATGCTCAGCAGCGCAGGGCGACGGAACAGCACCGGCAGGCTTTTCAGCGACCCTGAGTGCTCGCTCGGCAGCTTAGGCAGCAGCTTGATCAGGCAAACCATGGTAACCAGCGCCCCGAGGCCGATGACCAGGAACGTGGTGCGCCAGCCAAAGTATTGCCCGACGATACGGCCAATCGGGATACCGAAGACCATTGCCAGCGCGGTACCGGTGGCAATCAGGCTCAGCGCCTGGGCGCGTTTACCCGCAGGCGCCATTCGTATAGCCAGCGCCGAGGTGATTGACCAGAACACCGCGTGGGCAAAGGCGATACCGATACGGCTGATCACCAGCACGTTGAAGTTCCAGGCCAGGAACGACAGCACGTGGCTGGCGATAAACAGGATAAACAGGCCAACCAGCAGGCGACGGCGCTCCATCTTGCTGGTCAGCAGCATAAAGGGCAGCGACATCAGGGCGACAACCCAGGCGTAGATCGTCAGCATAATCCCAACCTGCGCCGTTTCCATGCCAAAGCTGTCGGCGATATCCGACAGCAGGCCCACGGGCGCAAATTCGGTGGTATTAAAGATAAATGCCGCAATCGCAAGCGTGACTACGCGCAGCCACGCGACCTTGCGTGAAACCGTATTTGTCATCATAAGTTCAGGGCTGGTTACAAAGAGGAAAGAAGTGGGACGATCTTAAAACGATTGCTGCTGAAAATACAATCATTTTGTGATCTACATCTCATTTTCGCTTCAGCCAGATTTTCGGCACTAACGGATTAATTTTTCTATTAAACGTGTGGATTTCTCACGTTTATGTCATGTTATCGATAAGTAAAAAAAATAGAGGGACAGAACAATGCAGGAAATTAGCTTTTATCTGGTGGATGCCTTCAGCGATCGGAGCTTTGGCGGCAACGCGGCGGCCGTTTGCCCGCTGACCGAATGGCTGCCGGACGAAACGCTGTTGAAAATGGCGCAGCAGCACAATCAGTCGGAGACCGCGTTTTTTGTGCGTACGGATGAGGGGTTTGAGCTGCGTTGGTTTACCACGCTGGATGAGATCAACCTCTGCGGCCACGCGACCCTGGCGGCCTCGCACGTCATTTTTGAATATTTTGACCACCCCTCATCGACAATCGTATTTAGTACCCGCTTTGTCGGCGAGCTTCGCGTCACGCGCAGCGGCGACTGGCTGACCCTGGATTTCCCGGCCTGGGCGACGACCGCCGTTGAGCAGCCGCCTGCGGAGCTGCTGGCCGGGCTGGGGCTGAGCGACGCGGTGGAAGTCCGCGTGGCGCGTGATTACCTGGTGGTTTTAGCCGACCGCCAGCAGGTGGAGGCGGTGCGTCCGGATATGCAGCTGCTTGAGCGCCTCGGCAAAATGATCTGTATCAGCGCCCCGGACGAAGAGTATGACTTTGTCAGCCGTTTCTTCTGTCCGGGCGAGGCGGTGGCGGAAGACCCGGTCACCGGCTCGGCGCACAGTATGCTGATTCCCTACTGGGGCGAGAAGCTCGGCAAAACGGACATGCAGGCGCGGCAGGTGTCGGCCCGCGGCGGCGACCTGCGCTGCCAGTGGCGGGGCGACCGGGTTCTGATCGGCGGTCAGGCGACCACCTACTTAATCGGCACGATTACGCTTCGTTAAGGAGGGACGGTGACGGAAATTCCTTTTTATCTGGTGGCGGCGTTCAGCGACCAGCCTTTCGCCGGCAACCCGGCTGCGGTATGCCTGCTTAAAAAGTGGCTGCCGGATGAGCTGCTGCTCAAAATGGCGCAGCAGCACAACCAGTCGGAAACCGCGTTTGTGGTACCTGAGAGCGATGGTTTTGCGCTGCGCTGGTTTACCACCCGCAATGAGGTCAATCTCTGCGGCCACGCCACGCTTGCCAGCGCGCACGTGATATTTCATCACCTGGATTATCCTGACGCGGTCATTCACTTCGCGACCGCTTCCGGTCGGCTGACCGTGAGCCGCGAGGGCGACTGGCTGACCCTGGACTTCCCGGCGGGAGAAACGGAAGAGCGCGAGCCGCCCGCGGAGATGCTCTCCGCGCTGGGGATTGAGCGCTACCTGCATGCCCGCAAGGGGCGCGCATGGCTTATCGAACTGGCCTCCCGTGAGCAGGTCGAAGCCCTGCGGCCGAATATTGCTGCGATGACGCCCGGCGAACATAAAGTGACCGTGACCGCCGCGGGCAGCGGGGAATATGACTTCGTTAGCCGCTTTTTCTCACCCGGTGAAGCGGTGTGGGAAGATCCGGTAACCGGTTCGGCGCATACTATGCTGATCCCCTACTGGAGCGCAAAGCGGGGTAAAACTCAGCTGCTGGCGCGTCAGGTTTCCGCGCGCGGCGGCGATATGCGCTGCGAACTGAAAGGAAAACGCGTATTGATGAGCGGCCAGGCGGTGACCTATTTAAATGGCGTCATCACGCTACGCTAGCTCGCCCTTCATCATAAAACGGGATCGGCAACAGACCCGCCGATCCCGAATCCGAGTGGGTTACCCGGCAAACTTATCCTGCGCGCTATTCCTGCGTAACCTGCAGGAAAAATAGGCCATCACGGTAGACGGGCGATATTGGCTTTAATCACTTCGATAGAGTGGCGGAATTTCTCCGCTTCATCATCGGCCAGCTGCAGCTCAATAATCTGCTGCACGCCGCTTTGCGTCAGCACCGCGGGAACGCCAGCCGCCGCGCCGGTTACGCCATATTCCCCGTCAAGAATGCACGACACCGCCAGCGCGCGATGGCTGCCGGTGAAAATATTGCGGCAGATTTCGGCGATGGTTCCGGCGACGCCGTACTCCGTGCAGCCTTTGCCGGCGTAAATCTCAAACCCCAGCTTGCGCACCTTTTCGGCAATCAGCTCCCGGTCGAGAGCCTGGCCGGTATGTTTTTGGTAAACATCGGCGATGGCGGAGCCGTAAACCGCCGAGTGTGACCACACCGGAAACTGGGTATCGCCATGCTCGCCAAGAATAAAGGCGTCGATGCTTTGCGCGCCGATATCCAGCGCCTGGGCCAGTACCCGGCGTAAGCGCGTCGTGTCCAGCCAGACGCCGGTACCCAGCACCTGGCCGCGCGGCAGGCCCGAAAGCTGCCACACCTGCCAGGTGATGATGTCGCAGGGGTTGGTGGCAACCAAAAAGATGCCGTTGAAGCCGCCGCGCATCATCTGCGGGACGATGCTTTTGACGATTTTTGCCGTGTTGGTCAGTTCGTCCAGCCGGGTTTGACCCGGCTTGAGCGCGCCGCCGGAAACGGTGATGACCGCGATATCGACATCGGCGCAGTCGCTGGCTTCCCGGGTGGAAATGGTCATCATGCCCGGCATGTAGGCGGCCGCGTCGCTCAGGTCCTGAGCGTGCGCTTCGGCGCGAGAGGTATTGAGATCGACAAGGATCAGCTCCTCGCAAATATTCTGGTTTAACAGGGCGTAGGCCGCTGATGCGCCGACGTTTCCGGCCCCGATAATCATCACCTTGCGCGCTTTGGTATTCATCGTATTTTCCTGATAAAAGAGGTTATGTCGCAAAATTACTGCCTCTCACCGGGGGAGCGCAAGTCGGGTCAGAAGCTATAAGTTAATGCTATGGCGGCTCCGCGGACGCCCCGCGCTACAGTACGCTCAAAAAAGGAGCTTCTTTATGTACACTATCGCCGCGACCCCGCTAAACCACCCGGATCTGACCGCCTTAATTGCCGAGCTGGACGCATACCAGCAGACGCTCTACCCGGCGGAAAGCAATCATCTTATCGACCTGAGCGCGTTACCGGCGGCGTCGGTCATCGCGCTCATTATCCGCGATGGGCAGCACCGGGCCGTCGGCTGTGGGGCCATCGTGCTCGGCGAAGAGGGGATTGGCGAGATGAAAAGGGTGTTTATTCACCCGGCCCATCGCGGCCAGCAGCTGGGGGAAAAACTGCTGGCGGCGCTGGAGAAAGAGGCGATAAATCGCGAATGCCATACCGTACGCCTTGAAACGGGCATCCATCAGCACGCCGCCGTCGCGTTATACACGCGCAATGGCTACCAGACCCGCAGCGCCTTTGCGCCGTATCAGCCGGATCCGTTAAGCATTTTTATGGAGAAGCTGCTGCTTGTCGATCTTCGTTCAGCAGCGCTATAAACGCCTCGAGCTGGCGAGTTTTCGCCCCGCGCCGCCAGACCAGCCAGGTTGTCAGCCAGCGCCACTCTTCGGCCAGCGGCCAGGCGGATACCTGCTGATGGCCCGGCATACTCTCCAGCATGCTGCGCGGCATCAGCGCCAGTCCGGCGCCGGCAATGACGCAGGCCAGCATCCCGTGGTAGGACTCCATCTCATGGATCCGCCCCGGGGTGGCGCGATCGGCGTGGAACCAGCTCTCAAAATGACGGCGATAGGAGCAGTTGGCGCGAAACGCGTAGACGCTGGCGCCGTTCACTTCGCTGGCGCGGGCAATGGGCGGGTGGCCAAAGGGCGCGACGATCATCATCTCTTCCGGGAACACCGGTAACCCTTCCAGCCCCGGGTGCACCAGCGGACCGTCAACGAACGCCGCGCTCAGATTTCCCTCAAGTACGCCGTCGATCATGGTGCCGGAAGGACCGGTGGAGAGGGCCAGGTGAATCTTGGGATAGCGCTGATTAAAGTGCGCCAGAGTAGGGGAAATGCGCACGGCGGCGGTACTCTCCAGCGAGCCGAGCGAAAACAGCCCCTGAGGTTCATCTCCGGCGACCACCATCCTCGCTTCATCAACAAGGGCGAGGATCTGCTGGCTATAGCGTAAAAAGCTGTGCCCGGCGGGGGATAACCGCAGCCGCTGATTTTCGCGAATAAACAGTTCGACGCCGAGATCCGCCTCCAGCTGGCGGATGCGTGTGGTCAGGTTTGACGGCACGCGATGCACCTTCTGCGCGGCCTGGGTAATGCTGCCGGTGCTGGCGACGGCGTTGAACATCTCAAGCTGGGTCAGATCCATATTGTTCTTCTTTTGTGAATGGGTTGCTTAATATTATTCATTTTTAATGAAAGGAAGGGTAAGACAGTATAAGGTCACTTCGCAATCAACACAGAGAGAAAAACGATGAATTTATCTGCTACTCATGCGATTTCCGTGAGTCCGACCACCGGTGAAACTTTGTCGTCTGTGCCCTGGGCCAGCGAACAGCAGGTCGATGCGGCCATTGCCCTTGCGGAACAGGGGTATCGTCAGTGGCGCAACGTCAGCGTGGCGGAGCGCGCTGCGACGCTGCGTAACGTCGGTAGCGCGATGCGCGCCCGTGGCGAAGCGCTGGCGCAAATGATTAGCCGCGAAATGGGTAAACCGATTGCCCAGGCGCGCGGCGAAGTGGCTAAATCCGCCAATCTTTGTGACTGGTATGCTGAACACGGCCCGGCGATGCTCAATACCGAGGCGACGCTGGTTGAAGACAATAAAGCGGTGATTGAGTACCGCCCGATGGGGGCTATCCTCGCTGTCATGCCGTGGAACTTCCCGGTGTGGCAGGTGCTGCGCGGCGCGGTGCCCATTCTGCTGGCGGGCAACAGCTATCTGCTTAAGCATGCGCCAAACGTGCTGGGCAGCGCGGCGATGATCGGCGAAATTTTTGCCGCTGCGGGCGTGCCGGACGGCGTCTTTGGCTGGGTGAACGCCACCAACGATGGCGTTTCGCAAATGATTAACGATCCGCGCATCGCCGCGGTAACCGTCACCGGCAGCGTGCGCGCCGGGAAGGCCATTGGCGCACAGGCCGGCGCGGCGTTGAAAAAATGCGTGCTGGAGCTGGGCGGCTCCGATCCCTTTATCGTGCTTAAAGATGCCGACCTTGACGAGGCGGTGAAAGCGGCGGTGATAGGTCGCTACCAGAATACCGGTCAGGTCTGCGCCGCGGCGAAGCGTTTTATCGTCGAAGCGGGCATCGCCGAGGCCTTTACGCAGAAATTTGTCGCCGCCGCTGCCGCGCTGAAAATGGGCGACCCGCGCGATGAGCAGAACTATATTGGGCCGATGGCGCGGTTCGATCTGCGCGATGAGCTGCACGAGCAGGTGCGCGCGACCTTAAAAGAGGGGGCGACCCTGCTGCTGGGGGCGGAAAAAATCGAAGGCGCCGGCAACTACTACGCGCCGACGGTGCTCGGAAACGTTACCGCGGAGATGACCGGTTTCCGCGAGGAGCTGTTTGGCCCGGTGGCGACGATTACCGAAGCCCGCGATGCCGATCACGCGCTGGCGCTGGCTAATGATAGCGAATTTGGCCTTTCAGCAACAGTTTACACCACCAGTGAAGCGCAGGCCCAGCGTTTTGCCGATGAGCTGGAGTGCGGCGGAGTGTTTATCAACGGCTACTGTGCCAGCGATGCCCGCGTGGCGTTCGGCGGCGTGAAGAAAAGCGGATTTGGCCGCGAGCTCTCCCATTTTGGTCTGCATGAATTCTGCAACGTGCAGACCGTCTGGAGAGATCGCCGCTAGCCTGCGGAAAAATCCCCGGGTTGCGGCTAACGCCTTTCCCGGGCTACCGATTCGTGCGATTTGCGGGTTTGGTAGCCCGGGCAGGCGCCCCGCTGACGAGCGAACCATCCCCCTGGCGACGCGAGGGCGAGAAAGAGGCTGTTTCTTCGCGTCCCGTGCGCCTATAATTACCGCCCGAATTTTGTTGTTGGCAAGGAGCCGCGCGTGGCGACGGTAATGAATAACGCAATGCTCGATGCCATTTTGGCTGAAGTCAGGCCGCTAATTGGTCGCGGTAAAGTGGCGGACTATATTCCGGCGCTGGCCAGCGTCAGCGGCGATAAGCTCGGCGTGGCTATCTGTACGGTCGACGGTCAGCACTACAGCGCCGGCGACGCGCACGAGCGCTTCTCTATCCAATCTATCTCGAAAGTCCTGAGCCTGGTGGTCGCGATGAACCACTATCAGGAAGAGGAGATCTGGCAGCGGGTGGGTAAAGATCCCTCCGGCCAGCCTTTCAACTCGCTGTTGCAGCTGGAAATTGAACAAGGCAAACCGCGCAACCCGTTTATTAATGCCGGGGCGCTGGTGGTCTGCGATATGCTGCAAAGTCGTCTCAGCGCGCCTCGTCAGCGGATGCTGGAAATCGTGCGTCGTCTGAGCGGTGTGGGCGATATCGCCTATGACCCGGTGGTTGCCCGTTCGGAGTTCGACCACTCGGCGCGCAATGCCGCGATAGCCTGGCTGATGAAATCCTTCGGTAATTTCCATAACGATGTCGCCACGGTGCTGCAAAACTATTTCCACTACTGTTCGCTGGAGATGAGCTGCGTAGAGCTGGCGCGCACCTTTCTGTTTCTTGCCGACCGAGGTATCGCTCCGCACCTTGAGACGCCGGTTATCGCCCCCATTCAGTCGCGGCAGGTCAACGCGCTGATGATGACCAGCGGCATGTATCAGAACGCCGGTGAATTTGCGTGGCGCGTCGGTTTACCGGCGAAATCCGGCGTCGGCGGCGGGATTGTGGCCATCGTTCCGCAGGAGATGGCGATTGCGGTCTGGAGCCCGGAGCTCGATGACGCCGGGAACTCGCTGGCCGGGATCGCTTTACTGGAAAAACTCACTCAAAAACTGGGGAGGTCGGTATTCTGATGGTGCCCATAGAAAACCTGTTTGCCCGCCTGCAGCGCTCCACTTTTCGCTCCCGTTTTCGCCTCGGCGTGAAAGAACGGCAGTATTGTTATGATAAGGGCGCGGAGGTTATCGACCAGCACACGGCGGACTTTATCGCCAGTCGGCTGGCCCCTGCGCAAATTCCTAACGACGGTAAGCAGACCCCGATGCGCGGACATCCGGTGTTTATCGCCCAGCATGCCACCGCGACCTGCTGTCGCGGCTGTCTGGAAAAGTGGCACGCGATCCCGCGGGGGCGCGGCCTCAGCGACGAAGAGCAGCGCTACGTGGTGCAGGTGATTCACCACTGGCTGGTGATCCAGATGAATTCGCCGGACCGCAGCAGACTGTAATTCATCGGGCGGCGGTATATGCCTGATAATTATTCTCATGATATGATGAACCGCTTACTAATTATTAACATAATAATTGCCTGAAACAATTAGACGGATAATCATGAATGTCTCCACTGTCGATTCGGTCATTCACGCTGTTTCGTGAGGAACAGCCCGTGCGTGATGCGCTGGTGTTGTTCACTTTAACGCTACTACTGCATTTCTTTGGCGCGATGCTGCGTCTGGTACAAGAATTGTCGTTCTTCTGGCCGCTGAACGCGGTAATGGCGGGGATTTTTGCGCGTTATATCTGGCTAAATCGCAGCTATTTTTACGCCGTTTGTTTTGCCGCCATGCTGGTATATGACGGTTTAACATCTCGTTGGGGAATGGGGGTCGCCTCCTTTCTGATCAACTTCTCCAATATCGTTTTTATCGTCACCCTGGCGCAGCTCATTTTGTGGGATAAGCGCCGGGCTGATTCGATGCCGGGACCGATAAATGCGCTAAGCCTGTTTTGCTACTGTCTGCTGGCGGCGCTGCTCTGCGCGGCGGTCGGGGCGCTGGGTTCGGTAGATGTGGAACGCGCCACGTTTATTCCCCAACTGGCGGACTGGTTTAGCGAACAGTTTTCGACTGCCGTGCTTATCCTGCCGTTCATTTTAACCCTCACGCTCCCTTCGGCGTTCGGGCGTTTTCGCCTGCGTCAGCTGTTGCCGGCGATTGCGCTGGTGCTGTCGATTGTGCTCGGCGTGGCGGTGGGCGGGGCCGGGAGCATAACCTTCCCGTTACCGGCGCTGATTTGGTGCGCGATTCGCTATCCGCTGCCGTTAACCTGCCTGTTGACCTTTATTACCGGGATTAGCGAAATTCTGCTGGTGGCGAACTCGCTTATCCATCTCTCCCCCGATACCCGGATGCAGCCGTGGCAGCTGTTCTCAACGCGCCTGGGGATTGCTGCGATGCTGATCAGCCCCATCATCGTCGCTTCCAGCGTTGAGGCGATTAATAACCTGGTCAAACAGCTGGCCCTGCGCGCTGATTTCGACTTCCAGACCCGGGTCTATTCTCGCTCCGGGCTAAGCGAAGCGTTGAAACGTCAGCCGATCGCGGAAAACGAGCTGCTCACCGTGATGGTGCTCGACATCGACGGCTTCAAGCAGGTTAACGATCGCTGGGGCCACGAGTGCGGCGATTGTATGCTGGCCCAGTTTGCGCAGCAGGTGCGGCAGCTGGTGGGTGAAGAGGGCATGGTGGCGCGTATTGGTGGGGAAGAGTTTGCCGTCGCGGCGCTGACCTCATCCGCGCGAGACGGAGTGCTGCTGGCGGAAAAAATTCGCCAGGGCATCGAGTCGCAAACCTTCACCTGGGGGCAAAATAGGATCCAGCTGACCATCAGCATGGGGCTGGAGAGCCGGGCGCCGGGTTCAGCCAGAGTAACGGATCTGTTCAACCAGCTGCTCATGGTCGCCGATGATTCTATGATTCGGGCAAAAAAAGCCGGACGCAATCGTATTTTTACGCAAGAAATGGTCTGAATCGTACATAAGAAAAGACGATGGTAATTCCGCTTGTGTTAAATATAAGTTAAAAACATAGTGATGTGGTCAATTTCAAGGAGTTACCTATGACCACATCCTTTTCTCTGCGCACGCTGTCGCGTGACGATATTCTTGAACACCTTCCTGAATTAACCGACATCCTCGTCAGCTGCGTCAACGGCGGGGCCTCGGTGAGCTTTATGCTGCCTTTTTCCCCGGAAACCGCGACGGCGTTCTGGCTGCGAATGGCGCAGAGCGTCGCCGCCGGTGAGCGCATTGTTCTCGCCGCAGCGGATGCGCAGCAGCGGCTTGTTGGTACGGTACAGCTGATTACCGACCAGCCGGAAAACCAGCCGCACCGCGCCGATGTCGCCAAACTTCTGGTTCACCAAAATGCGCGGCGTCAGGGGCTGGCGAATGCGCTCATGTCCCGGCTGGAAGCCATCGCGCGCGAGCAGGGTAAGAGCGTTCTGGTGCTGGATACGGCGACGGGCAGCGGAGCAGAAAACTTTTATGTACAGTGTGGTTGGGAAAAAGCCGGGGAAATTCCACGCTATGCGCTGATGCCCGACGGCGAGCTGACGGCAACATCGCTGTTCTATAAATTTCTGTCATAAATTTTATATTGCATACAGCTTTGATCAAAACAGGGTTTCACTTGCGTAAAAACCTGATAACTTATTGGACCAATTACTCAGGTTGTATGACTACTCTATGAGGGAACCCTTGTGAAAACACTAAACCGTCGCGATTTCCCGGGCGCGCAGTACCCTGAACGTATCATTCAGTTTGGCGAAGGTAACTTCCTGCGCGCGTTTATCGACTGGCAGATCGATCTGCTGAACGAGCATACCGACCTGAATGCCGGGGTGGTGATCGTGCGTCCGATTGAGAGCTCATTCCCGCCGTCGCTCAGCACCCAGGATGGCCTCTACACCACGATTATTCGTGGCCTGAACGAGAAAGGGGAAGCGGTCAGCGATGCGCGTCTGATTCGCTCGGTAAACCGCGAAATCAGCGCCTATGCGGATTACGATGAACTGCTGCGGCTGGCGCACAACCCGGATATGCGGTTTGTGTTTTCCAATACCACCGAAGCGGGTATTAGCTACCACGCGGGGGACCGCTTCGAGGATGCGCCTGCGGTGAGCTATCCGGCAAAACTGACCCGCCTGCTGTTTGAACGCTACAGCCATTTCTCCGGCGCGGCGGATAAAGGCTGGGTCATCGTTCCCTGCGAGCTGATTGATTATAACGGTGAAGCGCTGCGGGAACTGGTACTGCGCTATGCGCAGGAGTGGGCGCTGCCGGAAGCGTTTGTGGCATGGCTGGATGAAGCCAACGCTTTTTGCTCCACCCTGGTAGACCGTATTGTGACCGGCTATCCGCGCGATGAAGCCGCGCAGATTGAAGAGCAGCTGGGGTATAAAGACGGTTTCCTCGATACCGCCGAACATTTCTACCTGTTTGTCATTCAGGGGCCGAAATCCCTGGCCGCCGAGCTGCGCCTCGATAAGCTACCGCTTAATGTGCTGATTGTTGACGATATTAAACCGTACAAAGAGCGTAAAGTGGCCATTCTTAACGGCGCGCACACCGCGCTGGTGCCGGTCGCCTTCCAGGCAGGCCTGGATACGGTGGGCGAAGCGATGAACGATGCGGAAATCTGCTCATTCGTCGAGAAGGCGATTTATCAGGAGATTATTCCGGTTCTCGATCTGCCGCGCGATGAGCTGGCGTCCTTCGCCAGCGCGGTAACCGGTCGTTTCCGTAACCCGTACATCAAGCATCAGCTGCTGTCTATCGCGCTAAACGGCATGACTAAATATCGTACCCGCATTCTGCCGCAGCTGCTGGCGGGCCAGAAGAAAGAGGGGGCTCTCCCGACGCGCCTGACCTTTGCGCTGGCGGCGCTGATCGCCTTTTATCGCGGCGAGCGTAACGGTGAGAACTATCCGGTTCAGGATGATGCCGAATGGATGGAGAGCTATAAGGCGCTATGGGCCCAGCATCGGGATGCGCAAATCACTACCGGTGAGCTGGTAAAAGCCGTACTGTCCGTTGAATCCCACTGGGAGCAGGACCTGACGAAAGTGCCGGGTCTGGTCGATCGGGTCACGCAGGATCTGGATGCTATTCTGCGCGACGGCATGCGCGCCGCCGTTAAGCCATTATGCTGATACTCTGAAGCCCGCTGACGGACGACCTGAATAGCGTCGATCGTGTCGGCCGGGTAAGGCGTAAGCCGCCGCCCGGTACTCATCCGGGCACATTGCTAAAGCGATGGAGCATTAATCTCAACCCGGCAGCTGCCGGGTTAGTTTGGCATTCGCATTAGTTACAACATACTTCTGTGTTTTTTTATAAACGCAGGTCTGAAAGATTGTGCCCATTTCGTCCGGCAGTGGAAACAGGGGTAATTAAGAGAAAAAGATGAATTGTGCCCCCGGCGGTTGAACTAATTATCTGACTGGAAAATAATGGCTTATCCAAACGAGGGATGAGACCCATGGTCATTGAAATTCGTGAAGTGAGCCAGCAGGACAAAGCGCAGTGGCTACAGCTATGGGAAGGCTATACCCGTTTCTACGGTAGCCCGCAGCCGTCCGACGTCACGGAATATACCTGGCAGCGGATGCTTGTTTCCGCTTCTCCCATGCTGGGCCGGGTTGCCCTGGCGGATGGCAACGTCGCTGGATTTGCGATTTGTGTCCTTCACGAAGGTACCTGGGTAAAGACGCCTGTTTGCTATCTGGAAGATCTGTTTGTTGCCCCGCCGATGCGCGGAAAAGGCATCGCCAGGGCGTTGATGCAGGCGCTGCAAGCGGAAGGGAAAGAGAAAGGGTGGTCGCGGCTGTACTGGCACACTCGTACTGATAATCCGGCCCGGCGTCTGTATGATGAGTTTACGCCCGCCGATGACTATGTTCGTTACCGCGTGACGCTCTGAAAATCTGAGATTAAGAAGTTATTAAGATTTCCCCTGTAAAACAGGGGAAACGACTCAGGAGTAACAAAATGGAAAAACGCATAGAGACGGTTGTGAACCTCATCATGTTTCTTTCGCTGCTGGCCACCGCATGGGATCTCTCTCTGGTCCATCATCTGTCCTGGTAAACCTGGCCTACGGCGCCTGCTTCCTGCGCCGTAGCGTTCTCTCCCTCTTTTTACACTCCGATGGCGCTAGCGGCGCGCGACGATAAACAGGCGCGGAAATCGCAGTAGCACCTTTCCGTTACACTGTAACGGATAGTGCTGTTTCAGCCGCTCCAGATAGCGTTCTAGAAACGCCTGGCGCTGCTGTTCATCAAGCGGTTGTAAAAACGGTCGCAGGCCCGTTGACTGTAGCCATTCAATAATGGCCTGGTGCGATGCCAGCGGGTGATGGTAGGTGGTGCGCCAGATATCTACCTCGCAGCCGCTGGTGGTCAGCATATCGTAATACTCCGACACATCCGGCAGCGGCTGCCGCCCACTGGCCGGATGCCCCATCTCTTCAGCAACCTGACGCATCAGCGCGTGCGAGGGCTCTTGCCAGTTCACCGGCATTTGCACCGCCAGTACGCCGTTTTTCGCAAGATTGCTGACCAGATATGGGAAAAGGCGCTGATGATCCGTGAGCCACTGCAGCGAAGCATTGGCATAAATCACGTCCGCCGGCCGCTCGGGGCGAAAGGTAGTGATATCCGCCTCGACGAACCGGCAGTCCGGTAGCCGCCGGGAGGCCTCTTCCAGCATGGCCGGAGAATTATCAACGCCGATAATCGTGGCATCTGGCCAGGCATCGCGCAGCAGAGCGGTACTGTTGCCAGGTCCGCAGCCCAGATCAACGGCCAGCGTGGCGGGACGGTGGGCGATGCGGGCGAGAAGCTCGGCGGCGGGCCGCGTACGCTCAGCGCCGAATTGCAAATAAAGTGAAGGATTCCAGTCTGCCATAGCGCGCTCCGGTTAAGAGAAACTCGTTCATCAGCATAGACGGCAATGCTTATCTGGCAACTAAACAGAATCAATATGTTACTTTATTGTGACGCCGTCACTTTTCCTTATGCAGGGTTCATCACGGCATCCCCGCCAGCGGTTGGCTACAGTAGGCGTCGTAAACCAGGGGGGATGGTCATTAAATGGCGTTAATCATTAAGGTGTTACTCGAAAACCGGCTTGGCAAGGGGCAGGACAGCCTGCTGCAGGCGAAACCCGGATTAAGCCTGCTTGTGGAGGATGAAACCAGCCGGGTGCTGTTTGATACCGGGCCAGACGGCACGTTTCTTCATAATGCGCAGCGTATGGGCGTCTCTTTATCTGACCTGACCGCCACGGTGCTCTCCCACGGACATTACGATCACTGCGGCGGGGTGCCGTGGCTGCCGGACAACAGCCGTATTATTTGTCATCCGCAGATTGGACTCACCCGCTACTCGGCGTTATCTCTCGCAGGACGCAACTGGAAAGTCAAAAAGCTGTCGCGAGATATCGACTACTCCCGCCACCGCATGGAGTACAGCCGCGAGCCGGTGGCGATCGGCGAACGACTGCTGTGGTCCGGTGAGATTACGGTCGCTCACCCGCGTGCCTATGGCCTCCTGACGGGTCAATCCCAGGGTGAGGACTATATTGTCGATGAAGGCGTCCTGATCTGCCGCTCGACGCGAGGGTTAGTCATTATCTGCGGCTGCGGACATCGCGGATTGATCAATACCGTTCGCCACTGCCAGAAGATCACCGGCATCCAGCAGGTATACGCCATCATCGGCGGTCTTCATCTGCGCAGCGCGCCGCCGTGGGCAATTCGTCAGCTTAGACAATTCTTGCGCCAGCAGAAGGTCGAGGAGGTGATGGCCTGCCACTGCACCGGTTCATGGGGGCGCTGGTGGCTAGCGGAGAGTAGCGCGCCGGCAACCGGCGATACGTTGGTGCTGGAATAATAATCGCGTTCACTTTTGCTAATTACATATAAATAACATTTTTGCTATTTATTAAATACATTATCCGCCGGCTATACACCTTCCCCTAAGGGGAAGGTCAAATACTGATATCCCTTTTTGGTGTAAATATTTATAGAGAAACTTCATTCTATTTAACCTGGAGTTTTCTCTTTGAAATATCGTTTAATTCTTGCAGTGAGTGTGATTTAATCCAGCGGTCGTCTAATTGCGAATATCACTATGATTCAGTCACTACAGGCATTATTTAAACAAGCAACCCGGCGCCGGCTTCGTATCCGCGCAGGGCTTGTTATTGCCTGTTGGTTACTGCTCAACCTTCAGCTCGCCGTCGCGGCGCACCATGGCGGCCAGCAGCAGCCCGCGGCGCCGCAGGTGCAGATTCACCATATTGTCGATGGCATGATGAACATGCCCGGCATGGAAAACGTCGGCCAGAAAGTTATCTGTGAGAAGCACTGCGACCCCGATACCGCGCAGCCTAACTCCTTAACCTCTCTACAGCTGAACGCGCTCCCCTCCGAAACCGCGCTACTCGTGGTTTCCCCGCAGCAGGAGACCTGCGCTGAACGTATGGACTGGCGCACGCCGCCGGTCACCGGTCCCCCGGTTGAGATACGCTTCTGCCGTTTCAGGGAATAACGCACCGTTAAAAACATCCATCAGATCTGCCCGGTCTGCGGGCGACTTTATGTTTTTTTCGGAGACTTTATTATGCGTTCGACCTCTATTTTTCTGCTTATTACCAGCGTGCTGACCTTTTCCTTCAGCGCATTTACCGCCAGCGCGGAAGACGCCGCGATGCACCATCACACCATGTCCTCCATGGCGGATATGCCGGAGATGAAGAAGGCGGATGATTCCGCCACGCTTTATTCGGCCAGCGGGGTCATTAAAGCCTGGCGCGACGATGCCGTCGTGATTGCCCACTCTCCGGTTACCGAGCTGAACTGGCCGGCGATGACCATGAGCTTTGCGCTCGCTGATAACCACGATAAAAAGCTGGCGGTGGGAGAGCAGGTCGATTTCACCTTCCGCCAGACCGACTCCGGCTACGCGATCGTTTCAATTACCGCGCGATAATTTCGGAGTCATTATGCACATCTTCAATAAGGCGGCCTGCGGGCTGCCGCTTTTACTGTCGCTGATGTCCACCAACGGCTGGGCAACGACGCTTTCTGAGGCCCTGTCGGCGGCGGAAAACTACTCCGCCGAGCTCTCCGCCAACGATCATCAGGTTAACGCTTTGAAGAATATGGCGGATTCCGCGATGCAGCTCCCCGATCCGAAGCTGAAATTTGGTATTGAAAACGTCCCGCTGGGCGGCAATAACGCCGGCCGCCTCACCCGCGAGGGGATGACCATGCAAAGAGTTGGCGTGATGCAGGACTACGTCAGCAGTACCAAGCGTGAACGGAAAGCCGACTCCATTACCGCCGAGGCGCGCCAGACCGCCGCTAATGCCGATGTGATTCGTGCCCGGCTGCAGCGGGAAACCGCCCAGGCGTGGCTGGCGCTGGCGGTGGCGCAGAAGTCGCTGCGCTCGGTGCAGACGTTGATTAGCGAAACGTCCCGGCAAATCGACGTACAAAAGGCCGGCGTCAGCAGCGCCAGCGCCAGTCCCAGCAGCGTGCTGGACGTTCAGCTGGCGCTGAATGCGATGAAAAATGAGCAGGATAACGCCCGCCGCGATGTCCAGATCGCCCAGGCGCGCCTGCTGCAGCTCACCGGGAAGGAGGTCCGCGATATCTCCGGCCCGCTGCCGCGCATTGAACGTCTGCCTGCCGACGAAGCCGACCTAATGGCCGGGATTAAACTTCACCCGGAAGTGATCCTGGCCGCCAGAGAAGCCGATCTGGCGAAAGCGAAATCAGGTCAGTCGGAAGTCGCGGCGATCCCCGACGTGGGCGTTGAGGTTTATTACGCCCGACGCGGTGATGATTATGACGACATGGTGGGGGTCATGTTTACCGTCGATATGCCTATTTTTCAGGGCAAACGTCAGGACAAAGACCACGCAGCGGACGTCTCCCGTACCTATGAAGCCAACGATCGGCTGACGTTATTGATGCGCGAACATCAGGCGCAGCAGTATCAGCTGATTTCGCAATATAACGCCGCGAAAGCCATTTACGATCGCCAGCAAAGCGAGGTGATGCCGCTGCTGCGCAAGAAGGTGAGTCTCGTCAATGCCCAGTATCGGGGCGGCAGCTCCGCGCTGCCTGAGCTGCTCGCCGCCCGTCGCGATCTCCTGAGCGGAGAAATTGCCAGCAACAATGCGGAGAAAGCGCTTGCCGATGCGTGGGCCGCTATTCGCTACCTTATTCCACAGGATGTTAAATAATGAAGCTTAAATCTGCTCTTACCCTTGTGGCGCTGGCCGTCGCCCTTGCCGCCGCGGGCGGCTACTGGCTGGGTTCGCGAAGCGCGCCGATGTCCTCCGCTGGCGGCGGCCAGGCGGAAACGGGCCGCAAAGTGCTGTACTGGTACGATCCAATGGCCCCCGCTACGCGCTTTGATAAACCGGGTAAATCGCCGTTTATGGATATGGATCTGGTGCCGCGTTACGCCGATGAAGGCGCGGGAGAAGACGCCGGGGGCGTGCAGATTAGCGCCCGCCAGCAGCAAAACCTTGGCGTCCGTACGGCGAACGTCTCCCGCCAGACGCTGGCGATGAAGCTCAATGCTTTTGCTACCGTGGCCATTGATGAGCGGGGCGTTGAAACGGTACCGGCGCTGGCCAGCGGTCTGATTGAGAAACTTTACGTCAACGCCTCCCAGCAGTTTGTGAAAAAGAACGAGCCGCTGGCGGAGCTGTGGATCCCGCAGTGGGCGGCGGCGCAGCAGGAGTATCTGGCGGTGAGGCGGCTGGGCGATAGCGAGCTGACCGCCGCGGCCCGCGACCGCCTGCGGCTGCAGTTTATGCCGGAAGCGGTTATCCGTAGCGTTGAGCGCAGCGGTCAACCGCAAACCCGCATGACGGTGCGCGCGCCGCACGATGGCTACGTCAGCAAGCTGGATGTGCGCACCGGCGCGCAGGTCACGACAGCCCAACCGCTGTTCGAGCTGGCCAGCCTCGATCCGGTCTGGATCGTGATTGATTACCCGCAAAGCCAGGCCAGCCTGCTGCGCGAAGGCAGTAAGGTGACGGCCACCACCGGCAGCTGGCCCGGTATGGCGTTTCAGGGAACCGTCAGCGAACTGCTTCCCGACCTCGAAGCCACCACCCGTACGTTGAAAGCCCGCGTAGTGCTGAATAATCCGCAGCATCGGCTCAAACCGGGCATGTATTTGAACGTTGAGCTGGCTGAGGCGCAGCAGGAGAGCGCCGTTCTGGCTATTCCGGAAGAGGCATTAATTGCCACCGGCACCAGCAATCGGGTGCTGATCGCCGACGGCGAGGGGCATTTCCGTCCGGTCGAGGTGACCGCAGGGCGAACGCAGAATGGTCTGGTTGAGATTAAATCCGGCCTCGAAGCGGGCCAAAAGGTGGTGACCTCCGGGCAGTTCCTGATTGACTCCGAAGCCAGCCTGCGCAGCGCGCTGCCGCAAATGGCCGGGCAAGAAGAGGAGGCAAAAAGCTACTCAGCGCAGGGCGTTATTAAGGCCGTGAACGATGAGGCGGTAACCATTGCGCACCAGCCGGTACCGGCGCTGAAATGGCCGGCGATGATCATGGATTTTGCTATTACGCCGCAGCTGCGGGAACAGATGCGGCCCGGCGAGTCGGTGATGTTTCACTTCGTCCTGACCGATGAAGGGGCGCGAGTCACCTCAATGATGCCGCTGAACGGCGCTAAGGAGCAGCCATGATTGCCGCCGTTATCCGCTGGTCATTGCGCAACCGCCTGCTGGTATTGCTGGCGACGCTGATTATGGCCGCCTGGGGCGTCTGGTCGGTACAGCAGGCGCCGCTGGACGCGCTGCCGGATCTCTCCGATACCCAGGTGATCATTCGCGTGAGCTATCCGGGGAAAGCGCCGCAGATTGTCGAAGATCAGGTGACCTACCCGCTGACCACCACCATGCTGTCGGTGCCGGGAGCGAAAACCGTGCGCGGCTTTTCGATGTTCGGCGATGCTTATGTCTATGTCCTGTTTGATGATGGAACGGACCCATACTGGGCGCGCTCCCGCGTGCTGGAGTACCTGAGCCAGGTCCAGAGCAGCCTGCCGCCGGAAGCGAAAGCGTCGCTGGGGCCGGATGCCACCGGCGTCGGCTGGGTGTTTGAATATGTGCTTACCGACAAAAGCGGCCAGCATAGCCTCGGCGACCTGCGGGCGATTCAGGACTGGATCCTCAAATATGAACTGAAAACCGTGCCGGATGTTTCGGAGGTGGCCAGCGTCGGCGGAATGGTCAAAGAGTATCAGGTGATCCTTAATCCTGACCGGCTGCGGGCGCTGAACGTCACCCACGAGCAGGTGATTAGCGCGATCCAGAGCGCCAACCAGGAAGGGGGCGGTTCGGTGCTCGAGCTGGGCGAAGCCGAATATATGGTGCGCACCACCGGCTACCTGAAGTCCATCGACGACTTTAACCAGGTGGTTATCGCTGCGCGCAGCGGCGTGCCGGTGCTGCTCTCCGACGTCGCCAGCGTGCGCCGGGGACCGGCGATCCGGCGCGGCGTCGCCGAGCTCAACGGCCAGGGCGAGGTGGCGGGCGGGATAATCATTATGCGCTCGGGTAAAAACGCGCTCAGCACCATTAACGCGGTAAAGGCCAAACTGGCGGAAGTGCAAAAAAGCCTGCCCGCAGGCGTGGAGATTGTTCCGGTCTACGATCGTTCGCAGCTGATTAAAAACTCCGTCGAGACCCTGACCCATAAGCTCATTGAGGAGTTTATCGTCGTGGCGGTGGTCTGCTCGCTGTTTCTGTTCCACTTCCGCAGCGCGCTGGTGGCGATGATCACGCTGCCGCTGGGGATCCTTGGCGCGTTTATTGTGATGCACTATCAGGGCGTCAGCGCCAATATGATGTCGCTCGGCGGGATTGCGATCGCCATCGGGGCCATGGTCGATGCGGCAATCGTGATGATAGAAAATATGCATAAGGTTCTGGAGCAGTGGCGGCACGAGCACCCTGAACGCCAGCCGTCCTCCGCCGACTACTGGCAGATAGCCCAGCACGCGGCGTCGGAAGTGGGGCCGGCGCTGTTTTGCAGCCTGCTGATTATCACCCTGTCGTTTATTCCGGTGTTCACCCTCGAAGCGCAGGAGGGCAAGATGTTCTCGCCGCTGGCCTTCACCAAAACGTATTCGATGGCGGTGGCCGCCGGACTCGGGATCACCCTGGTGCCGGTGCTGATGGGCTACTTTATTCGCGGCAAAATTCCTGATGAAACCGCCAATCCGCTCAACCGCTGGCTGATTCGCGCCTATGAGCCGCTGCTGGATAAAGTTTTGCAGTGGCCGAAGGCGACGCTGGCGGCGGCGGGCCTGCTGCTGGTTGCCACGCTGTGGCCGCTGGCGCAGCTCGGCAGCGAATTTCTGCCGCAAATTGACGAGGGTGACCTGTTGTATATGCCCTCCACGCTGCCGGGGATCTCCAGCCGCGAAGCCGGACGCTTGCTGCAGCAGACTGACCGTCTGATCAAGACCATTCCTGAAGTGCAAAGCGTATTCGGCAAGGCCGGGCGGGCGGACAGCGCTACCGACCCGGCGCCGCTGACCATGCTGGAAACCACGATTCAGTTCAAGCCGAAAAGCGAATGGCGGCCCGGCATGACCATGGATAAGCTGATCGAGGAGCTCGACAATACGGTGAAGGTACCGGGGATAGCCAACGTCTGGGTACCGCCGATCCGTAATCGCCTGGACATGCTGGCGACCGGCATCAAAAGCCCGGTCGGCATCAAAGTGAACGGTAACAATCTGGCGGAGATCGAAAAGACCGCCGAAGAGATTGAGCGCATCGTGCGTAGCGTACCGGGGGTGACGTCGGCGCTGGCGGAACGCCTCGACGGCGGCCGCTATATCGATATCGCTATCGACCGGGTGAAAGCCGCCCGCTACGGCGTGTCGGTGAAGGAGCTGCAGTCAATCGTCGCCAGCGTCGTCGGCGGCGATAACATCGGCGAAACCATCGAGGGGCGAGAACGTTACCCGATCGGCGTCCGCTACCCGCGCGAAATGCGCGACTCGCTGCAAAAGCTGCGCGATCTGCCGGTAGTGACCAGCGGCGGGGCGCAGGTCGCGCTCTCGGAACTGGCGGACATCACCATTACCGACGGCCCGCCGATGCTGAAAAGCGAAAACGCCCGCCTGTCGGACTGGATCTACGTGGATATTCGCGGGCGCGACTTAAAATCCGCAGTTGATGAAATGCAGAGCGAGGTCGGCAAACGGGTCAGGCTGCCGGAAGGCATCTCGCTGACCTGGTCCGGGCAGTATGAGTACCTCGAGCGCGCCACCGCGAAGCTGAAAATCGTGCTGCCGTTTACCCTGATGATTATCTTTATCCTGCTTTACGTCACTTTCAGCCGCGTTAAAGACGCTCTGCTGATTATGGGAACTTTACCGTTTTCGCTGATCGGCGGCGTCTGGCTGCTCTGGCTGCTGGGCTACAACCTGTCGGTAGCCGCCGCCGTGGGCTTTATTGCGCTTGCCGGCGTGGCGGCGGAGTTCGGGGTGATTATGGTACTCTATTTGAACCAGGCGATCGCGAAACGCCGCTCCGAGCTGAACGATCGCGCGCTCAACGAGGCGATTCATGAAGGGGCCGTGCTGCGCGTGCGCCCGAAAGTGATGACCGTGGCGACAATCATGGCCGGACTGCTGCCGATTATGTGGGGAGGGGGCACCGGTTCGGAGGTGATGCAGCGTATCGCCGCGCCGATGATCGGCGGGATGATCACCGCGCCGCTGCTCTCGATGCTGGTGATCCCGGCAGTCTATCTCCTGACGCACCGTAACAAACGCTAAAGTACAACGCCCGGGCCAGGCGGCTCGGGCGTGAATCAGTCGGCGTTCTTAAGATCTTCCGCGCGTTTGGCGGTGGCATAGACAAAATCGAGCATGGGTTCAAGGTCGGTATCGTAGCCGGCCTGAATGATTTTGCCGCGCAGCCATTCGATCTCGCTGGTAATATCCGGGTGGAATATATTGTTGTCCTGCGCTTTACGCAGCCACTTGAGCAGGAAATTATTTTTCCCGCGGATACCGCCTGATTTCTTCGATTTTGCGTGTATTTTCAGCGCCACCAGAATGCAGTAATAGAAATGAACGCGCTGATTAAAACTTTGGTGCATGTCTTTATTCCCGCCAGAATCAGGTTGCGGACGGGCATGGACCTTAAACATGCGGTCTCTGATATTCACCCGTACCACCATCGCGCCGCTTGCCGGACGCTGAAGCGATGGTGGCACGGAAGCCGAATTGCCGTCAATTATTGATTAATTTTTTACCCATATTTGCGCCGGTTATCTTTCGACGATGCTTCCTCAGGTTCGCGGTAAAGCAGCGCGTTGTTGCAGGTAAATGCGCAAAATCAAGATAAATGCCAGCGCGACCACCGCCGCCGCCAACAAATAAATAGTCTCCAGATCGTAATAACCGGCCACCCAGCCGGCGACCGGGCCGGTTAATCCCAACGCCAGATCGAGAAAGGCCGAATAGGTGCCCAGCGCGGTGCCCTGATTCTGTTCTTCAACCTGTTTCACCGCTTCCACGCCAAGCGCCGGGAAGACCAGCGAAAAGCCCGAGCCGGTGAGAAAGGCGCCCATTCCGGCCATCCACGCCGAGGAGGCCGACCAGATGATCAGCAGGCCGATACATTCGATCGCAAAACAGATTAACGATACCGGCACGCCGCCGTAGCGGGTAATGGTGTTGCCCAGGATCAGGCGGATGCAGATAAAACCGATGCTGAACAGGGAGAGGGTAAACGCCGCGCCTTGCCAGCTATGGGCGGAGAAGTAGAGGGTAATAAAGGTTGCGATAACCCCAAAACCGACGGTACCCAGCGCCAGCCCCAGCCCGTAGGGCCAGATTTTGCGCGCCACCACATGAAACGGCGCTCTGATCCCCGCCGTCACGCTGACGTCCTGCCGCGTACGGGCATAGAGCAGGCCAACCGCCGCCGCCAGGATCACCACGGCGGCAAATCCGCTGATGCCAAAATAGCCGTTAAGCATGACACCCAGCGGGGCGCCGACCGCCATGGCGACGTAGGTCGCCACGCCGTTCCACGAGATCACCCGTGAAGTGTGAATCGCACCGACGGTTTTGATCCCCCACAGGGTCGCGCCGGTGGCGGTAAAACTTTCCCCGACGCCGAGGAAAATGCGCCCCACCAACAGCGCGGCAACGGCTAGCGGCGGCGAGGATTGCAGCAAGACCGCGAGCAGCGTGAAGAGACCGCTGAGCAGGCAGCAAACAATCCCCCGACTGACGACTTTTTTCGGCCCCCAGATGTCGGTGTAGCGGCCCGCATGCGGGCGGCTGATCAGGGTTGAGATGTACTGAAGGCTGATGACCACGCCGGCGATAAAGGGGTTATAGCCCAGCTGATAGTGGATATAGCCCGGCAGTACGGCGAGCGGCAGGCCAATAGAGAGATAGCAGATACAGGTAAAAACAACGATAGAAATAATACGCAGATTAAGCTGAGTGGTGCTGGCGGAAGTGGTCATAACGCGAAGTATTGCAAACCAAAGGGAAGCTAAGCATAGCGCAGCGCCGTCAGCCGCAACGAGCAGAGCATGCGTTTTCTCAATGATTCAGGCAAACGCACTAAAAATAGTCATGAGAAAAGAGGATTCTGGGAAAGTCGTGCGCGGCAGAGTATAAAATCTGTTAACGCATCACGGATAATGACAGGAGAGAGTATGGAATACGATTTAGACGGTATGGATGTGCTTTTTGTCGCCGGCTTTGGGCCGATAACGCAATCGACGCCGGCCAGCAGGGAGTTTTATGTGGCTGCGCTGGGCCTGCCGCTAAAACCGATGCCCGGTAACGAAGAGTATCTGCTGACCGAACATGACGCCATCGGCGGGGTAAAACATTTTGCCCTGTGGCCGCTGGCGCAGGCGGCGCGCTCCTGCTTTGACGCCGATCTCTGGCCTGACTATCTGCCGGTGCCGCAGGCGTGGGTCGAGTTTGAAGTGCGCGATATCAACACCGCCACCGACGCGCTGAAGGCCAGAGGCTATCGTCTGCTGGTGGACAACCGCATTGAGCCGTGGGGGCAAACCGTCACGCGGCTGCTGAGCCCGGAAGGGCTGCTGACAGGGATTACCGTGACCCCGTGGCTGCGCGAGGGCAAAGCATAATGGCATGCATGAGCCGCCCATCATCCCCTGCGATCGGCAGGGTGATGGAATGCTGATTTATGACGTATTCGGGCGCCATATTGGCGTCCAGCGCCAGGGCGAACGCTGGCTACTCTTCCGCGTCGATCTGAACGAGCGTAAATGCTCGCCGCTGCGTGAGATCATCATCCCGGACGATCTCCCGGAGGCGGAAATTCCCGGCTGGCTGGGCGATATTTTTCACGAAGCGGCAAGCCCGCGCCATCCTGACGTCCGGCTTATGGAGTAGCGCCTACGGCCAGCTTCTGTTCTGCAGCACCACGCGATAACCGTCGCCGTCGACAAAGGTTTTACCGTTCACATTCCAGTACGGATTGAACGCGCTGACCGGCGCAAAACCGGCGGTCAGCATTTTCGCACACTGTTCCCGCCATTCCGCGGCTTCCGGGTAATAAAGCACCAGCAAATCTTCCTCGCCCGGAGAGGGCTTCACCGGATGATAATGGCAGAGGGTGAATTCAAGATGCCAGCCGAGATCGCGGCGTCCGACCATCACGCCGCTAAAGCCGTCATGATCGGCAAACTGCGCGATTTGCTCCAGCCCAAGGCCAGTGCAGTACATGTGGCTACTGAGTGAAAGGTCGGTGACCGGCCTGGCGATGCGGATAGCGTTAAGCGTCATAACAGCCTGTATCAATAAAGGTTTGGTCGATTGACTGTATCCGCTTTTGCGGCGGCCATTTGTCACAAAGAGCTTTTAACGCGCCCGGCAAAGCGAATTTATTCGATTGTCTCTGCGGCGGGTTTTATCTAGAATCTTCGCTTTCGGAGAGAGAAAATGTCCGTTGCAGATTCCCTTCTTGCTTACTCTTTTGCTGCGCTGTTGCTCACCCTTACCCCAGGCCTGGATACCGCTTTAATTCTGCGAACCGCTACCGTTGAAGGCGGAAAAAAAGCCTTTCAGGCGGCACTGGGTATTGATACGGGATGTTTTATCTGGGGGGCGGCGGTCGCCTTCGGTCTTGGGGCGCTGCTGGCGGCATCGGAGCTGGCGTATGACCTGCTCAAATGGTGCGGGGCCGCCTATTTATGCTGGCTGGGCATTCAGTTAATTCTCAAGCCGCGCGGTCATTTTGTTCATCAGGACAGGGCGGCGGCGCCGGCAAGTAACTGGTTTTTAAAAGGGATGATGGGCAATGTGCTCAATCCGAAAATGGGGATCTTTTACGTCTCTTTCCTGCCGCAGTTTATTCCGACCGGCCACTCGCCCATCGTCTGGACGTTCCTGCTGGTCGCCATCCACGTGGCGATCGGGACGCTCTGGTCGTTAACGCTAATCCTGACCAGCCGCTCTGCCGCTCGGCTATTAAAGACGCCGCTATTTATTCGGTGGATGGACCGCGCAACCGGCGGCCTCTTTATGTTATTTGCTGCCAAACTGGCTTTTAGCCACCGTTAAATCCCTCTGGACAAGGATGTCCAGCGCCTCACTCCACATTTCGTTACTCGCCGAAGCATCCCCCGGCCGTTGCCGTAAAGTTTCTCCCCGCAGGCCGGGCGCTGCCGCATGGCGCTGCTTGCGCATCGTGGCAAGCGAAATCACAATAAATAAAGAATGATTGTTATTTATGATTCTTTATTTGAGAATAATAATGGAGGGGTGTGGGTGAACGTTTTTGCAACCAGGCCGGAATGGAAGGCCTTTCTGCTGGCGCTGGCCGGTTCGGTCGTGCTGATCGTTGGCATGGGCTATGGCCGATTTGCCTATACCGGGATCCTGCCGCTGATGCTCAATGAGCAGCTGCTGACGCTGCGTGAAGGTAATCTTGCCGCTTCGGCGAACTATGCCGGCTATCTGGCCGGCGCGCTGCTGCTGGCGAAAGCCAGGCCCGCGGACGCCAGGTGGCTAAGCCTGCTTTCCGCACTGTTGACGCTGGTGTGCCTGGCCTTACTGGCGTTCCTGGTTTCCCCCCTGGCGATTATTGTGGTGCGCGGAATTGCCGGATTACTCAGCGCGGTGACGCTGATCGCCGCCTCCCTCTGGCTACTGCAGCATATGAAGCACCCTAACGGCGCGCCGGTGCTTTTTTCTGGCGTCGGAATGGGGATATTCTTGTCGGCGGAATTTATCTCCCTGGGGAAGGCGCTGGCGCTCTCCAGCCAGCAGATATGGCTGATATGTGCGATAAGCTCTGGCGTGCTTTTTGTTCTCGCGCTGCGTCTGCTGCTGAGCCCCGCCGACTACCTTATCGCTTATCAACCCGCCGCGACCGCACACCGCGAGGAGGGCGAGGGGCGGGTGCGGGAGGCGTGGAAACTGCTGCTGATTTATGGCCTGGCCGGCTTCGGCTACATTATTACCGCCACCTATCTTCCGCTGTTTCTCAGCGGTTCGCTGAACGTTATCGATCCGGTGCAGATCTGGGCTATTTTCGGCCTCGCCGCCGTTCCCTCCTGCTTTATCTGGCACCGGCTGGTGATCAAGCTCGGCTACCGCCTCGCGTTTACCCTTAATTTGCTGATTCAGGCAATCGGTGTCATTCTCCCGGCGTGGAGCCATGCGTTACCGTTTTGCATATTAAGCGCGCTGCTGGTGGGTTGCACCTTTTTGGGCACCGTGACCATCGCGCTGTCCGAGGGGCGGCGGCTTAATCATCTGGTTACGTTCAATATGATTGCCGCCATGACCGCGACCTACGGCATCGGGCAAATCGTCGGCCCGCTGGTTGCCGGAACGCTGTATGACCGCAGCGGGTCGTTTAATCCTTCGCTGAGCGCGGCCGCCATTGCGCTGCTGGCTGCCGCCGCGCTGGTGGCGGCAGGGGCGGGGCGAGCGTCAAAGGTCGGAGGCTGACTCCAGAAGCTGGCGCATTTTCTCGAGAGCGGGGGACGCGTAGCCTTTGCGCCAGATAAGCTGGGTGATCGCCTGGCCAACCGGCCGCAGCTGGCTGGCTTCGGGCAGCGTCAGGGTATCGAGCACGCTCTGCGGCACGATACCGGCATAGCCGCCGGAGGCGACGCAGGCGAGCATCGCGTGATAGGAGCCGACGTCCTGGATCTCGCTCTCCACCTCCTCTGATTGCGCCAGAAACGCTTCGCCCATCGCCCGGTAGGTACAGCCCTGCGCAAAGGCGGCAAAGCGAAAGCGCTGTGGATTGGCAGGAAGCACCAGCAGCAGCTGTTCTTTAAAGATGGATACGTACTCCAGGTCATCGGGCGGAGGCGTTCCCTGCGGCAGGCTCACCAGCGCGCAATCCAGCGCGGCGTCCAGCACCTGTTGGGTCAGCTGACGGGTGGGCTGGGTTTTGAGGGTGAGCGTCACCTCCGGGCACAGCGCGCGAAACCGGGGAAGCAGCGGCGGCAGGCGGCTGGCGGCGGTGGCGTCCATCGCCCCCATGCGTAAATTGCCGCCCGGCGTCGCCGGATGCAGCGCCTGTCTGGCCTCTTCGGCCAGGCTGAGGATTTTCAGCGCGTAGCCCAAAAAATGTTCACCGGCGGGGGACAGCAGCATCCTTTTATTGCCGCGGGCAAACAGCTCCACGCCCAGCTCCTCTTCCAGCTGGTGAATGCGGGTGGTGATATTGGACTGGGCTCGCCCCAGCCGCTTTGCCGCGCGGGTGACGCTGCGCTCTTGCGCCACCGTTTTAAATATCTCTAATGTGGTGTGGTTCATATTTTTATTCTTAATTTGAAAATAATGTTGATCTTATCATCTCTAAAAGAGATTTTAATGGCCCGAACGCACAAATTTAAACAGGGCAAACCATGAGCAACAGGCTTACGCAGCAGCTTGATATTGATTACCCCATTATTCAGGCGCCGATGGCCGGCGTGTCGACGCCGGAACTGGCGGCAGCGGTCAGCGGGGCCGGCGCGCTCGGCTCGCTGGGGCTGGGCTCGTCAACCGTAGAGCAGGCTGAAACGCTGATTAACCGGACCCGGCGCTTAACCACCCGTCCGTTTAACGTCAATCTGTTTTGCCACGCCCCGGCGGTAAGGGATCCGCAGCGTGAAGCCCGGTGGCTGGCGCGGCTGCGCCCGGAATTTGCGCGCTTTGGCAGCTTGCCGCCGGAGACGCTGGCGGAAATTTATCTGAGTTTTCAGCAGCAGCCGCGGATGGCCGAGCTGCTGCTCGACCTGACTCCGGCGGCGGTGAGCTTTCATTTTGGCGTGCCGGATCGTGAAACCCTTCGCCGACTGCGGGAAAAGGGGATCGTCACTCTGGCGAGCGCGACCAGCGTGGCAGAGGCTTTGCTGGCCGTAGAGCAGGGCATCGATATGGTGGTGGCGCAGGGCTACGAGGCCGGCGGCCATCGCGGCATCTTTGATCCGCTGGCGCCCGACGGGCAGATGAGCACCTTTACTCTGGTTCAGACGATAAGACGGCATACCGATATTCCGCTTATCGCCGCTGGCGGCGTGATGGACGGCGCGGGAATTAACAGCGTAATGAACCTGGGCGCAGACGGGGCGCAGCTAGGGACGGCGTTTCTGCTGTGCCCTGAATCGTCCACGGATGGCGGATACCGTGAGGCCCTTAAAAGCGCGTCTGACGGGCAAACGGTTTTAACCTCAGCCATTTCCGGACGCCCGGCGAGATGTCTGGTTAACGGCTGGCGTGAAATAAACGATCCGCCGCTGATTCCGGCTTATCCCGTGGCTTACGACGCCGGAAAGGCGCTGGCATCGGCGGCGAAAGCGCAGGGAGATCGTCAGTACGGTGCGCACTGGGCCGGGCAGGGAGTGAGCCTGATTCGCGAGCTGCCGGCAGCGGAACTGATACGCACCCTGGTGCGCGAAAGCGGGTTTTAATCGCGGATGGCGCGCGGCCACCCGCTTATTGTTAACGACGGTGGGCGAGGCCGCGGACCAGACGGTCGCCGGCCATCTGCACGCCCTGCACCAGCGCGACCAGAATGAGCACGGTACCGAACATCACCTCGTTATTGAAGCGCTGATAGCCGTAGCGAATAGCCAGATCGCCCAGTCCGCCGCCGCCAATCACGCCCGCCATCGAAGAGAAGCCGATCAGCATAACGATGGTCAGCGTGATGCCTGCCACCAGCGTTGGCAGCGCTTCCGGCAGCAGCGATTTAAAGATCACGTGCCAGATATTACCGCCCATCGATAAAATCGCTTCGATACGCCCGTAATCCACTTCATCCAGCGCGTTCTCCGTCAGCCGCGCAAAGAACGGAAAGGCGCCAATGGTGACCGGAACCACCGCGGCGGTACTGCCGAGGGTGGTGCCAATAATCAGCCGGGTGAATGGGATCAGCGCGATCAGCAGCACGATAAACGGCAGCGAACGACCAAAGTTGATAATCGCGCCCAGCACGGCGTTGAGCTTCGGCATCGGCGCCAGGCCGTTGCGGCGTGAAACAAACAGCAGCACGCCGGTCGGCAGCCCGAGCAGCACGGTAAACAGCGCCGCCAGGCCGACCATATAAACGGTATCTACCGTGCCCTGAAGCAGCAGCGGCCAGAGATCTTCCCAACTCATGCTACTCCGCATAATGGCCTCCCGTGAAAACCGTGGCGAGCGAGGAAATCCCGCTCAGCCTGAGGATCGTGCAGCAGCGACTGCCGTAGCCGCGACCATGGCGCCACCAGCAAATCGGCAATTCTGCCGCTTTCAATAATCTCCCCGTGCTCCAGCAGCGCCGCGTGGTCGCAGAGGGTTTTCACCACTTCCAGCTCATGGGTGATCAGCACGATGGTGAGGTTCAGCTTTTGGTTGATATCCGCCAGCAGGCTGAGCACCGAGGCCGTGGTCTCGGGGTCGAGGGCGCTGGTGGCCTCATCGCACAGCAGCACATCCGGCCGCGCGGCCAGCGCGCGGGCGATCCCCACGCGCTGTTTTTGCCCGCCGGAAAGCTGTGACGGAAAGGCGGCGGCTTTATCCGCCAGCCCGACCAGTTCCAGCAGCTCCGCCACCCGCGCCTGGCGGGCGGCTTTCGGCACTTTGGCTATCTCCAGCGGCACCGCGACATTGTCGGCGACGCTGCGGGCGTGAAGTAAATTAAAGTGCTGGAAGATCATGCCGGTACGCAGCCGGTACTCGCGCAGCGCGGTTTTATCCATCCGGGTAATATCGTTCCCGTTCACAATAATGCGGCCCGACGTGGGCCGCTCCAGCAGATTCAGGCAGCGTATCAGCGTACTTTTGCCTGCACCGCTGCGGCCGAGGATGCCGTAAACGGCTCCTCTCGGCACCTGCAGAGAGACATCGTTTAGCGCCGGTCGGCCTGTTCCGGCATAGGTTTTACTCAGCCCGACAATCTCAATCATGACTGAGGAGCAACCGGGATCACCGAGCCGTTATACTGCTTACGAATAAATTCGGCGACCTGCGGCGAGGTGAGGTCTTTGGCCAGCGCCTTGATGCGCGGATCGTTCGCCAGCGTCGGCGTTGTCACCAGAATGTTGGCGTACGGGTTGTTGGTCGCGCTCTCCAGACCCAGCGCGTCTTTGGCCGGCACCAGCCCGGCTTCCAGCGCGTAGTTGCCGTTTATCACCGCCAGGTCAACGTCATCCAGCGACCGCGGGATCTGCGGTGATTCAATCTCAAGGATTTTCAGGTGCTTCGGGTTTTCCACGATATCTTTCGGCGTCGCCAGGGTTGTCGCCGGGTCGGTAAATTTTGCCGCCAGCTTAATCAAACCCTGATTTTGCAGCAGGAACAGCGCGCGGCTCAGGTTAGTGGTGTTATTCGGTACCGCCACGGTGGCGTTCTCGGGCAGCGATTTAAAATCTTTATGCTTGCGCGAATAGATCCCCAGCGGCTCAATATGGACGGTCGCAGCGACGGCGAAGGTTTTGCCCAGCGCTTTCTCCTGATCTTTCAGATAGGGGACGTGCTGGAAGTAGTTGGCATCGACATCGCCGTTGGCCAGCAGTTCGTTGGCGTTAACGCCGCTGGTGAGTTCGACGATTTTCAGGTCGAGGCTGGGATCGATCTTCTTAATGTAGTTAAGGATCTCGGCGTGCGGCACCGGGTCCGCGGCGACGCGCAGCGCGGCGGCCTGGGCGGAACTCCATGCCAGAGAGAGAGACAGTGCAACCCCTGCCAGTTTAAATGCGGCATATTTCATCATTTTATTCCTTGTATTGTTGTTATGTTTATACCCGTCATACTTCAAATTGCATGCGCGTTGGCTGCGCGCGCTCACCCGAATCACTTACCAGAGTAAGCTCATTGGGATTCACTGACTTGCCGCCTGCCTGCAACCCGAATTATTTAGGGTCTACACGATCAATTGCTCGGCGCGTTCGCGAAAAACATCCTGGTAGTAGCGCTCGGCGACATCAGGATGCGAACGCAGACGCCCTTTCAGGTAATTCCAGCCCACCTCGCGCAGCAGCGGGTTTTGCGGGTCGCTATCCGGTCCGAGGGCTTCGCGGGCCAGCTCGTCGGGCAGCGTGTAGACGGGGACCACGGCATCCAGCTGGGCGCCGAGGAAGAAAGCGATCGACAGCCGCTGCTGGTCGGCAGGCGGCGAAACGACCCGGTGCACCGTTGCCCGCAGATAGCCGTTGGTTGCCAGCTCCAGCAGCTCGCCGATATTCACCACAAAGCTGCCCGCCAGCGGGGTCGCGTCAATCCAGCGGTCAGGGGAGACTTCGACCTGCAATCCTTTCTGCTCATCCTGCAGCAGGAAGCTGAGGAAGCCGGAGTCCTTATGCGCGCCAACGCCCTGGGCACTCTGGGTCTCCTGCTGGCCGGGATAGCGGATCAGCTTGATATGTTCATTGGGCTTATCGCCATACAGGCCATCGAAGGCATCCAGCGGCAGGCGCAGCGCTTCGGCGAAGGCGCGCAGCAGGGTGATCCCAACCTGGGTCATTTCCCGTTGCCAGGTCAGTAATATGGGTTTGAGCGAGGGCAACGCCTCTGGCCAGAGATTCGGCCCCTGCAGGCGCTGCCAGCGCGGCGCGCGTTCGCTAAGCTGCAGGGCCGGGCGCTCGGCGCCGATATCGAACTGCTCGCGCCAGTCGGGTTGACCGCGGGTTAATTCAGAAGCGGCGCGGTTGTAGCCGCGAAAATGCGGAGAGTGAATCATTGCCACCCTCTGCTTTTGATCGTCGGGCAGGGCAAAAAAGGCGCGGGATTGCTGCTGCACGGCCTGCTGCAGCGACTCATCGACGCCGTGGTTGATCAGATAAAAGAAACCGATATCGCGGGCGGCGTGGCGCAGGTCGGCGAGAAACGCCGCTTTTTCAGCGGGGTCCGCGTAGCGGGCCAGATCCAGTATCGGTAAGTTTGTCGCGTTCATTGTGTTCTCCGAAGGCGGTATTCAGGTGTTTTCGTCGATGCAGATTCAGGGTTCGGGGACAACAACAGCGCATGATCGATTCCTCAGTCGGGTGGTTGAAGCCAGCTTGCCTTAAGCGAAAATAATCAACCAATAACGTTCTTTTCTAATTTATGACCGTGGAGGGTTCTGTGCTTTTGCGAATTTTGGATAAGGGGGAGGCGGGACTGTTGCGATTGGCGTCGGGAGCCAGTATGGTGAGCGAAATTTTTAATTCAGGTAAAGAGACGCAATGCAGCACCCAAACGATCCTCTGCACGGCATCACGCTGGAAGCGCTGTTAAACGCGCTGGTCGCGCGATATGGCTGGGCCGAACTGGCGAAACGCATCAACATCAACTGCTTTAAAAGCGAGCCGAGTATTAAGTCGAGCCTGAAGTTTTTACGCCGCACGCCTTGGGCGCGTAAAGAAGTGGAAGCGTTGTATATCGATTCGTTGTCCGATACCGATACGGCAAAAGCGGAAGCGCCAGCGGATAATCCGTGGGCACACTGGCAGAAAAAGTAGGGCGCGCAGCGGATAATTCCGCGCGCGCCCTGGGCTGTGTGTTACTGAAGATTGCCTGCGGTCAGGCTCTCTTTATCAAAGGCATGGCTGACATCAATATGATTCTGATGCACGGACGTGTCGATATTTGAACCTGCCTCCGGACGCGCAAAGCTATTCTCTGCGGCCATCGCCCCGGACGAAAGTGTAGCGGCTAACAGCAGTGCGGTGACTACGCCGATATTTTTCATATTTTGTTCCTTATTTCATCGTGTTGTCGCTGTCGCCTGTGTCTTCCGGCGGCCCGGCAATGTTGTTATATACCCTAAATAATTCGGGTTGCAGGAAGGCGGCAAGTCAGTGAATCCCGATAAGCTTACTCTGGTAAGTGATTCGGGTGAGCGCGCGCAGCCAACGCACATGCAACTTGAAGTATGACGGGTGAGTTTATTTCGTCAGTTCTGCGGTCATATGCACGCGGTTATTGAACTGAGCGCTGGTGATTTTGTAAGACGCGCCTTGCTCTGCGGCCTGAGCGGCAATTTTGGCTTCTGCACGGTCCAGTGTGGAAGCGCTGGCGCTGATGCTCTGCGCAAAAGTACCGAAAGAGATCGTAGAGAGTGCGGCAACTGCAACGAAAGTTTTGATGGATTTCATGGTCGTATTCCTTAAGCGTTTTGTCAGTATTGGAGCGTTGTTGCCCCGATTTGATAAATAATAGGCCGATGACGCGATGATTAAAATCGAAACAATTTGCTATCATTATTCAGTAAATTTGAATAAAAAATATCGATTACCGCAATCCTGTTTTGCAAATAAGGTTTGATTACAATCAAGCCTCATTGTCATAACAAATATATAAAAAGTTATTTTTTGACTTTCGATAGATGATTTTCTTGTTTGCTATCATCTGAACAGCGGCAATATAGTTTTTGTACAGCAATAAATGCCGATGTGCGGCAAATAAACATTATTCACGAATATCTCATTATGATAACGCTCAATAAGATCAGTAAAAGCTTCTCCGGTGAAAGAGTGCTAAAAGAGGTATCTCTCAGCATTCATTCCGGCGAGATTATTTGCATTATTGGCCCCAGCGGCTCGGGGAAAACCACGCTATTACGTACGCTTAATTTCTTAGAGCCTGCCGATAGCGGGCAAATAAGAATAGATGATGTGGCGCTGGATTGCGCAAAAGCGGGAAAAAAGGAGATTGAAAAACTACGGTCAAAAACCGCTATGGTTTTTCAATCGTGGAATCTTTTTCATAACCTCACCGCACTGCAAAATATTACCGAAGGACTGATATACGCTAAAAAACGCCCGCGGCAGGAGGCACTGGCTATTGCTGAACGACTCTTAAAGCAGGTGGGGTTGCTGCATAAAAAAGACCACTATCCGCACAGTCTCTCCGGCGGCCAAAAGCAGCGTATCGGTATTGCGCGTGCGCTGGCCATTGACCCCGCCGTTCTGCTGCTGGATGAGCCGACCTCAGCCCTGGATCCGGAAAAAGTCGGTGAAGTGCTGGAGCTTATTCAGACCATTGCCGCCGCGGGCCAGACGATGATCATCGTGACCCACGAAATGGCGTTCGCCCGTCAGGTCGCTTCCCGGGTGGTATTTATGGAAAACGGCGAAATCGTTGAACAGGGCCCGGCGGAACAGATATTTGGCGCGGCGCAGCAGGGCCGAACCCGGGCGTTTCTTGCGCAACTGCACTATCATGCCTGAGGCTGATGATGAACAATAACCCGCTGTTTAGCTGGCAGGATATCGCCGGAATAGTGCCGAAGCTGCTGGAAAATTTACCCGTGACCCTCGGTATAACGCTGGCGTCGCTGCTGCTTGGTTTAACGATCGCGCTGCTGATTGTGCTGCTGCAGTTTAGCCGCTTTACGCCGCTCAGCGCGGCGGCAAATGGGTATACCGACATTCTGCGCGGCGCGCCTCTGGCGCTGCTTATCCTGCTTTTTTTCTTCGGCGGCAAATTAATTTTGACCGCGCTGGCGCTGCCGCCGCTGTGGATTAGCGATACCACCTTTGCGGTGCTGTCTATTTCGGTCAGCATCAGTCCCTACTTTGCAGAAATGATGCGTTCAGCGTGGCGCGCGGTGGATAGCGGCCAGAAAGAGGCCATTATCAGCCTGAATATTCCCTGGCATCATGGAATACGGCGGATTATTTTCCCCCAGGGGCTTATTATTGCTATTCCCGTCTTTGGCAATCTTTTAATTAATCTCGTGAAAATGACCTCGCTGGTCAATATTATTGGTATTGTGGATGTTTTTGGGCGGGCACAAAAGATTTCGCAAAATAGCTACGGGGCGAAACAAGTCGCGGCATTTATTAGCGTTATTATCGTCTACTGGGTGCTGAATAGTATTATTCTCTATTTTACCACTCGTATTGAAAAGAAATATCAGTTCCTGCTGGAGTGATAAATTAACATGTTTAGCCTGGCGTTCATTCGCGACAATTTTACGTTTATTTTAAGCGCGCTGCCGGTCACCCTGACGATAACGTTATTATCCTTACTGTTTTCCACTTTGCTGGGCGCAGCGCTGGCGTGGGCGATTATTCGTCAGGTACCCGGCGTTCAATGGCTGGCGAGGGTATTCCTCTCCTTTGGCCGTTCGGTCCCGGCCCTGGTGATGCTGTATTTCTTTTTTTACGTCTGGCCGTGGATTGCCGCCGGGCTGTTCGGCGGCCCGCAGGACACGATGTACCGCTATAAACTCTCGCCGCTGGCGGCGGCGGTCACCGCGCTGTCGCTGATCTTCAGCGCTTATTTCGCCGAAACCTTTCGCGCGGGATGGAATGCGGTTGATAAGGGGCAGCGCGAGGCCGCATGGTCAATCGGGCTAAGCGGATTCACGCAGTTCCGACGCATTATTTTTCCACAGGCGGCGGTATCCGCGCTGCCGAACTTTACCAGCGTGCTGATCGATCTGATTAAAGACACCTCGCTGGTTTACACCATCACCGTTGTTGATCTGATGGCGAAAGCCAATATCGCCGCCGCGCGCGGGTTTCATTTTGTCGAAGCCTACTGCGTCGTGCTGGTGATTTATATCGTGCTGTGCCTGGCGATTGCCAGAGCATTGCGCAGTGCAGAAAGGTTTCTGAGCGCCCGCTGGCAAGGAAACGCAGAAAAGAGTGTTTCACGGTTATCATTTTGGGGAAGGTATTTTGAAAAATAAAATTTTACTGGTGAGTGCGCTGGCGTTGGCAATGGGAATGAACGCCGCGCAGGCTGTTGAAAAAAGCGCAAACGCGAAAACGGTTGAGGTTGTCGTCAATGCTAACGGTTTTCCCTTTAGCTTTGTTGACGATAACAACAATATTACCGGTTACGATGGCGACCTGTTAAAGGTGCTGGACCAGCGTTTAACCGACTATACGTTTCATTTTAATGCGGTCTCGCGCGATGCGATGATCGTCGGCCTATCGACCGGCGCCTATACCCTCGCGGCGGATCACTTTTATCTCACCAAAGAGCGGGCGGAAAAATACGACCACTCCGGCGAGCCGACCGGGATCAGCGATTTGCGCCTGATTGTGCGTAATGATGAGAACGATATACATAATCTCGGCGATCTCGCCAGCGGGAAGAAAAAGCTGGTGCCGATTCATACCTCCGACGCCCGTTATACGGTGATTGAAAACTACAATAAAAAACATCCAGGCCAACAAATTAACCTGCAGCCCAACGGCGAGCAGTCCGCCGCCGATATCTTTAAAGCGGTAGCCTCCGGGGAATACGATGCGGCGATTTACCCCATTGGCGCGCTGCTGGCGTTAAATAAGGCGCTAAATCTTAATCTGAAAGCGTCGGATTCCGTCGGCCTGTTTCCTAACGTCTATTTGTATAAAAAAAATACCGATCCGCAGCTAATCAAAGCGATTGACGCGCAGCTGGTTGCCCTGAAAAAGGACGGCACGCTCGCTGAGCTCTCGCGGAAATGGTACGCCGAAGATGTGTATGCCCTGCCGGGCGCCAGCGACGTGAAAGTGAATACCGACTGGGAATAAGCGCATGACGCAAATAAGCTCGGAACCGGCGCATAACGCCGCCACCATAAACGATGAGGTGACCCTGGCGCTGCGCGCCATTACTGAAAAACGCGCGGCAACGATCGGTTACCTGTTGGACGAAAGCCGACAACGCCATATCGCGGATGATTCTGTCCGTGAAGCAATACGCCACTATGGCCGCGATATCGGGCATAAGCTGCGCGCGCAAATGCGCGATCGAAAAGATTTGCAGGAGTTTGCCGGGCTGTTTACCCGCGGACTGGAATCTCAGGTTTATGAGATGGAGCCCGTTAGCGCCAGCCGGGCCGAATTTATCGTCCTGTTTCACTACTGTCCCTATGTCAACTGCTGGCGGCAGCAGGGGCGAGGCGCCAGCGAAATTGAGACGCTGTGCGATATCTGCATGGAAGGCGATCGTGCGCTAACCGACGCGTTTCCGGGGCTGCATTTAGAGGTGCAGACCGCGCTGGCTCGCGGCGATGCCGCCTGTCGGCTGCGTTTTTATCAGGCAGAGGAGCGGGAGGGCGAATGGCAACCTTAACGTGGGACCACGCGGTCCAGTTTGTTAATCAGCCGGAAGCGGCGATTCAGGCGCTGAGCGGGCAAAAGCTCAACGCGGTGGCCGGTGGGCGCCACCCGGGTTGGGGGACCAGGAATGCGCTGAGCTATTTCGGCCTGACCTATATCGAATTTCTGGCGATTGCCGATGATGCAGAGCTGCTTTCCGCCGCGGAGACGTTTTTACTCTCCCGGGATGCGTCGCGGCTGCTGCCGGATAATGAAGCGCTGTATCGGGTGGCGCTGCGTAGCGACGATATTGAGCGCACGCATGCGGAGTTGCACGAGCAGGGCCTGCGGGTTTCGCCGATCGTCAACGGCCAGCGCGACGATCCGCAGGGCAACGTTATCCGCTGGCGGATCTTCACCATTGACGGCGATTTTGACGGCCTGGTCTATCCCTTCATTCTGCAATGGGGGGAAGAGGATGACGCCCGGCTGAGCCGCCTGCAGGCACAGGGTCTCGCTGCGCCGCATCCTCTGGGGGAGATTGAACTGCAGCGCGCGGTTTTCACGGTACAGCATCCTCAGGCGGTGCGCGACCGCTGGCAGCTGCTGTTTGGCTTTGCCCCGCAAGGCGAGCAGGGGCTGGCGGTGGGCGGTCGAGAGTTTCTTTTCCGTGAGGGCGCGGCGAACCAACTGACTGAACTGGTGTTTCGCGTTGCTGACCCGGCGCTCAAAGGCCGACGCTTTCGCGTTGGCAACGGCGAATATCTTTTTGAATAAGGAGTAAGACTCATGACCAGGGTCCATTTTATTGGCGCCGGACAGATGGCGGAGGCGATTATTCGCGCGTCATTAAGCCACGGTGCGCTGCGGGCGGACGCGATCTCGCTGGAGGATATCGACAGCGCGCGAGTCGAGGCTCTGCGCGCCCGTTATCGGCTGTCGGGCGACGGTGGCGTAAACGAGGCCTCTTTGCTGGTGCTGGGGATCCGTCCGCAGGACGATCTGGCGGGGGTGGCGAACCGCGTGCGCCCGCAGCTAAACGGCTCGACGACGGTGGTTTCTCTGATCGCGGGGGTGACCCTGGAAAAGCTGGCCTCCCTGTTTGGTGCGGCAACGCCGATTGCCAGGGCGATCCCCAATACCCTGACCGATACCGGATTTGGCTATAGCGGCGTGACCTTAAACCCCCACGCCAGCGCGGCTGAGATCGAGCCGTTTCTGCGCGGCTTTGGCAAAGTGCTGTATCTGCCTGAGCGGTTGATCGATATCTTTACCGGCTTTGGCGTCGCGGGCCCTAACTATATTTACTACTTTATTGAGTCCCTTACCGATGCCGGCGTACTGGCGGGGCTGCCGCGGCCCCAGGCAACGGAGGTGGTGCAGGAAAACCTGCTCGGCGCGGTCGAGATGCTGCGCCAAAGCCAGAAGCATCCGCGCCAGCTTCTGGATATCAACAACTCCCCGGCAGGCGTCGGGATCCACGGTCTGTATGAGCTGAACAACAGCGATTTTGCCGCTGGGCTTCAGCGCAGCGTACTGGCGGCGGTCAGGCGCACCCGTGAACTGGGACAGTGCTAAAATCCTTCTTCCCGCGACAGATCGCGCAGCGCGCCCGGCGCCTTTCCGATAATGCGTTTAAAGGCGCGGCTGAAGGCGGCATGAGAACTGTACCCCAGCCTGAAGGCCACTTTTTCCAGCGCCTGACCCTCATGGGAAATGTACTGCACCGCGAGGCGCATACGCAGCTCGGTGAGATAGCGGGCGGGCGTGGTGCCGGTGGCGGAGAGGAAGCGTTCAGCAAATACCGAACGTGAAATTCCCGCCTCGCGGGCCAGATCCTCGACTTTCCAGTTAATGCCCGGCTGCTGATGCATAACGTAAATGGCTTTAGCCAGCTTAGGATCGCGCAGCACCTGTACCCAGCCGGTGGCGTTGCCGCAGCCACACTCCACCCAGCCGCGGACAATCAGCGCGGCGACCACATCGGCCAGCCGCGCCAGAATGCCGGCGTAGCCCGCCTGTCGAGTGAGGCTTTCGCGTTCCATGGCCGCCAGCATCGGCGGGATCTCCGGACGGCTGGTCAGCAGGCTGCTGACCAGCATCACTTCGGGCATCGCTTTGACCAGCGGCTGCATACCGCCCAGCTCAAAGTCCATACAGGCGCTGAAGATAATGGCGCTGTCGCTTTTCGCGTCGTCGCAGGCGTTTTTGACGCAGCTTACCGAGCCGCAAACCGGTTCGCTGGGCAGTCTGGACACGTTAACCACCGTTGCCTGGTCATCGGAGAGCAGCACGTGACCATCGCCGTTCGGAATAAACAGCGCATCGCCGCTCTGCAGCATCAGGCGCTGACCGCTGACCATGCGCAGCAGTACCGGTCCCCGGCTGATAAAGTGGAACTGCGCTTTACCAGGTACGAAGCCGAATTCGACGCCAAAAGGACGGGAGGTTTCGATGCGGCGGTAGTTGACGCCGGAAAGGCGCATGCCGCGCAGAAGTTCGCTGGTGAGATCGAGGGCGTGCTGAGTCATAACATCATTCCCGGACGAATTATCAATAATCAAGGAGTATGCATCATAGATCGTCCGAACAGAACCGCCTAACCTTAACGAAATGTTAATTGTTCTGGAGAGATGTTTATGAGTTCCTGCATTGCAGCTGAAGAGAGCCAGACCAACGCCAGGCCCGCGTGGCGCGCCGTCTATGCGCTGGCGCTGGGGGTGTTTGGCCTGATTGTCGCCGAGTTTCTTCCTGCCAGTTTGTTAACGCCGATGGCGGCAAGCCTGGGCGTTAGCGAAGGTATGGCGGGGCAGGCGGTGACCGCGACGGCGCTGGTGGCGTTAGTTACCGGGCTGCTGATCACCACCGCGACGCGAAATATTGACCGCCGCTGGGTGCTGATGTTTTTCTCCGTTTTGCAAATTATCTCCAGCATGATGGTGGCCTTCGCCGGTTCGCTGGAGTTTTTGCTGCTGGGGCGTCTGCTGCTGGGAATCGCCATCGGCGGCTTCTGGTCGATGTCGACCGCGACCACCATGCGTCTGGTTCCGGCGGCGATGGTGCCGAAAGCGCTGGCGATTATCTTTTCCGCCGTTTCCATCGCGACGGTGGTTGCCGCGCCGCTGGGCAGCTATTTCGGCGCGCTGATCGGCTGGCGCAACGTATTTCTTATCTGTGCGCTGCCGAGCGTGGTTGCGCTGCTCTGGCAGCTGTGGGTTCTGCCTTCCATGCGTCCGGAGAGCGTCGGCAGCTTCGCTACCCTGTTTAAGGTGCTGCGTCGGCCAGGTATGATTGGCGGCATGCTCGCGACAATCCTGATTTTCAGCGGCCACTTCGCCTTCTTTACCTATCTGCGTCCGTTCCTCGAAACCGTGGCGCAGGCCAGCGTCGAAGGGGTTTCTCTGATCCTGCTCGGTTTTGGGGTAGCGAACTTTATCGGCACCTCGATTGCCGGACATCTGTTGGCCCGAAGCCTGCGCCTGACGCTGGCGCTGGTGCCGCTGGCAATGAGCGTGCTGGCGCTGATGATGGTAACGTTCGGCCACGTCGCGCTGCTGGACGGTCTGCTGGTGGCGATGTGGGGCTTTGCTTTTGGTCTGGTGCCGGTGGGCTGGTCGACCTGGCTTGCCACCACGGTGCCGGATGAAGCTGAAAGCGCGGGCGGCCTGCTGGTGGCCTCTATTCAGCTGGCGATTAGCGCCGGTGCGGCTGGCGGCGGTGCGGTATTCGATCTCAACGGCGCGAGCGGCGTTTTTGTCGGCAGCGGCGTGCTGCTGGTCAGCGCCATGGTGATAGTGCTGTTTGCGGTAAGAGTTAAGCCTGTCGTGAGTGAGGAGTAGGGCTGCAGCACCGCAGATTGCCGATAGCCCGGGGAATATGCCGTGACGTGGTATTGCTGTGGCTTCTTCCCGGCTTGCGCTGCGCTTAGCCGGGCTACCGGGCCGCAGATTGCTGGTAACCCGTGGCCCGGGTAAGGCGTTTACGCCGCAACCCGGGGAATATGCCGTGACGTGGCATTGCTGCGGCTTCTTCCCGGCTTGCGCTGCGCTTAGCCGGGCTACAAGGCCGCAGATTGCTGGTAACCCGTAGCCCGGGTAAGGCGTTTACGCCGCAACCCGGGGAATATGCCGTGACGTGGCATTGCTGCGGCTTCTTCCCGGCTTGCGCTGCGCTTAGCCGGGCTACAGGGCCGCAGATTGCTGGTAACCCGTAGCCCGGGTAAGGCGTTTACGCCGCAACCCGGGGAATATGCCGTGACGTGGCATTGCTGCGGCTTCTTCCCGGCTTGCGCTGCGCTTAGCCGGGCTACAGGGCCGCAGATTGCTGGTAACCGTAGCCCGGGTAAGGCGTTTACGCCGCAACCCGGGGAATATTCCGCGACGTGGTATTGCTGTGGCTTCTTCCCGGCTTGCGCTGCGCTTAGCCGGGCTACAGGGCCGCAGATTGCTGGTAACCGTAGCCCGGGTAAGGCGTTTACGCCGCAACCCGGGGAATATGCCGCGACGTGGTATTGCTGTGGCTTCTTCCCGGCTTGCGCTGCGCTTAGCCGGGCTACAGGGCCGCAAATTGCTGGTAACCCGTAGTCCGGACAGATGCGCAGCATCGCCTCCGGGGAGGGTGTTAACTCTCGTCGATATCGTCGAGCAGATGCTGAATCAGTAGCGGAATCGGCCGGCCGGAAGCGACGCTTTTACCGCCTTCGCGCCACAGCGCCGTGCCGCTGACGTCGAGATGGGCCCAGGGGATCTCCGGCGGGCAAAAATGGTGCAAAAGCCAGGCGGCGGAGGCGCTGATGGCCGCATTATTGCCGGGCGTATTGCACAGGTCGGCGATTGCGCTTTCGGTCTGCTTCTTCAGCCTGCTATCCAGCGGCAGCGACCAGACCTCATCCCCGCTTTTTATCCCTGCCCGGGTTAACCCCGCCCGCAGCGCGTCGCTTTGCGTCATCAAGCCGCTCAAATCGTAACCCAGCGCCTTAACCACCGCGCCGGTAAGGGTCGCAATATCAATAATATAGTGCGCCTGCGGATGCCGCTGGCTCGCCCAGGCAATGGCATCGGAAAGCACCAGACGGCCTTCAGCGTCGGTATTATTGATCTCTACCGTCAGGCCATTACAGGCCCGGGCGACGCTGCCCGGCTGCATGGCGGCGGGGCCAATCGCGTTTTCCGCCAGCGCCAGTACGCCCATTGCCCGCACCGGTAGCGCCAGCTCGGCGATGCTCAGCATCAGGCCAAGGACGTTGGCCGCGCCGCACATATCGTACTTCATGGTGTACATCCCGGCGCCTTCCTTGAGCCACAGTCCGCCGGTATCAAAGGTGACGCCTTTACCGACGTAGCAGCGAACCGGGCCCTCGCGGACGCCATCATAATGAATCGCCAGCAGGCGCGGCGGGCGTTCAGCGCCTTTACCCACCGCATGCAGCAGGCCGAGCCCTTGTTCGACGATCGCTTTTTCATCCAGAACTTCGCAGCGCAGCGTGGGGATATCCGCGCACAGACGCCGGGCTTCTTCCACCACGTACTGCGGGGTACACTGCTCCGCAGGCAGATCCGCCAGACGCCGCGCGGCGAGCATGCCGTGCGCCGTGGCCCGTTGACGATGGGCGAGGGTGTCCAGCGCCGACCGCTGTTCGGGTAAGGCGTAGAGGGCGAGCTGGCGCAGGCGTGGCCTGGCGGCTTTCACCTGATGCAGGCCCAAATCATCAAGCTGCCAGTCGAGATTAAACAGTTCGCGCAGCGCTTTGGTTAACGCGCCGCTGCTCTCTTCCAGCGAAGCGTCGAGGATAAGCGTTTCGCTCACCGGCTTTTTGCATAGCGGCCGCAGCGCCTCGGCCAGGCCATCGTTCAGCGTATCCCTCCACAGGGGGAGCGGAATGAGGGTGATGCGGGCGAAGGGGGAGCAGCCGAAGCGGGTATCCGCCACCTCGCCGCGGGCGGCCTGTTCCACCATTTCCGCGAGCAGGGGAACGGCATTGAGCGGGGCCTGGGCCAGCAGCGTACTGCCGGGCCAGGTCACCAGATGCGCGCCGGTGCAGTCGCTATCCAGTTGATTAATCAGACGATAATCCAGCATGGCTTACTCCTCGATGGGGGCGCGAATGCGTGCGGCATAGGCCTGCATCCATTCGTCGTCCACCGGCCGGTAATGGGTTTTCTCCCGAACGCGCTCGGCGCAGAACACGGTGAGCGGCTGCGTCGCGCTGGCGACGACAAAGGAGAAGGTTTTGATATTGGTGGCGGCGCCGAATTCGCCGCGCCGGTTCATGCACACCACCGAAAGGTCGCCCGCGCGGCCAAAGCGCGACATCAGTTTGTCTTCCAGCTCGCAGACCACCGAGTCCGCCGCCTGCTGCGGCGTCATTCCCTGGGCCATTCGCCGGACGATTTCGTAGCTGGTGCAGCCTTTCATCAGATCTTCACCGACGCCGGTCGCCGTGGCGGCGCCGGTCTCGCTATCGCAGTAGAAACCGGAGCCGATAATCGGCGAATCGCCCAGCCGTCCGCGTTTTTTCATAAACAGGCCGCTGGTGGAGGTGGCAACGCTCATGGAACCCTGTTTATCAAGGCCAATAATGCCCACGGTATCGTGGCCGTCGTAAGGACTGAGGCCTTTATCCAGCGTTTCGCGACAGCGCTTCCGGTAATGCTGCATCGCGCGTTCGGTCAGCATCGCTTTGGCGGCGAATCCCTGGCTTATTGCCCACTCTCTGGCGCCCTGGCCGACCAGCAGACTGTTGTAGCGCTGACGGCTCAGGGCGTGGGCGACTTTCACCGGGTTGGCAATATCCACCAGATTACCGACCGCGCCGAAGGCCAGGGTATCGCCATGCATAAAGGCGGCATCCAGTTCGACCTCGCCGTTTTCCGTCGGCAGGCCGCCGTAGCCCACCGATTTGTACAGCGGAAAATCTTCTACCGCCGCCACCGCATTGACCACGGCGCTGGCGGTATCAGCGCCGGATGCCAGCGCCGCCGCGGCTTCGGTAACGCCTTCCAGCGCCATTCGCCAGGTGGCAATCATTCCCCACATTGGTTTACTCCTGTTTTGCAAGCGTGTTGTCCGTTTCAGCACGGGCGGTGACTTCCGCCGCGCGATACTGCTTATCGACGATGCGCATGAAGGGCAGGTACAGCATGGCGCCAATCAGCAAATTGAGGATCTGCATCACGCTGCCGCTAAGATGCCCGGTGACGATAAAACCGCTGATCACCGGCGGCAGCGTCCAGGGGATAAAGACGCCGGTGGTGACGGCCACCGCGCCGATCTTCATCGCCGTGTACTGCACCGTGACCAGCACCAGCGGCACGAGGTTAAACGGAATCAGCATGATCGGGTTCATGATCACCGGCAGGCCAAAGAGGATGGGTTCGTTGATATTAAAAATGGAGGCACCGGCGCCGAGGCGGGCAACTTCGCGCATATTTTTGCTGCGGGCGAAAATCAGCATCGCTATCACCAGCGACAGCGTTGCGCCCGCGCCGCCCATCCAGATCATATCGAAGAACTGCTCGGTGATAATGTGCGGCGGGGTGACGCCGGCCTGGATAGCGGCGATGTTGTCGGTCTGATTTTCCATCCACAGCGGACGAATGATGCCGTTGATCATCGAACCGGAGTTAATGCCGACCGACCACAGAATGGTAATGCTGAAAACGGTCATCAGCGCGCCGAAGTAGGAGGTACCGTAATGGCGTACCGGCGAGGCGACGACCTCATAAATAAACTGGTGGATGGTGGCGTAGTGCGTGTGCGCAAACCCGATGCGAATCGCCAGGATCAGAATCATCACCAGCAGCGCCGGGATCAGCGCGGCGAAAGACTCCTGCACGGCGGGCGGAACGCCGTCCGGCATCTTAATCACCAGCTTTTTGCGTTTTAGCCAGCAGAAGAGTTCGGTCCACAGCAGCGAACCGATCATGGCGACGAATAAACCTTTGGTGCCGATCCACTCCACGGGGATCACCGTGATGCCGCCGTTTTCAGCGACCTTAATGAACGGCGTGAGGATCAGAAACCCCACCAGCGAGAGGATGCCGCAGGAGATGCGGTCATCGCCGTAGTGCTCCGCCAGACGGTAGGCCACCAGGAAGCTGATAAACAGCGACATTGTGGAAAATACCGCGTTGAACGGAATTTCGATAATTGCGCTCCAGCTCGCGCCGAAGGTGCTGGCCATAAACTGCTGGTAGCTCTGATTGGGGAACGACGAGATCACCAGCAGAATGGAACCGACAATAATAAAAGGCATGAATGAAACGTAGGCGCCGCGAATAGCGCCGAGGTGACGCTGCTGGGCGGTTTTCGCCGCCAGAGGCATCAGTTTGGCTTCAAGAAATCCCAGAACATTGTTCATTGTGAACTCCGTACAAGATCGACAGGGCTGTGTGTGTTATCTATGGCGGATTATGAGAGAAAGCGGTGGGCTGAAAGGTGAAGCGGTTCACATTGTATTCTCTGCAATAATATATATCTCATATGATTAGTTATATTTCCGGTAGAGGATCGTATGGAAATCAAGCTGCACGCTAATGCCACCACCACCCCCAGAACGCGTAAATATCTTCAGGAATCGACGAAAAGCGACCGGGAACTGGCGCAGGAACTGGGGATTTCCATTACTACGGTTCGCCGCTGGCGCAACCGCAGCCAGATTTCCGATAACCACACCACGCCGCATTTGATACACAAAGTACTGAGACAAGAGCAGGAGATTCTCATTAACGCCCTCCGCGATGCGCTGCGCGCCCCGCTGGACGAACTGCTGTTTATGGTGAATGAGGGGCTGGGCATCGCTGTTTCCCGCGCCACGCTAAACCGCTATCTGCGTCCGGCCCATGAAGGACGGAAAAATGCCGCGCTGCAGGGGAAAAAAGCGTTAAAGGCGGGAATGCGCGCGGATACCCTGACGCTGCACTATCGCCAGCTGGCGCTGTCGATGGACGACGGCGGTGAACATCATCTGCTCTGGGCGCAGGAGCCGATCAGCGGTTGGTGCTTTGGCCGCATCTATTGCGGGATCTCTCCCGCGCTGGTCGATAGCTGGCTGACCGAGGCGCTGAACGCCTGTCCGGCGCGTATACAATGTCTTGAGATTTATGCTCATAAAAGCTTTCAGCCCGCGCGCGCGCATCTCTCTTGCCGGACGGTGGCGATGGCGGAGCGCGGAGCGGTACAGCTCAGCGAACGATTAGCCGACGTTATTCCGGCGCTGGATGAGCCGGACGCGACGCTGCAGCGGCTGTGCGCGCTGTGGAACCGGGGGCGGGCGCAAAAAAAGCTGGGCGACACGACGCCCCAGGGCTTTCTTGAGTCGTTGAATCAGAACTAACGGTGGCGTCGGAGGCAGGCACGGCAGCCGCATTTTGCCCGGGCCCCAGAATCTCTGCGACAGCAAAAGAGAGCGCGTTTTTTGTTGGGCCACGCCAGCGGCCCTGGAGGGTCAGCCGTTTCGCAGGCCATCAATCGCGCTGTCGCTCAGCAGCATAACCGTTTTTACGCTGACGCTGATCCTGTCGATAATGGCCTGTCGCGGGCCTTCGCGCCAGGCGGGGCTGCTGTAGAAGTGCGCCTGGGATGCGTTTAAATGCGTCAGGTCCTCATAGGCCCGGATCAGGTAATAAGCGTCGTTGTCATCAACTGAATTGCCGAAGGAGACGATATCCATTCCGGCGGCGCGATGACAGGGGGCGCTTTGTTCCTTCATTATCCGGTGAAACTCGTTCCCGGTCCCCGGTTTAAGGGTGTAAAGCAAAAACTCTACCGTTTTCATCCTGACGTTTCCTGTTCACATTCACTGAGTTTGCTGCAAGAGAGCACTGTCCGGCTATTAGAACAACTCCACGTGGTTTTGTCGCTTCTCTTTGGCATGAGGGCAGCGCGGGTTGCATTTCTCACTTCATTTTTGGTATGTTATATCATAACATTTATGACATTATAAAATATGTGACTATTTACCTTTCTTTTTAAATGATAATGATTATCATCACTACCTGCCGATCAAAAATCAAAAGAGCGCGTGTTTCGCTCATCCACGCTGAAGAGAGAGGGAGCGGCGGCTAATGGAGGAGAGTTTGACCAAGAGTGGAAAAGCCGATGATCCCGTGCTTAGCGTCAATATCGCATCATTACCGCGGCCCGGCGGCGGGGAAATGCTCTCCGGCATTCATTTCAGCGCCGGTAAAGGAGAGTGTCTGGCCGTCATTGGGCCCAACGGCAGCGGGAAAACCTCTTTATTACGCGCGATAGATTGCCAACTGCCGTCGCGGGAGGGCGACGTTCGGTTATATGGCCGCTCCATTGCCGCATTAACCCGGCAGCAGCGAGCCCGGCAGATCGCGGTGCTTGCGCAGAATGATACCCCCGACCTGCGTCTGGCGCTTGAGGATTATGTCGCCCTCGGGCGGATTCCCCACGCCCGGGATATGTCGCGTCGCGAGCACGACATCATCGTAACCCGCGCGATTAACGATACGGGATTGCAGAGGCTGCGCAAGCGACCGCTCTCCGCGTTATCCGGTGGTGAGAGACAACGGGCGGCGCTGGCGCGGGTACTGGCCCAGGCGCCAAAACTGCTGCTGCTGGATGAGCCCACCAACCATCTTGATCCCCACGGCAGAGTGGAGCTGCTGTCATTAGTGAAAAGCCAGGGAATCACGGTCGTTGCGGTATTGCACGATCTTTCCCTGATTGACGCCTTTGCCGATCGGGTTTTGCTTTTATCGCAAGGGCGCGCCGTGGCCTGGGATGTGCCGGAGCGCGTGCTTGTTTCACAACGGCTTTACCCGGTCTTCGGCTTGACCAGCTTTACCGTACCGCATCCCATGACCGGGAAGGCGCTGCGGATTTTTGAGGTGCCAGGCTATGCCTGATAAATTTCCGGAGGATAACGCAGCATGAATAAATGGTTTGCAGGGACGATGGCGTTTCTTTTTATTTCAGCGGCGAACGCGGCGGATTTTCCCGTCACGATTGACAGCTGCGGAACGCCTGTGACCTTCACTCAGGCGCCGAAAAGGGCGGTCATCCACGACCTTAATATGTCTGAAATGGCTTTTGCTCTCGGGTTGCAGGACCGCATCGTTGGCTTAACCGGCATTACCGGATGGTACAAAATGACCCCGGAATTTAAACATCAGATGGGATCAATTCCCGAGCTGGCGCCGAAATATCCCTCTCTGGAGACGCTGCTGGCGGCAAATCCTGATTTCTTTTTCGCCGGCTGGAATTACGGCATGAAGGTCGGCGGGGAGGTCACGCCTTCCGCGCTCGAAACATACGGTATCAAAACCTTTGTGCTGAGCGAGAGCTGCGTCTTTACCGCCTCTCAGAAACAAAAAGCGAGTATGGACCTGCTGTATAACGATGAGCTGACGCTGGGTAAGATTTTTGGCAAGCAGCAAGAGGCCCGTACGCTGGTCGACGGCTGGAAAAAAACGCTGAATGCGCTGCCTAAGCCGCCGCGGGGCGTGCAGCCATTAAAGGTGTTTGTCTATGATTCCGGCGAAGATAAGCCCTTTACCAGCGGACGGTACGCCATGCCGACCGCGATTATCGAAGCGGCGGGAGGGAAAAACGTGATGGACGACCTGGAGATGAGCTGGGGGACCACCTCCTGGGAGAGCGTGGCGACGGCGGAACCCGATTTTATTATTCTTCTTGATTATCAGACCGGCAGCGGCGCTGATTCGCTGCGCCGTTTCCTCGAAAATCATCCGTTAATGAAACAGACGCCGGCGGTGAAGCAGCAGCGTTATCTGAAGCTGCAATATGCTGAGTTGACGCCCGGGCCGGCGAATATCAACGCGGCCGAAAAGCTGGCTCATGCGATGTATCCTGCGGCCCACCAATGAGCGGGGCTCACTGTCGCTACTACTGGGCCGCGTGGGGGGCGCTGCCGTTATTAGCCGGCTTGATGCTGTTCAGCGTGGCTAAAGGCAGCGTGCCGCTGTCGCTTACCCAGGTTCTCGGCGCCTTGCGGCTGCTGGATGTGCCGGTTTCGGAGATGATCGGACGTATTGTCATTGATTTGCGCGTGCCAAGAACGCTGCTGGCGGTGCTGGCGGGCGCGGTGCTGGCCATCGTGGGCGGTCTACTACAGACCACCACGCGCAACGATCTGGCCGATCCTTTTTTATTCGGGCTTTCCTCCGGCGCATCGGCGGGAGCGGTACTGGTGATCACCCGATTCGGTGAGCGGCTTGGCGCGCTGACGCTGCCGGTGTCGGCATTCGTTGGCGGCATCTGCTCGGCGGTGGCGGTGATGCTGCTGTTTCATTTTAAAAAGCAGCGTGGCGCAGAGCACCTGGTGATCTGCGGGTTGGCGATCTCCTTTTTATTCGGCGCGCTGACCAGCTATCTGATTTTCTCGGGCGACCAGCGGGCCGCCAGCTCGGTGCTGTTCTGGTCGCTGGGTGGGCTCGGTCTGGCGCGCTGGGATAATTTGCCCTACGCCCTGTTCAGTCTGCTGCTTCTCGGCGCATTCATACTCCTGCGCTGGCGCTCCCTGGATGGCTTACTGGCCGGTGAGCAGACCGCGCAGTCGCTGGGCATTAACGTTACACGCCTGCGCATGGAGGTGTTTTTCTGCTGCGCGTTAGCAACGTCGCTGCTGGTGGCCCTGACCGGGGTGATTGGCTTTATCGGCCTGATGGTGCCGCATATGTGCCGCTATTTTTCTGGCGTAAAACATCTGCTGCTGCTTCCTTTATGCGGCCTGTGGGGCGCGGTGCTACTGTGCGGCGGTGATATCGTCAGCAGGACGCTGCTGGCTCCGCAGGAGCTGCCTATCGGGATCATTACGGCCGGCATCGGCGGACTCTTCATTATTATTCTGCTGGCCAGAAACCGTTCATAAACTGAGTCGCGCCGGGTCGCTGCCTGGCGCAGACTTAAACGAAGGGCAAACAAATGCCCGGAAGTCAGCGCGCGCATGCGCTTCGGTTCATGCGCAATTCCCTCATTGGTAGTTTTATGTTTTGATAAATTAAATTTTTCAATGTTATTTGTTAAGTATCATCTTTATCGCAGAGTGATATGCTGCTAATCTCTCTTTAACCGATGCATCGTAAGAAAAATCCTAAAGTAAGCGTGGGGATGAGCGCTGTCTCCGGGCCAGTGAAAATCCCATGGTTTACATTTCGCAGGGATTTTTCTGAAATTCACTCGTCTGGACAATAAATATTAAACAAACTTATAATTCACCCACTTCATTCATGGGTATATCCCCATGGCGCCTATTATACGTATTTCTATAAAGGATGATTGCACTTTCATGAGGGAAAGGAATGTTAACTATTTTCAGCCATAATCATTTTTTTAAGAAAGCCATACGTCTGAAAATAAACGACATAAAAGCGGTCAGAAAGGCGAATCTGGTCGATTTGTGCTTAACAAAGTACGCATCCAGCAGCTGCGCGCAGTTCCATTTTTTGATAAACAGCTTTGAAATGAAAAAGAATTTTGTTTGTTTCCGGGTTGAAGGTAATATTATTTGTTTGATAAACAAAAGGCGCACCGCACATATCGCCAGTATTATCGCCAGAGTGACTGATGGTATCCCCGTGGGAGAGGACATCACGTTAACAGAGAGAGAATTTCAGTATATTTTTATTATGAAATTTACCGTACTGGCAAAAGATTACCCGGAGCTGCTCGGCATTTCGCCCAAGGCCTACAGCAGCTATAAAAGAAGATTAATTGAGAAGTTCGGCTTTAACTCATTTCATGCGCTACTGGCGCTGTCTAATTATTTACACGCTTTTTCGCTGCTCGATAAATTTACGCCGGATTAATTGCTGCACCTGTATGCGTGACTATACCTTTATCTTCGCACTCTCATCTTATTTTCCACCTGCCACGACTGTTAAGGAGCGCACTCACAAAGTGTCTCTTTTTCATGTCATCTATCCCATGTCTTGCCTCAAAGGGCGAGCGGGGGACAACGGAACCCCACCACGATCTGTTCTCGTCATTTCTGGCGCTTTGGGACCGCGGCATCAGCGTCTATAATCCGCACAGCGATGTGTTCCGCGAGCGGCGAAGCTAATCGTCTGTTGAAAATAGCATTAAGCCTTACGACAACCTGATTGCCGTAAGCTGCCCAACTACAATAAAGGCTTATATGAAACAAATGACGTTGAGTGACCTTCGGCAACAAAGCGAACAGGCTGCAGCTTCGCCTCGCCTACGTGCCCATCGTAATTTCCACCCTGACTTAAGCGATCCGGTGCAACGCCTGGCCGTCGCTATGGAGCCGGGTACCTATGTTCGGCCTCACCGCCACCCGCACACTTTTGAACTGCTGACATCCCTTAGCGGACGTTTTGTGGTGTTGACCTTTGATGATGCTGGCAACGTGACCGAGCGCGTGGTGTTAGGCGAAGAGTGTAAGGTGCTGGAGATGGCGGCGGGTACCTGGCATGCCGTGCTGTCGATGGATAAAGGCGGCGTAATTTTTGAGGTTAAATACGGTGGTTACCAGCCGGTTTCTGAGCAAGACGCGGCCCCGTGGGCGCCAGCTGAAAACGCGCCGGGAACCGCCGAGCTAATGAAGTGGTACGCCCGGGCGCAAGTGGGTGATGGCGGTTTTACCCTGTAATCCAGGCATTGCGCGGGGAGCAGTCCCGCGCCAGCTTCCTTTTACCCCCGATACGGATAAGCCGTTCCCGGCGCGTCAGCGGCTTATCAAACTGGTGACAAGCTCCTGGCTCTATTTATTCATAGTATTTATTCATAGTTAAACTTATCCCCTGAAATAGGGCTGGCGATATCCCTTTCACGAAAGTGTTAAACACATCTTAAACCACTATGCTATAATTTTTACGGTTTTTGTAAAGAAACTTCAATAAAGAAATGTGGTCATTTCGGCACTATAATTTATCTGCGGGGAAGGATCGGAATATACTCATTAATAGCCGATTAGGGGAATCAGTGCCTTTATGAATAAACATTAATGATTGGTTGTGTAAATTATAAACTATTGATTTATATTGTTTTAACAAATTACAATCTTTAATTTATCTAATCATTAGAATTTCCTTATGATAATTTATCTATTTTAGTCAAACCTTCTGCATCTCTGGGTTGCGTAAGGCGTGATTCAGAATATTTGCCAACGGAAGCAGTGAATGATTGATGGACATCAATTAACAACCGCTGTTGTCGTCACAGTTATGGTATTTAGTCTAAAAAACTGGAACTTTTAATTTCAAGTCTCTTTGCGAATTATCGCATAATAGCCTCGCTCAGAAGGCATCTGAGATTTGATATTTTATTAATAGTTAGGGACGAAATAATATGAAATTAAAATTACTAACAGTGGCCGTCTCTACACTTCTTGCTGCAGGAACCGTGCAGGCAGCTGAAGTGTATAACAAGGACGGAAACAAACTCGACCTCTACGGGAAAGTGACCGGCCTGCATTATTTCTCCAGCGATAAGTCCGAGGATGGCGATCAGACCTATGCCCGTCTGGGCTTCAAGGGTGAAACCCAGATCAACGACCAGCTGATCGGCTACGGCCAGTGGGAATATAACTTCAGCGCCAATAACGTTGAAGGCGACAACTCCGGCGACAAAACGCGTCTCGCGTTTGCCGGCCTCAAGTTTGGCGAATTTGGCTCTCTGGACTACGGCCGTAACTACGGCGTCGCCTATGATATCGGCGCCTGGACCGATATGCTGCCGGAGTTTGGCGGCGATACCTGGACCCAGACCGATGTCTTCGCCACCGCGCGTACCACCGGCGTTGCCACCTACCGTAACAGCGGTTTCTTCGGCCTGGTTGACGGCCTGAACGTCGCCGTACAGTACCAGGGCAAAGAAGAGGGCAACGGTCGCGATCTGGCGAAACAGCATGGCGACGGCTGGGGTCTGGCCTCGACCTATGAGTACGAAGGATTTGGCGCAGGCGCGGCCTACGCGGCATCCGATCGCACCGATGCGCAGGTCAGGGAAGGGCGCGTGAATCCTGACTTCTACGCCCGTGGCGAAAAAGCGGAAGTGTGGGCGGCCGGTCTGAAGTACGATGCTAATAACATCTACCTGGCAACCACCTATGCGGAAACCCGCAACATGACGAAGTTTGGTAAAGGCTATATCGCCAATACCGCGCAGAACTTTGAAGTTGTGGCCCAGTATCAGTTCGATTTCGGCCTGCGTCCGTCCATCGCCTACCTGAAATCAAAAGGTAAAGATCTGGGACGCTACGGCGACCAGGATCTGGTTGAATACGTTGATGTCGGCGCGACTTACTACTTCAATAAAAACATGTCTACCTATGTGGACTATAAAATCAACCTGCTGGATGACACCAGGTTCACCAAAGATGCCAGCATCAGCACCGATAACATCGTTGCCGTGGGCATAACCTACCAGTTCTAAAACAACGCCTTTTATTGAACCATGTCTGCCAGCTTACCCTCCTGGCAGGCATTTTTTGTGCTTGAACGCAGGGCGAGACGAAAAAGCCCGACGCCGTTTCCCGCGCCGGGCTGAGTGAGAAAAGGGGGAGTTTACGGCGCGGTACTGAAAAACTCGCCGAATTTCACCGCCAGCCAGCCCACCGGGGTGGTGGCTCCGCCCACGATATTGGTGATTTCCGCCATCCCTTCCGGCACCGGAATGTTAGAGTTGACCGCCGCCTGGGTGTATTCCCGCGAAATATCCGTCCCGACGTATAAAATACAGGTGACCACCAGCGTGCCGGTGATAAACATGCGGAACATATTGCGTTTGCAGAACGGCGTCACCATCGCCAGCAGGAACATCAGCGAGGCCAGATCGACAAACGGCAGCACGCGGTTGCCCGGCAGAATAATCGCCAGCACCACCGCCATAGGGATCAGCAGCAGCCCGGTCGCCAGCACCGAGGGTTCGCCAATAAGCAGCGCGGTATCCATGCCGATATAGAAGTCGCGGTTGGGAAATTTCGCTTTCAGCTTCGCTTCCGCAGCATCGCGCACGATAAGCAGACCCTGCACTAAAATTTCGATCATTTTCGGCAGCAGCAGCATGGCGGCGGAAACTTTAATCGCCAGCGACACCGCGGCTGCAACATCGTATCCGGCAAGGAAGGCCAGCAGCAGCCCCAGCACGAAGCCCAGGGTCAGCGGTTCACCGAAGACGCCGAATTTTTTATTAATACTTTCCGGGTCGAAATTAATTTTATTGATCAGCGGGATCTTATCAATAATATAGTTACAGGCAATACCAAACGGCACGTAGGTTATACAGGTAAGATGGGGGAATGATATCCCTTTAAGATTATAGTTTTTTTGCAAATACGGTGCGGTTAAATCCGCCGCCAGCAGGGTTAAGATAAATATGCCGAAGGTAATGCCAACGGAGAGCCAGTAGTTACCGGTGCCGGCATACACGACCGACCCCATAATCAGGAAAATCCAGTAGTTGAATATATCGATATTTACCGTCTTGGTTAATTTAAGCAGCAGCATGGCGATATTGATAACAATAAATCCCACGACCACCGGCAGCATCAGCGGCGAGCCCCAGCCGATAGTGGAGGCGGTCGGCCAGCCGGTATCGACCACCGTCAGGTGCAGACCGATGCGTTCAACCATGGCCTGCGACGCCGGGCCGAGGTTGGTCAACAGCAGGCCGATCACCAGACCCACCCCTTCAAAACCGATACCGACCAGCATCCCGGCTTTAAATGCGGTGCCAATTTTAACGCCGAAGCACAGGGCGATAATAAAGAATATTACTGGCATCATCACTGATGCCCCCAGACTAATAATGCTGTTGATAATATCCATAATATTTCCTTAAAAGGCGGCCGAATTGGGCGCGAGCGAACCCGTGCCCAATGGGCCGTAGCAAAAACCTTAAGCGGCTCTTTTAATATTTAACCGAGTTGCTTCAGCAAGATCTCAGAAAAAATCTTCGGCGAATTGCTGAAGGCATCAATAGTACTGCCAGCAATATGCGGCGTTATCGTGACGTTATTCAGCGAATAAAACGCGCTATCCTCCGGCAGCGGTTCATCATCAAAGGTGTCGAGGGCGGCGCCCATGATTTTACCGTCCCGCAGCGCAGCGATCAGATCGCCTTCATTAATTAAGCCGGAGCGTGCGGTATTGACGATAATGGCGCTCTCCTTCATTAATTCAAAATGATGTACGTTAATCAGGTTTTCCGTTTCCGGGGTCATGCGGGCATGCAGCGAAATCACATCCGCACGGCGAACCAGCTCATCGAGAGAATCCACCTTTTCATAGCTGTCATGGCCGGGGACGTACTTATCGTAAAAGATAATCTCGCTGCCGAAACCGCGCAGGAAGCCGGCCACCAGCTGAGCGATATGCCCCAGCCCGACCAGACCCACCACTTTGCCGCCCAGTTCAGGAATGGCCCGGTGGTTTGGACTCTCTTTGCGCCAGAACTTATCGCGCAGCGCATCATGCGAGCGGGCGATGTTGCGCATTTCCGCCAGAATCATGCCGACGGTAAACTCCGCCACGCTGCGGGCATTACGCCCCGGCGTGTTCATTACCTCAACTCCGCGCGCTTTGGCCTCCGCCTGATTAACGTTTTCAATGCCGCCGCGCAGCACGCCAACGTATTTAAGCTTTGGTAGCTTGTCGAATACCGCCGCGTTAACCGGGGCGAACTGGACGATCAGGATCTCAACCTCCTCAGCGCCCTGAAGCAGGGCGGCAGGCAGCGCCACCGCTTCGGAGCCTTGCTGTTCAACCAGTAAATTATCCTCCTGCAGTTTTTCAATCGATTCGTGCGACCATTCGCGCACTTCCACTGTAATGCCTTTATCTTTCAGCGCTTTCAGACCCGCGTCCATCATCGCTGCATTGATAAACAGATCGGCAATTGCCAGACATTTCATAATGATTCTCCATAAATTAACGCATCAACATACCGCCGGTGACATCCAGAGTCGCTCCCGTCATATAGCTGGTTTTCGGAGAGACCATGAAGACGCCGATGTCGGCAATTTCGTGCGGCTGGGCTACCCGGCCCACCGGAATACGGCTGACGTAATAGTCAGGATTCTGCTCAATGTTTTTACGGATCATCGCGGTATCCATAATGCCGACGGCGATGTTGTTGACATTGATTTTCTGTTTCGCCACCTCGCGCGCCAGCGAGATAGAAAATGCCACCAGGCCCGCTTTACTGGCCGCGTAATGCGCATGACCGGTGGTCGAACCGTGGAAGGCCGCCTGAGAAGTGATATTCAGGATGCTGCCGGCCCGATCTTTCGCCAGGCAGTGGTTGACAAACAGCTGGCTCAGGTGGAAAACCGCCTTCAGGTTGACGTTCATCACGCTGTCCCACTCCTGCTGGGTGATTTCAGTGACGTAGCCGCTTAGCCAGATCCCGGCGTTGTTGACCAGAATATCGGCGTTCCCCAGCCGCTCAATGCAGGTCGCGAACAGATTCTCCCGGCTTTGCTCATCGGAAAGATCGGTTTTCACCGCAATAATCTCGACGCTGGCGCTATTTTTTACCGTATCGATCAGCTGCTCCGGGCGCTCCTCATCACGCATATAGGTGAAGCAGATGTTGACCCCTTCTCTGGCGAGGGAAAGGACAAACTCTTTGCCCAGTCCCGTTGCGCCGCCGGTGACGATAGCCGTGCGGTGGTGTAAATTCAGATCCATACTTTCCTCGCTTAATGCGTAATGTAGTTACTGCAGCTTTTCCACGGAGACTGCATTTCCGATAGCAGATTTTTGTAGAGCTGATACTTATCCTGATAGACCTTGTTATTATCCGGGTTCGGCGTGACCGTTCGCGAAACGTGAACCATCTCATTTGAGGCAACAAAGACGTCATCAAACCAGCCAGCCATGACCGCGGCGGTCATCGCGGTGCCCAGGGTGCCGTGCTCTTTCACGTCGACAATCTCCAGGGTGGACTGGAAAATATCGGCGAATATCTGCAGCCAGACCGCAGAGTTAGTGACGCCGCCCGCAATCCGAATGGTGCGGCTTAGATCAGGGTTGATGTTGCGCAGACGTTCGGTGTGATAAAGGTGGCTGAAGGCGACCCCCTCGTAGATAGCGCGCAGAAAATGCGCTTTTTTATGGAAGCTATTCAGGCCGATAAACCCCGCGGAGGCGTCCGGGATGGTGTTGGAGCCGAAGACAAACGGGAAGAACAGCAGGTGGCTCTCGGCGGGCGTTGTCGTGGAGACCAGATCATTGCACAGATCGTAGACTGACGATCCCTGCGCCGCCGCGGCGGTGCGATCGCCTTCCATAAAGTTATTGATAAACCACTCCAGATTACTGGCGGATGTGGGGCTGGCCTCGGTAATTAACCATTTGCCCTCAATCGGATAAATCGAGGTCATAAAGAGATCCCGGTCGATAACCGGATGGTCGGTCACGTATTCATTGATGCTCCAGGTGCCGGTAATAATCGCCAGCTTATCCAGCGTATTGATGCCGGAAGCGACGGATGACGCCGAGATATCAAACACGCCGCCCGAGACCGGCGTGCCGGCACACAAACCGGTTAGCTGCGCGACGTCGTCGGTAATGTAGCCGCAGCAATCGGTGGAGCGTTTAATGGGCGGAAGCTTGTCGCGCAGATCGCCGAGCCCCCACCAGGCCAGCAGCGAGGCGTCATAGTCACGGTCGCGAACGTTGATCAGGTTAGTCCCTGAGATATCGGTAAGTTCGAGAAAGGCTTCGCCGGTCAGATAAAAACGAATCAGATCTTTGACCATGAATATGTAGCGCGCGTTGTTCAGCGCTTCAGGCTCGTTCTCTTTCAGCCAGGCGAGGAGGGCGACGGGCTGGCCTGCCCAGATGGACTGCATGGTTTTGGGTAAAATGTCGCTGACAAACGTCGGGTCGCGGTACCACTTTTCAACCCAGCCCTTAGCCCTGCTATCGGTGGAGATGATCCCGTTGCGCACCGGGGCGCCCGTTTCATCCACCATATACAGCCCGTTGCCGTGGCCGGTGACCGCCACGCCTTTGATCTGGCTGGCGTCGATCCCCGACTGCGCGAGGGCCGTTTTAATGACTTCAACGTTGGCCGCCCAGAGTTCGTTGATATCTCGCTCGGTGTGAAATTCCTTCGGGGTCAGCATTTGCGTTGACTTCGACGCGCTGGCCACCACGTTGCCGGCGCGATCGTAAATCGCCGCTTTTGTGACGGTGCCGCCGTTATCAATGCCCATGACGTAGTGTTGTTTCATTGGCGTGGACTCCTTATGCGTTACCATAAACCGGGTTCGCTGGTGGTAATGCCTTTAAATCCGGCATGGAAAATTTTATCTACAAGGTATTTCCGCTTTACAAAGCCTCCGGCGATGAATATCACGTCAAAGCCTTTTAAATTCCGGCTAATCAATTCCAGACACTGGCAGGCATATTCAGCAGGTAAGATTTCAATAGCATCTGGCGGGTTATGCTTAACAATATCGATGGAGTGATCCAGCGAACGCGAGTCGATGAGCAATACCCGGAAGATAGTTAACAATCCCTCTTTTTTGGCATAGCGTAGGGCCGAGAGATTGGACGAAATAACACCATCAACCTTGTAGTAATTTTTGAGCAGACCGATCCCCGCCTGGTCGGGTTTAAAACCGCCCAGTAGCTCCAGGTGAATAAGCACTTTCTTGCCGCGCTGATGGCATTTGCCAATCAGCGATTGCAGGTTGCCGATATTTGCTTCGGATAGCAGTACGTATTCTGATGCGCAGGCCAGCGCCTGTTCAAAATGTTTATATTTTCTGACGGAAGGAATGATGGTGTTATTTAAGAACATATTAATATCCGATGTTATTTAGCCATGTAGAGGCTGTAGGCATCTTCCGCTGTGGCATTTTCATGGATGATGGCGTTCAGACCTGCTACTACTTTTGCCGGCTGTGGGTCCTGAGTAATATTGCGGCCCACCGCCACGCCTTTTGCACCCACCTGCATACAGTGCTGCACAAATTTAAAATAACCGTCGATGCCGGTTTTCGGGCCGCCCAGCGCGAGTACCGGCACGCCGGCCGCTTCGACGATAAGCCGATCATCTTCGGTACCGGTAAAGCGGGTTTTGATCACGTCAGCCCCCAGCTCTACGGCGATGCGGGCCGAGGCGGCGATAACGGCCGGGTTGTTGGAGTCGTCGCTGGTCACGGGATAGCCGTACGGCAGGGATTCCACGATCAGCGGCACGTTCCAGCGATCGGCGGCCTGCGCCAGCTGCATCGCCATGATGTGCGTTTTCTCTTCATTGAACGCGCCGGGGAAGGTCATGCACACTACGCCTTCCGCAGCCACTTTCAGCGCATCCTCAATGGAAAAGACGGGAGTCGTATCGGGAACGGTATTATCAAAAATATTCACTGTGCTATCGACGCGTAATACAACGGGAACGCAATTGAAAACTTCGCGGAAATTTTTCAACATGCCATAAGTGACCAGCGCGCAGTCCAGGCCGCTTTCAACAAGGGCCGGAAGCTGATTTATCGTATTATCAATACCATTTGTTTTGCTTGAAAAATAGTAGCCATCCAGCGCCAGCGTGACCGATTTACCATCTTTTGCGAAAATGCGAGA
>NZ_VOJB01000061.1:30914-86561 GCF_007910085.1 Klebsiella sp. ME-303 | reverse complement strand
GACGACGTTCTTTAGACATTTTTTGACTCCTGAGATAGAAAAAAAACAAAAAAGGCCCTCAGAGACTTTCGTCTCTGAGGGCCTTCGATTCACTTACCCTTTTGATAATCGTTCAGCAATCCAAACCATTATCAATTAATTTTTCAGCCTGACGGGTAGGGTTTAAATCGTGTTTAATTTAAATCCGTTCCCTTGCTTGAATTAATTACTAGCATGCCTGCGTTCTTTCTGTCTAGCCGTTGTTGATAAACTGAGATGCTTATCACGAATTAAACTTGAGTTTAATCTTATCAGCGCTTGCGAATTTGAACACCAACAGCCGATTTTATTGTGCTTATGCTAAGAGTAAAAACTCTATCGTCAACTGCGCCAGCAGCAGCAGCAGGGCAATCAGCACCAGCCATTTCGCCGGACGCAGCTTATGCTGCGGAATAGAGGTATTACGCAAACGCACGAACCATGGATTGTTTTTCATTATTGACGTCCTGTCCCTGATGCCTGTTAACGCGATCGACAGAAACTGAATGACGATCTAATTAGCTGATATTAATGGATTAGTCGGCAATAACCCATGAATAAATGAAGCTGGTTTAGCTTTCATTCAATAATTGGGACTCAAATCATATACAACATAAATCAGGATAAGGGTCCGTCAATAAACGCTGTTTCAGACCCTCATCTGGCTGTCGGTTGCTGACAGGGCGTCCGCTGTCTTCAGAGTTCATGATCCCAGGGCGGGTTAGCGCCCGGCCTGGAAACCGTCACCGCGGCGGCGCGCATCCCCAGATCCACCGCCTGGCGAACCTGCTTGCGTGACAGTGTCACTAGTTTCTCCTTCTCCAGGAGCCCGGCCTGCGAGAGGCTGGCGAGAATACCGGCATTCACCGTATCGCCCGCGCCGACGGTATCGGCCACCGCTACGCGAATAGCGGGCACATGCAGATGAAAATCAGCGGTCCAGGCATCAGCGCCGTCAGCGCCGCGGGTGACCACGATAAGCTTCGGCCCCAGCGACAGCCAGCGGCCTATCACCTCATGCTCTTCGCCGGGTTCGGCAAACCACGCGAGGTCCTCATCGGAAAGCTTGACGATATCCGCTAATGCAATCATGCGCCTCATGCGCGCCAGGTGTTTCTGCCGGTCCGGGATGAAAATTTCACGAATATTAGGGTCGAGGAACATCACCCGACGCGGCGCTTCCCTTACCATCAGCGCTTCATAAACGCTGCCGCACGGTTCGGCGATCAGGCTGATGCAGCCGAACAGAACGGCGGAGACGTCATCCCCGAGCGTCGGCAGGTCGTTTTCAGTCAGCATTCGACCGGCGCTATTCTCATCGTAAAAGGTATAGCGGGCCTGACCGCCTACCAGCCTGACGAAGGCGAGGGTGGTGGGCAGCGGCGCGCGGGTTGAGGGCGAATAATCCACGCCGGAGGCGTCAAGCGTGTGGCGCAGCATGTCACCCATAAAATCGTCCGATAAACCGGAAAACAGCGCGACCGCCATCCCCTGGCGACCCAGGGCGACGGCGGTATTGAACGCCGCCCCGCCAACGCAGGGAGTAAAGGCGGGGGCATTCTCGCGGCTCCGACAGGGCAGCATATCGATGAGGGCTTCTCCGCAGCAGAGGATCATGGCTTTTCTCCCCGGCTCACCGCGACCACCGGCGGGGTTTCCAGCCGATCGGCTACCTGCATCCAGTTTTCGGCAAAACGTCCGCAGGCGGTCTTGATATCGACGCCGACGGGGAGCTCCGGACACTCGTTTTCGCCGTTGCTGCCCCAGTTAACCCATCCTGACTGGCGGCGCTGGACTATCTGAAACGCGCCGGAGGGGCGGGAGGTCCACCAGATCATCGCCCGGCCGCTCGCTGAATCATACTCGACGGTTTTACTGGCCGGCCCGGGAAAGATGGTTTCATCCGCGACGGCGGAAACGTCAACGGGCGAATCGGTCAGCAGCCATTCCCGCTCGGTGAGATCGGCTCTGCGATGCGCCCGGGCGCGAACCTGGCTCAGCCGTTCGCGAATCTCCGCCTCATCGAGCACGTTCTCCCAGCGGCAGAACATCCGCCAGTAGAGATCCCAGTGGGCGGAGGCCATATCGGCGAGCTGTTCGCGGAATTCGGTAAATTTCGGGCTCTGGTTTTCCGAGGTGGTGACGGTATTGGCCACCATGGCGACCAGCTCTTCGGCATAGGGGTCGCCCGCGCGATAGCGGGTGCCGCCGTACGCCGCGAAGCGATCGAACAGCAGTTTTCCTGGACCGCTCTCAAATTCGTCGCCGACGGTGATCTTGTTGGTCACCGAACGGCCGTTAATCACCGTTGAAAAATCATCTATGCAGTAGCGCCGCTGAAACCAGGGCGTGTTCCAGCTAAATTTCCAGTCGATGGAGAAACGTTTACCGCGCAGCTCCGGTAATAATCCGTCGGGGATCGCGCCGCGCATGCGGTAGTGATGATAGACCGGGCCTTCCTCGAGGATCTCAATATCAACGAGGGTATGCTCCGGCGGGTTTATCAGCCCATTTTCCGGGGTAAAAAACGGGCCGTAAAACCCGCCAATGGCGTTATTTCCGGAAGGAAGCAGCTCGACGTTGTCCTGCAGCGCGCGAAAATGGCGCAGCCCCCACTTGGATGCACCGACGCCCTGGGCGGTTCCCCGACACATTTCCAGATCGAAGCAGCCGGTATTGAGACGGACAAAACAGTCTTTTTCCCGGCCAGGCAGCCGGTGGATACCGGCGATTTCACCGGCTTCAGCCGCCGTGAGCGGGCGGTCAAGCCGCATCTTGAGGGTACCGCTGAAGCTGACCGTCGCGATAAAAGCGGTACGGCTTGCCGACGACTCCTGCTCAAGGCGCTGGCAAAGGATCCGCGCATCCTCGTCGGTAATCGCCCACCACAGCGGCTCCTGCAGCTTTTCAGGGAGAATAAACGTAATCGGTTCGCGATCCCGGGTACCGTTCATCGGGTCCGTCAGCGTAATGTGATATGTCATGAGGGTATACTCCATTAAAATTTAAGCGTGCGAAGACCCGCCGCCAGCGCGGCGGATAAACAAAGCGTCAGGGAAAGCTAGCGGGTACGGGCGATCTCTTTTTTCCGCCAGAAGGTAAACAGCTCCGGATGCTGCTTCAGCCCGTCAATCGCCACGGCAAGAATGATGACGATGCCTTTAATCAATAGCTGGGTGAAAAAGGGCACGCTCAGCAGAATCAGGCCGGTGCTGAGTACGCCAAGAATAATCGACCCAATCAGGGTGCCGATAATCCGCCCGCGTCCACCGGCGAGGCTGGTGCCTCCCAGCACCACCGCCGCAATGGCGTCCAGCTCATATCCCGTACCCGCCGTGGGCTGGGCGGAAATCACCCTGGCGGCGAAGATAATTCCCGCCAGACCCGCGCAGACGCCGGCAATCATGTAGACCGCCGCCAGCACGCGTTTGACCCGTACGCCAGCCAGGCGCGCGGCCTGGGCGTTGCCGCCGACGGCATAGATATGACGGCCGAACCGCGTGCGCTCAAGAATGAACCACGCCAGCAGATAAACAATCAGCATAATAATGACCGGCACGGGGATACCGGCAAGATAGCCATTTCCCAGCTCGCGGAAGCTCAGGCTGCTCGACACAATAGGCTGCCCTTCGGTAATGGTGTAGGCCATACCGCGCAGGAAGGTCATCGTGCCGAGAGTGACGATAAAGGGCGCGAGGGCGAGATAGGCGGTGAGCACGCCGTTAAGCAGACCGCACAGCGCGCCCACGCCAACGCCGGCCAGAATCGCCAGCGGCGCAGGGAGCCCGGCCATCGCCGCGACCACTGAGACTACGCCGGAAACGGCGACGATTGACCCGACGGATAAATCAATGCCGCTGGTTAAAATGACGAAGGTCATGCCCGCCGCCAGAATAGCGTTGACGGAAATCGAGCGGGCGATATTCAGCAGATTATCGACGCGGTTAAAGTTTGGCGCGAAGGTGGACATCAGGATCAGCAGCACCAGCAGAACGATTAAGATCCCCACCCGATCCCACCATTTCGCAAAATCAAACGGCGCTTTGACCGGCAATTCCGTCACAGGTTTATTGTTGTCCATGGCATTCTCCGGATTGACTGGTAAAGGTTCCTGTTGCGTGCAGCATCACTTCTTCTTCCGTGGCTGAAAACGAGGGTAACTGATGAACGATTCGCCCGCCGCGCATGACCAGCACGCGGTCGCTAATGCCGATGGCCTCCGGTAAATCGGAGGAGATCACCAGAATGGCTTTCCCTGCGCGGGCGAGCTTGTCGATCAGTTCGTAGATTTCCCTTTTGGCGCCGATATCCACGCCGCGGGTCGGTTCATCGAGAATAAGCAGCCTCGAATCGCGCAGCAGCCAGCGCGCCAGCGCCGCTTTCTGCTGGTTTCCGCCGGACAGGGCGCTGACGGGCAGTTCAACCGCATTTTCCCGCAGCCGCAGCCTGCGCATCTGCTCAAGGACGGCGGCGCGAATCGACTTGCGTTTCACCACGCCGCCGGCGACAAAGCTATCCAGCGAGCTGATATCAATGTTGTGCTCAACCGAATGCCCGAGAAAGAGTCCCTGAGTTTTGCGGTCTTCGGTCACCATCCCGATACCGTCGGCGATAGCGGCGGTGGGGTCTGCCGGATTGCTCGCCCGGCCGTCAATGCGCACGCTTCCCTGGGTGCGCGGGTCGGCGCCGAAGAGCAGGCGAGCGACTTCGGTTCGCCCGGAGCCCACCAGACCGGACATGCTCACCACTTCGCCCGCGTTGACCTCAAAGGAGACCGGGCCGGTCGCACTGCCTGCCAGATCCCTGACTTCCAGCAGTACCTTGCCGGGCGTACGCGGCTCGTGCTGATAGAGATCGACGATTTGCCGGCCGACCATCATGCGGACGATATCGGTGGTTGAGACGTTGCCGAGGATTTCCGTGCCGATCCACGTGCCGTCCCTGAAGACCGTGACCCGGTTTGCCAGCTGCCATACCTCTTCCATGCGGTGCGAGATATAGACCATCCCGACGCCATCCTGACGCATCTGCTCGATCAGCCGGTATAGCTGGAGAGTCTCCGCCCGCGACAGGGCGGCGGTCGGCTCATCAAGCACCAGCACTTTGGCGTTTTCACTGACGGCGCGGGCGATCTCGACCATTTGCTGACGTCCGATGCTCAACGAGCCGAGCGGCGCCTGCGGGTCGATGTCCGCGTTAATCCGATCCAGCTTCTCTCTGGCCTCCCGGTGCATCCGTTTGCGATCGAGAATACCGGCGAAAGCGGTCGGTTCCTGGCCGAGAAACAGGTTTTCCGCCACCGTCATATCGGGAACCGTATTCAGCTCCTGGTGGATAATGGCGATGCCATATTTGCGGGCATCCCTGGGCGTGCGAATATCAATCTCCTGCCCGTCGATAAAAATAACGCCGCTATCGCGCTGCTCGTTACCGGAGAGGATCTTCATCAGCGTGGATTTGCCCGCGCCGTTTTCCCCCATCAGGGCATGGACCTCTCCGGCGAATAAATCAAAGCGTACGTTGTTCAGCGCCAGGGTCGCGCCGTAGCGTTTTGAAATCCCTTCCAGCCTGAGCAAGGGAGGTGATGTTGTATCGGCCATTGTCTTTGCCCTCCGGGATGAACCTGAGCGTCATCCCGTTTTTGCCTCTTAAAGTGACGAAGTGATTACCAGCCCGGATAGCTGTCGACGTTATCGCGGGTGACCAGTACGCTGGGGATCAGGACGGTATGAGAGGCGATCGGTTTGCCGTCGACCATATCCTGAGCAAGCGTGATGGCCTGGCGCACCATTTCGCCCGGATTTTGCGTTGCGGTACCGATAAACGGCGAACCGCTGCGCTTAAGTTCTTCAACCGCTTCCGGGCTACCGTCGACGCCGGTAACTTTGATCGCGCCCGCTTTGCCCGCCTGTTCAACGGCCAGTACCGCACCGAGCGCGGAAGGATCGTTCATGCCGAAAATACCGGCGACGTCCGGATTGGCCGTGAGCATGTCGGTGGTCACCATCAGGCCGGAAGCGCGGTCGTTGCGCGATGCCTGCTGGCCGACGATTTTGATATCCGGGTATTTTTGCGCGACGTTTTTACAGCCTTTGATGCGGTCGATAATGGTCTGAATCGGCGTGCCATCCACCAGCAGCACTTTGCCTTTGCCGCCCATCTGGCTGAACAGGTATTCGCAGGAGGTTTCCCCGGCCTGGATGGCGTTGGTCATGATCGCCGCGTCTGCGCCTTTCGCGGGCGTATCGACCGCGATAACGATAATTCCGGCGGCTTTTGCCCGCTGAATGGCCGGCTCGATCCCGGATTCATCGACGGCGGAAATAATGATGAGATCCACTTTCTGCTGAATAAACGCGTCAATCTGCGTGTTCTGGTTTGCCAGATCGACCTGCGCATCCTGTACGTTAAGGGTTGCGCCGATTTGCGCCGCGGCCTGCTTAGCGTTCCTTTCCATTGCCGAGAAGAAGGGGTTGGACATGTCCTGCACCATTAAGCCGATGCGGGAGATTTTTTTGCCATCCTGCGGCGCGGCGCTGGCTGCGGGAATAAACCCTGTCATGGTGGTGATTACCGCGCTAACCGCGACAGCCAGCCATGCTTTGCGAAGTTTGGTCATATTCTGCTCCTTTCATTATCGTGTGGTATAAGGTACGGCCAGGTGTGGGGAAGCCTCAGAAATAATCCCCTGATGTTGTTTTTCGGTAGCGACTGAAATTCAGCCGTTATTTACATCGCTAAAATGATGAGCGCGTATAGCACGCCGTAGCCCGCTTTTTTGTCGGGTGGCGCCTTACCCGGCCGACGAAAACCGCAAGCGCCATTTCTGTCGGCCCGTGCAGGGGAAGCGCCGCCGGGCAATGCCGTCCGGGCGATACGTTGTCAGCAATCTCAATTGCCTCTTTTTAATGGTTATTTATTTTCTACAGCCGCAGGACTGGCGAATAACCAGCTCGGCGGGAACTTTACGCTGGGTATTAATTTCTCCTTTTCCTTCCGGATTAATTAACTGGATAAGCATTTCAGCCGACTGCCTGCCAATCTCTTCGCTGTTTTCATTAAGCACCGTTAGCGGCGGATTTAATAGCGGCGCCCAGTCGAATTCATCGTAGGCGATAAGCGCCATATCGTCGGGGATGGCTATCTGGCGCTGCTGAAGCTGTTTAAGTGAACCCAGCAGAATAGGGTTGTTACCGGCAATGAGCGCGTCCGGCAGCGATGTCTGGCGGTCCAGGTATCGGCTCAGGGTGTCCGCAGCCGACTGCGCGTCGTTCTCCGTTTCGACAACTTCAAGCGTTGCGCCGCAGCGCTCTGCGGACTCGCGAATACCGCGCTCGCGTTCAAAACGCGTGGTCCAGCGGTCCGGGTAGATAAGGAGCAGCCAGCTTTTATAGCCGTGCTGCGCCAGATGGTTCCCCACCAGCAGGCTGGCCTGATAATTGTCGGTCGTGACGCTGGGAAAGTTGTGCTCGCCGCGGGGAGGTGAGTCAACGAAGACGACCGGAATATCCCATTTCGCCAGCAGGCTCAGGCTTTCCGGCTGAAGCGTCACCGTCGAAATGATCCCGGCCATTCGCGACTCGATCAGGCGGTTAATCATGCGATCTTCCTGCGCGCGGTCGTAGGTACCGTTGACCGCGATATCGCCAAGCACTACGGTCCACTGCGACGGCTGCAGCATCTGCTGAATACCGGACATCAGGTTAAGGTAGTAAGAGTTCGAGGCATGGGCGGTAATCACCGCCACCGAGTCCCTGCTTGAGCGGCGTAGCGCCTGGGCCGCGCGGTTAGGTACGTAGCCGAGTTCTCGCGCTACTTTTAAAATCAGCTCCCGGCTGTCGTCAGCAACGCCATCGCCACCGTTTAGCGCGCGTGAAACGGTAAACATAGAAAATCCCGTCGCTTCACTCACATCCCGCATCGTTGCTTTACGCATATTTCGCTCTCTGTATTTATGAAATTACCCGCGATACAGACGGCTATTTCCTTGACCTAAACGTTTATGAAGCTAAACATAAACGTTTAGGTTTGTTTGATCAGTGAGCCGCTTCTCGTTTTGTGAACAGAAGGTAAACAACGTCGTTTGTGAATGATTTCTATGTATTTATTGATTTAATGCATATTTAGCCCGCTTGCCGCTTTGCTACTCTTGAACGCATTCATTCACGGTCAGACAGGGTCGTCGCGTTGGAAATCTTTTTTTAACCCACTGAAAAGTATTCTCTAAATATTTTTCACATCGCAAAAATCACGGTCCGTTTTCCACGGATCCGCTTTTGTATGGGTTAAAAAAAGGTTCACCATGAAAATTACATGGAACGTCAGGCCAGTCGGCTATCAGCTGATTAGCAAGCGCTGCCCCGCCTGTCATGGGCAGCAGGATTTCACCCCATCCGGTGCCTTCCGGGTCAACTCGCAAAAAAAAGTGCTCGATGTCTGGAGTATCTATAAGTGCGTGCGCTGCGCGTATACCTGGAACATCAGCCTGTTCTCGCGTTTGCCCGTCAGCAAAATCAATCCGCAGCTCTACGCGCGACTTATCGCTAACGATAAATCTGCCGTCGAGGCTTACTCTCACGATCCGGTCGTTCTGCGGCGTAATCGCGCGGCGCTATCGGGTACGCCTGACTTTGTGGTTCAGGAACGCTGGCGCATCAACCTTGTTCGCGCTTCTCAGGTGAGGGTGGATGTCAGGGTCACGCGCGCCTTTCAGACCAGCCTGCTGTCGGTCCTGAGACGAGCGCTGCGGCTGAGCGGTAGCGCGATCCGTCAACGTCTTCAATCGGGAGATATCGTCGGTATTACGCTGAAAGAACTGCGGGCGCCCAGGCTGCGGCCGGAGGGATATACGCTGTACATCACGAGGGAGGTTCTCCTGGCGCGCAGGCCTATTTCATTAAACGCGGGCTCAGCGCGCGGGAGACGATAGCCATTGCCCCGGATAGTTTTCTATCCAGGGAGCTGACTCGCAAAAATCGATTCGGGTTGCCGCAAGGAGCAAAATAGCCTTGCCTTTTATACTGTGAATTTATACAGTTTTTGGCGGCGGTACGGCGATAGTGTCCATCGGTATCCCGGATGCTGCGACGGCAAATTCTGTTAATAAAAGGAGAGTGCGATGTCTATGGATACGCGTAAAGAAGTGCTGTTTGTCCTCATCCAGGAGTACGCCGACTGGGAGTTCGCGCTGCTGGCACCGGGGCTGCGCCGCGGGTTTGGCGTATGGGAACCGCGATACGAAGTCAGGACCGTGGCTGCCGATAAGGGGCCGGTGAGGTCAATTGGCGGGGTGCGCTGCCTGCCGGATTATACCTTCGAGACGATACCCGATGATTACGCCGCGCTGGTGCTGGTGGGCGGAATGAACTGGTGGGGAGAGGAGGCCCGGCGGGTTGTGCCTTTGGTAGAACAAGCGCAGGCCCGGCAGATCGTGGTAGGCGCGATATGCGACGCTTCGGCCTTCCTTGGCGCGCATGGCTTTCTCAATGATGTCGACCACACCTCGAACGGGCTGGCCTACCTGCAGAGCCGGGCGGGGTCAGCCTACAGCGGCGCCGCGCGGTACAGAAACGAGCCTTCGGTACGCGACGGTAACCTGGTGACCGCCAACGGCGTTGGCTTTGTGGATTTTACCTGCAATATGCTGTCTGCCTTAAAGGCGGCCCGCCAGCAAGAGATCGAAGCCATGAGGGAGACGTTCAGGTCGGGAATGTTTACGGAAGGCTGATGCAGACAAGGCCGCGATTTGCATGGCCATTTGCCGAAATCGAATCATCTGGCTGAGAGCATCCGTCGCTATATTGAGAGTTGCCAGGGTTGTTGCGCAGGGTTTCGCCATGCGCTAACCCTGCATTAACTTTCCGGCGTGGGGTTTAGTCTGCGTTTGCGTAATAAACAAACGCCAGCTTATTGCCGTCCGGATCTCTGACGTAGGCGCTGTGGAAACCTTCACCGTACTGCGGGCGATGTCCTGGGGCGCCTTCATCACTTCCTCCCAGGCGTAGCGCCAGCTGATGCAGCTGCTGAATATGCTCAACCGAACGTGCGTTCAGGGCCACCATAGCGCCGTTGCCCGCTGTTGCCTGCTGCTGGTTGAACGGTTTGCCAACGCACAGCCCGATGGTGCGGTTTCCGCTGAATGTCCCCCACGATGCGCCTTGCTCGCTGCGGCCGCTCCGGGGCTGCCCCAGCATCTCCATCAACGGGTCGTAAAAACGAATCGCGCGCGGCAGATCGTTAGTGCCGAGCATGATGTAGGAAAACATGACTCCTCCTCATTTTTCGCCTGAAGGTTGCTGCTGCCAATCTAGCAGCAAGGCGCGAGCACGGGCAGCCCGGGGAGTCAGAAATCATACCTCCGTCGCGATTCTTCAGCGATTTTGCCCGCGCGCGAGCCGGCTGCTCAGCTCAGATCGTGCAAATCTTTATCATTCGGCGGCAGCAGTGATATCTGGTCGAAAGTAACCCGCAGGCCGCTGCGCTGCGGCGTGCAGCACATGATGCCGACCTTCGCCGCGCCGCCCGGAAAAGGGCACAGCCGCAGCAGCGGCCACAGTTGACCGTCCGTTGAATACTGCAGGCGCAGCGCCTCTCCGCGGCGGGTCAGACGCAGCCAGAACTCACCGGGGTCGCCCGGGAAAATACCGGTTGCCCAGTCTGATGTTTCCTGCGTCAGTACGCTACCGATAGCGGGCGCGCCGTCGTTGTACTCGATACCGGCCTTAATCCAGCGCCTGGCGTCCTGCATTAACATGATCCCTGCCTGGTCATACAGCGTACTGAAATCTGCTCGCACCCTTACCTGAAAGGTGAAGTCCCCCGCGGCTTCCGTGGCGTAGATATGCCCGGAAAAACGCTCAAACCCGTACCAGGTTTCGCGCCAGAAGTCGGTTTGTGCATCGGTGACGACGCGCAGTTCGCCGTCCTCTTCTGACCATGTCGCGGGTTCGTTAATCCATCGAAATATCTGATGCATCAGGCCTCCTGTCTTTACTGAATAAGCGTTAAAAACCGCAGCGTGTCTTCGTCCGCCTGCTGTGCAAGGCGCGCATCCCACGCCGGACTGTCGGCATCGCAAAAGCCGTGCTGCGCATTGAACATCCGGCAGGTCACGGAGGGGTATTTCTCCAGCTCGTTTTGCAGGGCGCGGGGATCGAACGCCGGTTCATGGCGGGCGAGAATCACCTGCGTTGGGCACGGAGGCGCCGCATCGCAGTACTGGCGGATCCGTGAACCGTAGTGGCAAACCGCACCGTCGCAGAGTCCGCTTCTGGCGGCCAGCCAGGCTAAGGTGGCGCCCACGCTGTAGCCGATAAGGATTAGCGTGCCGTATTTCGCTCTTAGCTCGGCCAGCAGCGACACGATGGCGGCGGTATCAAATCCGACGTTATCGGAAAAGTGGCGCCAGGCCTGCTCCTGCTGCTCATAGGCGAACGGCGCAGAGTGAGGGAAAAGCGCTGGCGTGTACGCATCGAAGCCGCGGCTGCGCCAGGTCGCGGCGGTTCGCTGAATATGCGCGTTGATGCCGTAGATTTCATGCAGCAGGACGATGGCTTTATCGCAATCAGGTAACATACATGCGCCTCTGGCGGATAAAATGGGTTTTCTCCGGTCGGAAGGTCAGTTTATCAAGGCTGACGCCTGTAGTATAAACATACCGCCCGGAAGATTGTTCGTGCATCCAGGTCTTTGATTTTCCTGGTCGGATCAACGTCACGATACGCCATCACATCAAGGTAACGTTGTTTTTCAGCTTAATTTCCATCCAGTTAGCGAGACCGTATGAATGTAACCCGTGCCGACATGGCCGATCTTGTCTATTTTTTCGCCATCTCCCGCCATCAGAGTTTTAGTAAAGCTGCCGTTGAACTTGGGGTGAGCGCATCGACGCTGAGCCACGCGATCAAGGGATTTGAGGCGCGGCTGGGCGTGCGTCTGCTGAACCGCACGACCAAAAGCGTTTCCCTGACGGCGGCCGGTGAAAGTCTGATCAACGCGGTAAGCGAGCCGCTCGCTTCAATCGATGTCGCGATTGAACAGCTCAATCCGTACCGCGACTCGCCTGCGGGACATATTCGGCTCAACGTCGCCGTTGAGGCGGCCACGCTGCTGCTGGCCCCGGTCCTGCCTGTTTTTGCTGAACGTTACCCCGATATTGAGCTGGATATCGTGGCCAGCAACCGCATTGTTGATGTAACGGAAGCGCGGTTTGACGCAGGGATCCGCTATGGCGGAACCGTGCCTGAAGATATGGTGGCGCAGCGGCTGTCTGCCGATGTGCGCTGGGTGGTCGCCGCATCCCCGGAATATCTTGCCCGTTTTGGCGAGCCCCGGCATCCTCACGATCTTCAACAGCACCGCTGCGTCAGCAATCGTCTGGGAAACAACCGCATTTATAAATGGGAGTTTGAACGTGGCGAAGAGCAGCTCACCGTCAAAGTACCGCCGCTGTTAACGGTCGATCTGGCGGAGACGGGCGTGGTGGCCATTCTGCAGGGGTTTGGCCTGATGTACCTGCCGGAACCGCTGATAGCAGAGCACGTCAGCGCAGGGCGCCTGCGTCTGGTGCTGACCGACTGGGCCTCATACGGACCGGGATTCTATATCTATTACTCCAGCCGTCATCAGGTTCCCACCGGGCTGCGCCTGTTAATCTCCCTTGTGCGGGAAATGAAGCCGCTCGGTCTGTAGCCCGATTGATGAAAATAACTCACAGCCCCATTCGATAGCGAGGGCTGGCTCCTTCTTATTCCGCGCCTTACCCTGTGGCAAAAGAGAAGGAGAGCTTGATGAACTATTCGCACCGCTGTATTCCCGGTCTGTTCTGGCTTTTGGCCGTCACCGCGTTTCTGTTTAGCTTTACCTCTACCAGCCGTGCCGCAGAGGCTAATACGCTGGTTATCGTCTCTCATCCGTATCCTGAGCAATCGGTCATGACCAAAGGTCTTGAGGCCGCAGCGCAAAGCGTACCCGGCGTGACCGTACGCAATCTCGAGGCGCTTTACGGTTTTGATACCCGAAATATCAATGCCGATGAAGAGCGACGGCTCATGCGGGAACACTCGCGCATCGTTTTTATCTTCCCGACCCACTGGTTCAACATCACCCCGATGATGAAGGCCTGGCTGAACGATACCTGGGGCAGCGTAGGGCCGGGAGTATGGCAGGGCAAAGAGATGCTGATTGTCACGACGGCCGCAGGCGGTGACGCGACATACGGCGAGACCGGGCGAACGGGCGTCAGCCTGGCCGACGTCTTTACGCCAATGAAGGCCAGCGCGCTGCATGCGGGAATGACCTGGCTGCCTCCGCTGGTTTTTCAGCGTGCCAGCCGCGATCAACTGCCTGAGTACCAGCGTCAACTGGTGGAAAGGCTGAAGAATTAACGTGTCGGAAAGGTGTTCAGGATGAAAGCTTTTATTGCCGTAGCTGCAATGTCGTTAATGCTGGGCGCGCCAGCCCTGGCAGAAGAAAAAAGAGGTGAAAAAATGGTTCCACGTAGTCCATCCGTATTGTCCGCTGAGGATATTCAATCCGTCGCGCCGGCGCTTGCCCGTTTCGGCAGCGAGGTGCTGATAGGGGATCTCTGGCAGAGAACAGAACTCTCGCGTCGCGACCGCAGCATCGTGACCGTGGCGATTCTTATCGCCCGTAATCAGCCGGCGGAGCTAAAACATAACGTTGAGGTTGCTCTGGATAACGACGTCACGGCGGCTGAAATCTCAGAAATCATCACGCATCTGGCTTTTTATTCCGGCTGGCCCAACGCGATGGCCGCCGTTGCGGTGACGAAAGATATTTTTGTCGCGCGCGGCATTGGCCGCGAGCAGCTGGCTGCTGCCTCCCCGGAGCTGCTCCCTCTTAATCAGGCGGTGGAAAATCAGCGTTCAACAACCGTAGAACAGAACTTCGGCGCGATTTCCCCTGGACTGGTGAAGTTTACGACTCAACCGCTGTTTCTTGACCTGTGGCAGCGACCGGGGCTGAAGCCGCGCGACCGCAGCCTGGTCACGGTCAGCGCGTTGATTGCCGCCGGGCAAAGCGCGCAAATTGGCTACCACCTTAACCGGGCGATGGATAACGGCCTCACCGCGCAAGAGGCGGGGGAGATCGTTGCGCATGCCGCTTTCTATGCCGGCTGGCCAAATGCCTTTTCAGCGGTAGCGGTGGTGAGTGAAGTCCTGCGCGCTCGTGGCCTGGCAGAGTGAGCGGATGTTCAACTCTCTTAGCGCCACGCTATTGATTTTTATTGCTACGACGGGGGCGGCATTTGCCGCCGGGCGGGAGAACGCGGTGAAGATTCAGTTTGAGTTCAATGGCGCCACGGTTGTCGGCTCGCTGGATGAGAGCGCAGCGGCTAATGAGTTCCTGGCGCAGCTGCCGATGACGGTGAAGCTCGAGGATTATGGTTCCACGGAAAAAATCGCCTGGCTGCCGACGAAACTGCGCCACGCGGACTCTGGCGCCTCAATGACCCCACGGCGCGGCGACATCGCCTATTACGCGCCGTGGGGCAATCTGGCCATTTTTCGCGAGGATTTTCGCCACTCCCCCGGGCTGATAAGCCTCGGGCGGATAGAGGAGGGACTCGCCGCGCTCGACCAGGCGGGAGCCGAAACGGTAACCATCCGGCGTTATTAAGTTCGTGCTGCGTTAAATTTTCCTTTCTGCATGCTTAAATGGGCTGTTTACAGCCCATTTATCGGATACAAAGCGAACGCTCAGTATCGACAAAAATCATCTACACTTTTCCAGCCAGGTCATTTTCACACCTAACGAGACGCTATCGTCCGGACATAGCATCCCGCCCTAAGACCCGACCCACTGCAGGCGTCAGGCCCGCAGCCTTGTTTTCTCACGAGAGGAGTTTGTAACATGGCATTTGTGACAACCAAAGACGGCGTCAATATCTTCTTTAAAAACTGGGGCCCGAAGGAGGCGCAGCCGATCGTATTTCATCATGGCTGGCCTTTAAGCGCCGATGATTGGGATAACCAGATGCTGTTTTTCCTGGCAGAAGGGTTCCGGGTGATTGCGATTGACCGACGCGGTCATGGTCGTTCAGATCAGGTGAGTGACGGTCACGATATGGATCATTATGCCGCCGATGCCTCTGCGGTGGCGGAGCATCTGGATCTGCATAACGCCGTGCATATCGGGCATTCCACCGGCGGTGGGCAGGTTGCGCGCTACGTTGCGCAGTATGGTCAGCCGCAGGGGCGCGTGGCCAAAGCGGTGCTGATCAGCGCGGTTCCGCCATTGATGGTAAAAACGGAGAGTAATCCGGGCGGTACGCCAATCGAGGTGTTTGATGGTTTTCGCAAAGCGCTGGCCGCCAACCGCTCGCAGTTTTATCTCGACGTAGCGTCCGGGCCGTTCTACGGCTTTAACCGTGAAGGCGCGCAGGTGTCCCAGGGCACGATTCAGAACTGGTGGCGGCAGGGCATGACCGGTAGCGCAAAAGCGCACTATGAGGGGATTAAGGCGTTTTCTGAAACTGACCAGACCGAAGATTTAAAAGCCATTACGCTGCCGGTGCTGGTGATGCAGGGCGATGACGACCAGGTTGTGCCTTATCAAAACGCCGCGATACTGCAGGATAAGCTGCTGCCGAACAGCCAGCTAAAAATTTATCCCGGCTTTCCGCACGGTATGCATACCTCGCACGCCGATGTGATTAACGCCGATCTGCTGGCGTTTATTCGCTCGTAGCCTGGTGCTATAAGAAGGCCGCCATCCGGTGGCCTTATCGTTTACATCAGGCTTTCATGCTGGAGGATTTTGAGCATTTCGTCCTTCAACATAAGTTTTTCTTTCTTCATCTGTACAAGCTCGAGACTGTATCCTTTGCCATCGACTCCTTCTATGCGCGAAATGTCGTGATCGAGTGCATTATGTTTTTCGAATAGCGACTGAAAGCGCGGGTGCGTGGTTTTCAATCGAGAAATCAGCTCTCTGTATTCTGGAAACATGTACCTTCCTTGTTGATGGTGAAAAGTGTGTACGCTGACACACACATTCAGATTACCCATATGAATAAAATGGTAATGCGAACGAAGTCGCGTTTATGTTACGTACCAATGAAATCTCAGGGGCCGGAAGCGGCCTGGAGGCATAGATGACAGTTGAAGAACCTACCGTTGCGCTGATCGGTCCGGGCGCAATTGGTACCACCATCGCCGCGGCGCTGCACGAGGTTGGCCGTACGCCTCTGGTATGCGGCCGCCGCGCGCACCCGCAGCTGTCGCTGCGTTTTGATGGCGGAAATATTGTGGTGCCGGGGCCGGTCTTGACGGAACCGGCATCGGTCGCCGCGCCGTACGACCTGGTATTTGTGGCGGTAAAAGCGACACAAATTGCGGCTATTGCACCGTGGCTGCAAGCGCTGTGTCACGATCGAACGGTAGTCTGCGTGCTCCAAAACGGCGTTGAACAAAAAACGCTGTTCGCGCCGTACGTGGCGGAAGCTACCGTGCTGCCATCGGTCGTCTGGTTCCCCGCCCAGCGTGAACCTGAAGCGTCGGTCTGGCTGCGGGCGAAACCGCGCCTGACGCTGCCGGATGTTGAGGGGGCCGAGCGGGTGCGGCACGCGCTACGGGACACGCGCTGTGAAGTGGATATCAGCGCGGATTTTCTCTCCGTTGCGTGGCGTAAACTGCTGCAGAATGCGGTCGCCGGTCTGATGGTGCTGGCGGGGAGGCGGGCAGGGATGTTTGCCCGCGACGATATCACGGCGCTTGCTTTAACCTATTTGCAGGAGGGGCTGACGGTGGCTCGCGCCGTAGGCGCCAGCCTGGACGACGCCGTGCCGCAGGAAATTCTCGCCGGTTTCCACCGAGCGCCTCCGGATTTAAGCACTTCAATACTTACGGATCGCGAGGCCGGGCTGCCGCTGGAGTGGGATATTCGCAACGGGGTCGTTCAGCGATATGGCCGTATTCACCATATCCCCACGCCGTTAAGCGATGTGATTGTGCCGCTGCTGGCCGCCGCCAGCGACGGGCCGGGCTAAAGGCGCGGGACGCCGGCGTGACAACGTTCCCTGGGATCAGATTGATTCCGCCAGCCGGTCGACAACCACTTTGCCGCTATTATCAAACTGGGTGATGCGGTAATTCACGCAATAGGAACGGCGGGTGGTAAATTGATTGAATAACGCCACCCGGCCTTTTTTATCACCATTTTTATTCACAATAATCCATTCGGTGACGTCCGTTGAATTCTCTTTACCGCTGCTGGCGTCCTGTTGTTCGACCAGACGATCCTCTTTTTCTACCTTCAAAAAATCACGTAACATTTATTTATCTCCGCTCATCATTGTTTTTAACAATACTCTCTTTATCGATTCATTCAATTAAACATTTTAATCAATGATGTTGATTATTAGTCTGAGATTAAACGTACTGAGATCTTATGTAACGTGTTGTTTATAAAAAATAAAATTATTCACCTCCTTGGTGGTGAAAGCGATTTTTCCATGAGCAGCGGTATTCTCTTTGAAAAATTACTATGTGACAACGTCACTTTTATGCTGAACATTCTCCCCCGGTTGGAGCGCTAAGGTAGAGCATTGCCACGGTGTTGGTGCTAAATTATCCACCAGATTTCCCGCCGGCGGTTGATGTCCTCGTGAGGCTCACAGGAAGCCTTGACCTCCTGTGAAACCCTTTGTCATCACGCACAGCAACGATCGTTCCAGCTATCACGATAGATAATATTTCCTTCCGTATACTTCCAGGTGATCGCCTCATAACGCAATTCGAGCGTTTCAAGATGAGTACTACTTATACCGTTTGGAGAGAGGTACGGTGCAACCGTTGTAAACTTGACGTTTTCCAGAATGATATTGAAATATTCGGCTTCAATACCTGATTCGAGAATACGATACATTTTGATTGTCGCCGTCTTCATGGTTCGGCCTTCGCAGACTGCGCGATACAGAAGCGGTGTTGTCTGATCAAATTCTTTTACTATCGTGATAGGGCGGTGAACGCGGGTACCCGTAAGTTTTCCCCAACTGGGATCTACCGGAATAGTGATACCGTGGGAGAAGGATTTTAACTCGATAGATCCCATTCGTAGCGGCATTAAACAGCTACCCATAATTGGAGAACCATTTTCGTCCTCAAGCCATAAATGTGCGGGTGTAGACATACTATTTCCTTATATATTCAGGAGGGTAATAATTTTCTGGAATTACCATGTTACGTATCGTTAAAAAATAAAAATTACAAATAAGAAAAAAACGGGGGTAAGCCAGGCAGGACTCTCCGGAAACCATAGACCTTGAATTAAAGCAAATACTATTGTTAGCGCGGCGGGGCCATAATACGACACCAGGGATCTAAATATTCGCCTGAGCAATCTTTTAATCAAATCCATCATAATTATTGGATCATCCTCCTGATGATATCTGCAATTTCATCATCCGATACCCATTGTGCTTTAAACGCCTCGGCGCGTTCAAACAAAGGTTCTATCAGAAAATACATCATTTCCAGCTCTTTCGCGTATAGCGCTGAGTAGTAAGCAGGATAAGTCATGTGAAGACGATGTGCACTATTAACCGCTTTCTGGACAACGCCGTATATGGCAATAGCGCCTACAATCCCACCTGCTTTTTGCCCTGCCAGTGCGCTGAACTCAAGACTGAGTCTTGTGCCTACTGCGACAAATGATGCTGTTGCTAAAGCAAATCCCGCGCTTGTCAGTGAACTGGCGGCAATATGGATATTAACCGCCATAAGCTTTTTTTTAATGTATTCCAATTGATCGTTGGTTTTAAATTTGAATATTTGTTCAAAATATATTTTTAGCAAGTCGTACACGAGATTACCATGTCGCAACAAATAAATAACACCTTGTTTAAATCGAAGGTCTTCGTTTTTTTGTTGCTGGCATACATCCTGATACTCATCAGTAAAGCAGGAGGTATAATACAGCATACGCATCGCGCCTGCGCCTATGCTTTCAATCTGATTTGATACCGCTTTTTCGACGCCCGTTAAGGCACGGTCGAGTTTTAACGCAAGAATTTTATTCGTCTGTAAATAACTGATCACTTCATTCCTGTAGAACATCACTGCTCCTTGATCGTGTTCATTAAATCCCGTTTTTGAATTTTATCCAGCGAAAGCTTCCGATGGTTAAAGGGAAAATAATTCAGTCCCATCCTGTTTGTCCGTGAAGTCACTGGCATAACCTTTAGGTAGTGTTTTATTACGGGAACGTTCGGGAGCATGAAAGGTATTTTTACCATTCCCTTTATAGCAGCCAGCGTCAGCCGTAATTTTCACTGAAGTATGAAAAGCTTTATACCGTCCCCGTCACGATCCTCTTACAGATATAATTTCTGTTTCCTGGAAGTCAGTCGCGTAGTGCGCTCTTATCGCGTTTTAAATATCTACCGAGCTCACAGATAGAAATTTTATATGACGGATGCGAACTTGATCACTTGACTGGTCAAGTGGGGCGCGCCTATGTTGAAAGCACCTTCTTATCCGTTCCGGGGAGCAAGAAACATGGGCATCATTCGAACGTTAAACGGGGATATTTCCGCTAATCAGCTGGGCGTCACCTACAGCCACGACCATATCTACTGTATTCCGCCCTATTGGGCCGAGCGTCAGGATGACGATCTGTTACTCGACGATCCGCAGGCTTCAGAGCGTGAATTAAGCGACTTCCGCCGGGCGGGTGGTAACGCCATCTACGACGCCACCGCGCCGGATTATGGCCGTCAGGCCGCAGCCGTCGCCGCCATGGCGCAGCGCCAGCAGCTGCACATTATCGCCACTGCGGGTTTTAACAAAGGCTTTCTGTGGAGCAGCAAGCGGCCGGGCTCCGCGCAAACTTTCGCCGAATGGATTGCACATTCAGAGGTTGATGAACTGGTTGAACATGTCTGTCGCGAGGTCACTGAGGGGATAGAGGGCACCGAACATCGGGCCGGCGTGGTGAAGTGCGGTACCGGCTATAACGCCATTTCCCCTCTGGAACAAAAAACCATGGAGGTTATCGTTCGCGCCCAGCAGCGCACCGGGGCGCCGATGCACAGCCATACGGAAATGGGGACGATGGGACTCGAGCAGGCGCAGCTCTTTAAAAAATGGGGGCTGGATCTCTCCCGCTTATGTTTTGCTCATATGGATCGTAACCCCGATCCCTGGCTGCACCGTCAGATCGCCAACACCGGGGCGTTTCTCTCTTTCGACGGTATCAGCCGCATAAAATATCACCCAGAGCACATCCGTACCCAGGCCATCCTGGCGCTCTGCCAGCGCGGTTATCAAAAGCAGATCTTAATCGGCGGCGATTTTGCCCGTAAATCCATGAGCGCGCATTACGGCAAAGGGGGGCTGGGGCTGAAATTTATCCTTAGCGACTGGCGGCCAAGATTCATTGACGAGGCCCGGGAAGCCGGGTTTGACGGCGAAGCGCTGCTGCATGATTTCTTCGTCGACAACCCGGCGCGTTACCTCGCTTTTGCCTGAGGAGATGTTATGAAGCTGCATCGTTTAAACGAAAGCGAGGCCCGGCGGGCTTTACAAAAGGCGCGGATCGCCTTATTGCCGCTCGGCGCCGTCGAGCCGCACGGCGACCACCTGCCGCTGGATACCGATAACCTGCTGGCCGAGCGGTTTTGCGCGCTGCTTGACGAGCAGCTGGGCGAGTGCGCCCTGAGCCTGCCGGTCGTTTCCTACAGCCAGGTCTGGTCCCTGCGCGGCCACGCGGGCGCGATTGATATCGGTCATGAACGGCTGACGTCGCTGCTGGTGTCGCTGGCGGAAAACATGGCCAGCTACGGTATCACCACCACGGCGGTGATTAACGCGCATTACGGCAATTTTGATGCGATGAAAGCGGCCTCCCGGCAGCTAAAAGAGCAGGGTATTACCTTGCTTAGCTATAGCTGGGCGGGGATGGAGGAGGAGGTAAAACGACGGCAAACCACCGCGGTGGCTTACCCCGGCTATATGCATGCTGATGAGGTCGAAACCTCGCTGATGCTGGCGCTGGCGCCGGAGTTCGTCACCATGACCAACGCCCGCGCGCACTATCCGACTTTCCCGAACAATTTTCGCTATCAGCCGATACCCTGGACCGAGTTTTCTGACTATGCGGTGCTGGGCGATCCAACTGCCGCCAGCGAAGAGAAAGGGCGCGCGTTCGTCCAGCGGGCGCTGGCGACCACGCTTGCCTCTATCCGTCATCACTTAACCCAAGGAGCCTCCGATGATTGAGCGTCAGGCGATACGCGTTGACTGCCCGGCCGCTACACCTGAGGAGGCCATTCGCGAGGCGGGGAACGCGCTGTGCCGCGCGGGAGCCTGTAGCCCGCAATACGTCCAGGCAATGGTCGATAGCTACCGCGAGCTGGGCCCCTATTTTGTCATTGCCCCCGGGCTGGCGCTGCCGCATGCCCGCCCGGAGCAGGGGGCGATGAAAGCGCAGATCAGCGCGGTCAGGCTGCGTGAACCGCTGGCGTTTGGTCATGCGGAAAACGACCCGGTGCAGGTGGTGCTGGGGCTTTCGGCAACCAGCAGCGATGCCCATATCCACCTTATCCAGCATATCGTGACCGTACTCAGCGATGAAAATAACCTGCATACCCTGATGCATTCGAACGATCCAGAACAACTTTATCGGCTGTTAGCCAGCGGCTCGCAGCGTTTGTAGCGTGATGAACACGGAGTGAATAGCGATGAAAATTCTGACAGTCTGTGGTTTAGGTATGGGCTCCAGCCTGATTTTAAAAATGAACGTTGAGGCGGTGTTAAAACAGCACGGGATTCAGGCCTCGGTGGAACATATGGATGTCTCTTCCGCCGCTTCGGCCAACGCCGATGTGGTGATAACCAACGCGGAGCTGGTGGACAACCTTAAGCATCTGTCCTGTCCGGTGGTGGTGGTGAACAACTATATCGATAACGCCGAAATCACCGCGGCGCTGACCCAGGCGAAAATTCTGCCCGCAGGAGAGCCGTCATGAGCGAGTTTCTTGGCGTGCTGCGCTGGATCACCATCAATATATTTGGTGAAGCGTCGATCTTAATTGGCCTGATTGTGCTGCTGGGGCTAGTGCTGCAAAAGAAATCGCTGGCGGACATTGTGTCCGGCACCCTGAAAGGCATTCTGGGCTTTCTGATCATCGGCGCGGGGGCCGGGATTATCGTCTCCGCGCTGCTGATATTTCAGCCGATCTGGACCGAAGTTTTCGGTCTCAGCTCCATGAACCTGACCAATATTATCGGCCAGGCGCGCTTCAGCGAACGCTACGGAAGCAGCGTGACCATCGCCATTGCCGGCGGATTCGCCATCAATTTGCTGCTGGCCCGGCTGACGCGCTTTAAATACATCTACCTGACAGGACATATGATGTTCTGGACGACGATGATCTTTGCCGGGGTGATGGTGAACACCGAGCCCGCTATTTCAGCGGTGCAGCTGACGCTGATGCTAACGGTGATTATGGGGCTCTACTGGACCCTACAGCCCGCGCTGGTTCAGCCCTGGGTGCGGAAAATCACCGGCAACGACAACGTGGCGCTGGGGCATACTTCCGCCTCCGTCGCGCTGCTGGGGGCGATTTTTGGCCAGATTTTCGCCCGCAACAAAATCAGCTCCGAAGATATCAAAGTCCCTAAAAAGCTGGGTTTCCTGCGCGACTCCAACGTGGTGACGGCGTTGACCATGGCGCTGCTGTTCTTTATTGGCACCTTTATTCTGCAGATTAAAGGTACGCCGAAAGCGGCGGAGATCCTGGCGCAATCCGGCGACCTGAGCTTCTACATCTATGCCCTCAAACAATCGCTGATGTTTACCGGCGGCATTGCCGTCGTGCTGCTCGGCGTACGGATGTTTATTGGCGAAATGGTGCCGGCGTTTAACGGCATCGGCTCGCGGCTGGTGCCCGGCGCAAAACCGGCGCTGGACTGCCCGATACTGTTTAACTTTGCGCCAAACGCGGTGGTGCTGGGGTTTGTCGGCGCTTTTGTCGGCTCGCTGCTGTGGCTGACCCTGATCGGCCGCTATACCGGCTACGTTTTTATTCCCAGCATGATTGTGATTTTCTTTCACGCCGGTACGGCGGGGGTCTTCGGCAATATTACCGGAGGCTATAAAGGCGCTCTGCTGGCGGGGTTTATCACCTCGACCGTGGTCGCCTGGGGGCAGTATTTCTGCGTCACCGGTTTTATCGACAATACGATCCCAGATACCGCGCTATGGGCAGGCGACAGCGATATGTTTGTCCTCGCGCCAGTCATTCATCTTTTGACCCGCCTGCTGGCGTTCTGATATCGGGAGGAAGTCTATGAGTCAGGCCCTGAAACAGTACTACAGTCAGATCCGCCAGAAGCTGGCTTTTCTTGAGCAGCGCCCCGATGAACTCACCCGGGCGGCGGAAATCATGTCCCACAGCATTATGGGGCAGCGCAACATCTTCGTCTTTGGCGCCAGCCACGCCGGGATTCTGGCGGAGGAGATGAGCTATCGCGCGGGCGGCCTGGCCATCGTCAATCCGCTTTTTACGCCTGCGCTGATGCTTAACGTCAGGCCGTTAACCCTCACCAGCGCGGTGGAAAATGTGGAGCACTTCGGTCGGGTACTGGTGGAGCAGTCGCCGCTAAGGGCTGAAGATACGCTGCTGATCCATTCGGTGTCGGGACGCAACGCGATTACCATTGATGTCGCGCTGGCGGCGAAAGCGTGCGGCGCAACGGTTATCGCGATTACCAGCCTGGCGACGGCGGCGCGCGTGACGTCGCGCCACTCCAGCGGCAAGTTGCTGGTGGATGTGGCCGATATCACCATTGATAACCACTGCGAGTATGGCGATGCGGCGGTGAGCCTGCCGGGGATGGCGCAGAAAGCCGCGCCGCTCTCCACCATCATGGGCGCGACCATCGCCAACAGCCTGGTATTACGTATTTGCGAAATCATGCTGGAAAATGCGCGCACGCCGCCCATTCTCGCCAGCGCAAACATAGACGGTAATCAGGAGATAAATCAGGATATACTTAGCGCTTACAGGAGCCAGATACACTACCTCTGAGTTGGAGCACAAGTATGTTTGAGTCGGATGGACTCCCTCTCTATTTAAGGATAAAAGACGTTATCCTGCAGCGGATCCTCTCTTTTACCTATGACGATAAACTCCCGGGCGAACTGCTGCTCGCCGGGGAGTTTAAGGTCGCGCGCGGTACCATCAAACAGGCGATAGATTCGCTGGCCAGTATTGGCATGGTGTACCGCGAACAGGGTAAAGGGACGTTTATTAACCGCGATGCGCTGCAGAAATACTACACCGACCTCCCGGACGTACTGACCACCTTTGCTCCGCCGGGGGAGATAGCCGTGGAAGTTCTGTCGCTGATTTCGACCATGGCCGACCGCCAGGTGGCGGAGCAAATGGGGCTGGATTTAGGCTGCCAGCTGATGCGTCTGGAGCGGCTGTTAGTGCAGGGCGACCGGCCGGTTGGCCATGTGCTGACCTGGCTTAATGGCCGTATCTATAACGATCTGAGCCACGTGGACGGCAGCCGATCGCTGTATAAGCAGCTGCGGGAAACGTTCGGCTACTCGCCGGCCAACGCCACGGAACGCTATACGCCGGTGTGCTGCGATAGCCGCACGGCGGGATTGCTCAATATTGAACCCGGCCAGGCTCTGTTTCGCATTGAGCGCGTCGCCCGCGATCTGGATGATGTGGTGCTTGAATACAGCGTCACGCATACCCTTGACGCCAGCCTGTCGCTGCAAATCGCCACCAGCCAGAGCAGCATGAGCCAGCAGTGGGCCTGCACGATCGAGAAAGGGCGTTAATCCGCCTCCCAGGCGAGAATATCGCCTGGCTGGCACTCCAGCGCCTGGCAGATTTTTGCCAGCGTATCGAAGCGGATACCTTTCTGTACTCTGAAATCATCAGAAGCATAAGGATGCTGAAATTTGGAGTAGTATCATCCACTACGTTTGGTATTTATACGCAGAAAATGGTTGGTAAATCATGATGCCGGGAGAACCCGGCTTTTTTACGTCCTGGAATAATCATTACCCCGGATACCAGAGCGCGCGAGGAAGAGGCGAAAAACTGAATCGTGGATTGCTCGCGCGACGCCGGCTGACGGTTAAAGCATGCTGTTTCAGGGGATAATGCGAGCGGCTCTCAGCTGTGCGAACAGGCGGAAAAACATGTCGTCGGTGGCCTGCATTTCAGTGTAGCCCGCCCGGCGCAGTTTGCTGCCATCGCCAAACATGTCGTAGTTCCAGCCAAAGACGAAATCAGCAAATTTACCGTCGCTGAGCCTTAAGATGTCCGCTTCCACCAGACTCTGCCCGGCCAGTTCGCGCCAGTACGCGCGGTAATCCACAAACAGCTGGTGAAATGACAGTCCGACCGGCGGGGCGGATGCCAGTTCAAACCAGCTCGCGATGCGCGGCCACAGCTCGCACCAGCGCCAGATGTCGCCGTTATTGACGTTGAACGCCTGGTTTTGCGCCGTTGGCGAGGTTGCGGCCCACAGCGTGGCATCAGCCAGCAACCCGGCGTCAGTGTGATCGACGATGCTGTGCCAGGTTTTTTCCGAACCGGGGAAACGCAGCGGTAGATCCTGCGCTTTACATAGCGAAGCATAGATCGCGATGCTGAGTGCGAGATTCATGGCGTTGCCGGGCACCGTGCTGCCGACCACGCCCGGCCTGATCGCGTTCCAGCGCCACGTTTTTCCGCGCTGGAAATGGCTGAGCCAGGTGAGCTGAGCGGCGTTAAATTCGGCCCCGGGTACGCCGGGATCGCTTTCACGCGCCGGGGTTTTGAACGGACCAAGATGCGCGCCGTACACTTTGTATCCCTGCATCAGGCTTACCGTCCGTAGCGGTGCGGTTTGCTCGATGTTGCTGACCAGGTTGCGCAGCATGGTGACGTTCGGTTCAACCATTTCCGCCCAGTTCCCGGCGTTGGCCCATGCGCTGTAAAAAATGTGGGTGACGCCGTTGAGCGAATGCAGTTTTTGCGCGCTGTGCTGCGCATCCAGTAAATCGACGTGAATGAAGGGAATGTTTTCCGGGTGGGACGATGCATGGCGGCTGAGGCCGATAACCTCCCAGCGATTGCGTAACAGCGTTTTCACCAGCTCTCTGCCAATAATGCCGCTGGCGCCGGCGACCAGGGCGACTTTGGGTTGCGGTATCTTATTCACGTTGCTTCTCCAGGGTGGGTGACAGAGGCAGTGTGGTATATTATTTTTTTCACGCATATCCCGTAAAACTGATGGCACTTATAAGCAGAATCATTAAATGAATAATAAGCTCAACGCCATTGCCACCTTCCTGCGCGTGGTAGAAGCGGGATCCTTTTCCGCGGCAGCCCGCCAGTGCGGGATGAAACAATCCGCCGTCAGTCAGCAGATCGCGGCGCTTGAGGAGGAGCTTGGGGTGGTGTTGCTGCACCGAACCACGCGTGCGATGGCGCTGACCGAGCAGGGGGAAAGTTACCGGCGCGATATGCAGCTTTTGCTGGAAGCGATGCATGAAGCGGAAAGGCGCTTACAGCCAACCGATCGCCAGTGGCAAGGCCGGGTGCACGTGCAGCTGCCGAGCGGCCTCGGGCAGCTCTTTTTGCCGCATCTGCTGGCGCTGCAGAAAATGCACCCCGAGCTGCGTCTGACCCTTTCCCTTGATGACCGCATTGCCGATCTGGTTGCTGAAAGAGTGGATGTCGCGCTGCGGTTGAGCAGTGAACCGCAGCCGGGGAGTGCGGCGCGCGTGCTGGCGCGTATTGAAACCGCGCTCTTTGCCGCCCCCGGTTTTAAAACGGTGCATGCCGTCAGCGAGCTGGCCGCCCACCCGCACGTGCGGTTCAGCGGCATCGCGCAGGACGCGCCGCTGCGGCTGGTCTCGGGTGATAAAACGGTTGATATGAAAGTGAATACCGTCTTCCGTGCCAACACCAGCGAAGCGCTGCTGCAGGCGCTAGAGTCCGGCATCGGTATCGGCGGCATGCAGTTACCCCTTGCGGCCCACGCTTTGCAGTCCGGCAGGCTGGTACCGGTATTACCCGCCTGGCGATTACCCGATCGCTTTCTCTATGCGGTCTACCCTGACGCCCGCTTTATCCCACCGCGGGTAAGAAGTATTATCGACGTGATTGAACAATTGCTGCCTGAGATGACGGAGCGTGTCTGACGGTTGGTTTTTCTCCTGCCTCTACCGCGCGTAAAGTGACGAGCGTTGCTGCTGACAAAGGCGTCTTGATTATGAACCGCTATGAAAAAGAGTATCGGCAGTTGCTGGCAAATGGCGCTATCGCCTGGGCTGGCGAAGGTTATTTCCGGGCCAAAGAACAACAGGAGCGCGTTTTTAGCTGGCTTCATTTACAGCACTATTTCCCCCAACCCGGCGCGCCTGTCCTTGAGCTGGGGTGCGGGAATGGCGCGATGGCCGCGCAGTATTTTGCGGAACGAGGCTATTCGGTGTGGGGGATAGATTGGTCCGAAACCGCGATCCGATGGGCACAAAATCGTTTTCAGCAAGCGGGTCTCCCGGCAAATTTTTTCGTCGGAGATGTCTGCCATATTCATCAGTGTCAGGATGCGACGTTTGAGCTCATTGTTGATGGCAGCTGTGTGCATTGCCTGATTGATGATGCCCGCCACCTCTGCTTTGCCGAAGTCAGAAGATTACTGAAACCCGGAGGACGGCTGGTGATCGGCTCCATGTGCGGAACCCCGCGTCATCCCGAGGATATTCTCGCGTACGATCCTATCCGCCATCATTTACTTAAAGAGGGCAAACCATGGCGTACGTTGCGACCGCTCCAGGCCCTGCTGGACGAGATTCGGGCGGAGCAATTTACGGTTCTTGAGGTGAATATTAATGAGAACGCATGGTGGGATCATGCCACCGTGGTATGCAGAGTCGATTAACCTTCACGCCTCCCGTCCGCTCTGGCCTGGAGCGGACGGGAAGCTTATGGGTAAACGTGAACGTTCGGCCGCCAGCGACGGTGCCAGGCTCCTGACCTTGCAGGATTATTGAGCAGACGAAAATTTTGCCGCGATCGCTTCAGCCGTGGGCTGTATGCCGCCCAGACTCCACTGTTCCGGCTCATGCTCATCAATGCGAACCCAGACTGAACGGCGGAACTCGGGATCGCCTTTCCCTTCAATTTCGACAATCAGATCGGTCATGCGGCGTAAAAGCTCTTTTTTTTGCTCCGGGTTCATTATTCCTTTAATGGTTTGTACATTGACGAAGGGCATTGTATTCTCCTTGGTAAGCTAGGTCTAAAATTCATACTCAGATTAAAGAGCGAAAGCGGACATGTCAAAAAATAATTCAGTTGCCTACCTATTACCGGAGCTTTGCGGGCTTTCTGCGGCAGCGGAAATCCTGGGAGATCGGTGGGTTTTGTTGATTTTAAGAGAGGCTTTCTACGGCGTGACGCGCTTTGAAACGATCCGCTCGCATACAAAAATGCCTAAGCAGACGCTGGCAAACCGGTTAAAGAAAATGACGGAACTGGGTTTACTGAGCAAAACGCCTTATCAGGAAGAAGGCGTGCGCGAACGTTATGAGTATATCCTTACGCCAAAAAGCCGCAGCCTGGCGCCGATCCTGTTTTCCCTGATGGCGTGGGGGCATAAAAATATCCTGCATGATGAACCGCATATTGCGCTGGTGGATAAAGAGAGCGGGGACGTCGTCCACAATGCATTTGTGACGACGAAAGGCACCGTCGTTGAACCTCGTAACATCCAGATAGTGGCTCTGAACCTTAACCAGCCGTAGCGCGGGCGACAAAAACCGCAACCCCATTTTCTGCTTTCTGACGACAAACGTTGTCTGCTTGAGCGGGGAGGCGTAATATACGAAACATATATAAATTGTTACGGTACGTATAAATGGGCATTGTAAAAATTTCCGACCTGCTGCACGACGATATTCGTGACGCCAGCAAGGCGATGTCGCGTTCGGTCAACGCGCAGGCGGAGTACTGGATCCGTCTGGGTATGATGAGCGAGCTCTATCCCGAACTTAACCATCAGCAAATTAAGCTGATGATGCTCAAGTCCGGCTCTGACCGGTTGCTGGAGGTGATCAATGCTATCAATTCCCATTAAGACCGCGGACGAGCTGGCCAGACAGCGCCGCGCAGGTGAGCTGTTGGCCTCGGTTTTCGACATGCTGGATACCTTTATTCAGCCCGGTATCTCCACCATGGCCATCAACAACCGGGTGGAGGATTTTATCGTCAACGATCTGCATTCGCGCCCGGCCAGCAAAGGGCAGTATGATTTCCCCTACGTGCTGAATACGTCGATCAACGAAGTGGTTTGTCACGGTATGCCAAAGGAGAGCGAGCATCTGAAATCCGGCATGATTGTGAATGTGGATATTACGCTGGAAAAAGAGGGGCTGATTGCCGATTCCAGCAAAATGTATCTGATTGGCGAGGTTTCACCGCTGGCCCGTCGGCTGGTGCAGAAAACCTACGAAGCGATGTGGAAAGGGATCAAGGTCGTCAGGCCGGGCGCGACGCTGGGCGATATCGGCCATGCGATCCAGACTTATGTCGAAGGTAACGGCTACAGCGTGGTCAGGGAGTACTGCGGCCACGGCGTCGGCAGAGAGATGCACGAAGATCCCCAGGTGCTGCATTACGGCATACCCGGCACCGGCGCCGTGCTCAAGGAGGGGATGGTGTTTACCATTGAACCGATGGTGAACCAGGGCGATAGCCGGATTAAAACCAAAAAAGATGGCTGGACGGTGGTCACCCGCGATAAAAAACTGTCCGCGCAGTGGGAGCATACCGTCGCCGTCACCGCGGATGGATTCGAGGTCCTGACCCTGCGTAAAGATGAAGCGATCCCGGAGTAGCCCAAACAACAGGTTTCACGCCCGGGCAGTGAAACCTGTCAGACAGCGATTACGCGGGCATCTCTTTGCGCCCCACATAACGCTCTTTCCATAATGCGCCCGCCACCCCGATATCGAGGAATGGCGAAGGCGGCATAACGTTCGCCTGGCCGAGCGACTGCATCGCGGCGATCAGCGGGTTGTCCTGGCCCATCGCCAGATCGGCAAGCAGCGTCCCGGCGATAGTCTGTTTGGATACGCCGGCGCCGTTACAGCCCCCGGCGGTCCAGATCTGCGGCGCAAGACGCCCCCAGACCGGCGCGCCGTTGCGGGTGACGCTGATGGTCCCGGACCAGGTTCGCTCCAGCGGCACATCCTGCAGCTGCGGATAGGCCGTATGGAACAGCGCCAGATGCTGGCGCGCGGCGCTGGCGGTCTGTCCGGCGGTAATCACTCCCCGCAATGCCGGATCGACATGCTGGCGGACCAGAAAACGATGATCGTGGGTATAGCGTAGCGTGGCGCCGGCGATCGCGTTGACCGGCGTTAATCCCCAGCTTTCCATTGCCGGCAGACGCTGGCGCTGTTCAGGCGTGAGCGGGGCGGTAATGCTGGCGTAGGTCGCCATTGACGCCTGGCGGCTCACGGTGGGCGAGAGTTCGCGGGAGAGCGCGTTGGTCGCCAGCATCGCCTGGTCGGCGCGGATCGTGCCCTGCAGCGTCGTCACCCTGACGCCGCCGTTTTCCTGACGCATAGCCAGCGCCGGGGTTTGATGGTAAACCGTGACGTTTTCCGGCAGATGACGCGCGAGGCCCGCAATCAGTTTCGCCGGGTTCACCAGAATACAGCCGGGGGTGTAAATTCCTTTGCTGTAGAGGCGGGTTCCCAGTTTCTGGTACAGCGCTTCGCCGTCCAGCAGGCTGTAAGGCTCCTGCATCAGCTGCAGGTTATCCACATACTCCTGCATAATGGCTTCGCTGGACGGATCTATCTGGCAGTGGTATTTCCCGACGTTTTCCCATTCGCAGGCAATCTGGTGCTCGGTCACCGTTTCATCGAGCAGGCGGATCCCCTCCTGGAGCAGGGCGCGGTAATCCTGCGCTTTTTTCAGCTCGGCGGTAGAGCTGCCGATATTGTGCGGCAGGCCGATGATAAAGCCGGAATTTCGCGCCGAGGAGCTGGTCGCGGCGCATTCGGCATCGATGAGCACGATGTTCAGCTGCGGATTGAGGCTGGCCAGCCTGCGGGCAAAGCTTACGCCGGCATAGCCGGAGCCGATAATCACCCAGTCGGCTTTAATGTCGCCGCATAGCTGCGGCTGTATTTGTCGATCAATCTCATTGAGCGGCCAGCCCACCTGGTTCTGATTGAAAGGTACTGATGCAAATCTCACGCTTAATCTCCCTGTGGAAAAAACACCTGCAGGGCAGGTGTGAATGGGGTTGCCGCTCTCCGCGTTTTTGGTCTGGAGTGTGAGTCGGCAAGCGCCAGGGCAGCGTCTGAAAAATCACCACGCTGAATGATAATCACCTGGACAACAATTCAGCAGAATAACAAGGAACAGGCAAAATAACACTTCTTGCTGTAGGGGTATGCGATTTTCTCTGGCCTGCGATATCACCCTGACGGTTCACTACGGCAGCGAGTAGGGTACCTATTGACAGGCAATACCTGTATCCCGCTCAGCAACGGCATGCGTGGCAATCTGGGACGCCAACCTCAACCGGCGCCTTCAACGGAACCGGCATGATGATGGTGGTTTATAACTAATCATGGCCGCCTCAATACCGGTACGCTAAGGAGCACAACCCTGCACGTATCGAAGCGGTCTACACCCGCTCAATCCTTGCCGGCAGCCCCTGACGCACCGCCGCGCCGGAGACCCAGTCCAGCCAGGTATTGCTGACCTCGCGGGTTGGGTCGGCAAATCCCAAATCGTTAAGGTTAATGCCGGCTTTAATCTGCGCCGCGAACGGCATGGGCTCACCGTCGAGGGTGTGCCGCGCCGCGCCCATTTCGCGATGCCCGTAGCCGTGTTCAATCGCGATGACGCCGGGCATTACGCCACTTAACAGGCTAATGACGGCTTCAACCTCGCCGCCGGGCGTGGAAATTCGTACGCGGTCGCCGTGCGCCAGGCCGTAGCGCTGGCCGTCCAGCGGATTCAGCGCCACCAGATTGGTCGGCTTAAGATGATGCAGGCGCGGGATCACCGTCGAGGCGCTGGCCATGGTATTGGATTTAAACGAGATCAGCTTCAGCGGCCACTGCTGTCGCGGGAAAAGCGCTTCGATAGCGCGTCCGTCGGACAATCTGGCCGGATACCATGCCGGGCAGCCGCTGTAGCGCTCGCCGGTGATGGCGTGGCGGTGGGCGGCAACCTCCGCGTTCCAGATCTGCAGCGGTTTTTCCCACAATTGACCGACGCGATTCTCCGCTCGACCGCTTGTGTCCGGCGCGAAGCGCCCGCCGCGGGAGTAGACAAAGGCTACCCGGCTCACTTCGTCCGCTTTCAGGGTCTGGTTGATAACCGGCAGAATACGCTGCACCCCGGTCAGCGTCAGATCCTCGCTAATGGCTTCGGCAACCGGCGCGTTACCCATAAACGCAATGTTCGCGGCCATGCGCAGGTAATAGTCCTCAGCCCGGTGGAGTGGATAGTGGTTACCCTGAGCATCGGTAATAGCGTTTTCGCCAAATCCTGGCAGATTAAGACGCTTCGCCACCGCAATGCAAAATGCTTCCATTGACGCTGGCTCACCGTCAGCGGTTTTTGCGGTGGCGGCAGGGACGATCGGCCAGCGGGCGGTGGTGGCCTTACTGGCGACGCCGGCCCACGGCGCGCTGAATCCCCAGCTTTCGAAATTATGCGTATCCGGAACGATATAGTCGGCCAGGGCGGTGGTTTCATTCATAAAGGCGTCAATGGCGATAAACAGCGGCAGCCGCTGCGGATCCTTTAGTTTCTCTTCCGCAACCGCGCGTAGCCCGGGCACGCCGTACAGCGGGTTGGTCATATTGGAAATCCACGCTTTCAGCGGATAGGGATAGCCTTCGAGCGCCGAGGTCAGCAGCTCGGTCAGCTGTCCGGCGACGAACGGATACCACGGGGCTCTGGCCGGGTAGGGGGAGACGCCCGCCGCCGCCTTGCTGCGATACTCTTCGGAGGATTCATACGCGGTTTTGCTGCGCGCGATGCTGAGCCCTTTCGGCTTCACTTTACCGGCAAAGCTCTCCAGGTTGTAACGCGGGCCGTCTGTCGCGCCGTTGAATTTGCCGCCGCCGACAAACACGCCGCCTTCCAGGCTGAGATTACCGATTAGCGCATTAAGCAGCATGACCGCCCAGGCGCTGTAAAATCCGTTGCCGGCCATCATGCCGCCGTGAGTAATGACCGCGGCTTTACGGCCATGACGGGTAAAGGCATCCGCCAGCGCCGCGATCTTATCTTCCGCGACGCCGCACTGCTGGCTGTACTGTGCCAGGGTGAGCTTTTCAGCGGACTCTTTCAGCAGCTGGAAGCCGCTTTTGACCGTTACGCTGAGCCCGTCCGGCAGGGTTAGCTGGCGTGTTACAAAGAGCGCGCCGCGCGGGCAGCCGCTGGCGGCGACAACGTCACCGCTTTCGTTAACCACCACCGGTTCGCTGGCGCCCTCCGCATTCAGGTGAGCAAGGGTTAAATGCTGTCCGGCCAGCTCCGGCTGGTCATCGGTGATGACCAGGTGGGTCGCATTGGTCCAGCTCTTTTCGGCGGCCTGCCGCATTGCCTGCGCGCCCGGTAGCGCCAGGTAATCGGCGTTGTAGCGCCGGTTTTCGATAATCCAGCGAATCATCGCCATTGCCAGCGCCGAATCGCTCCCGGGGATCACCGGCAGCCAGTGCCCGCGATCGTCTGCCATCACCGTGGTGAGCGGCAGCGCCGGCGCGACCACCACATACTGAAAGTCATTGCGCAGGCGGGCGCTGGCGAGCTGCCTGGCCTGGCGTTTAAAGGGGTTGCCTGACTGGGCGGGCGACGTTCCCATAAACAGGGCGAACTCGACGTTATCCCAGTCGGGCTTCACGTGCGGATTTTTATCCAGATCGCCCATTAAGGCGCCGGAGCCCGCGCGATAGGCCAGCCCGCAGTAGGAACCATGTGCGCCGAAGTTTTTACTGCCGAAGCTGTTCAGCGCAAAACGGCGTAAAAAGGTATCACGCCCGTCGTCGCTGGTGTTGGTGACCAGTAGCTGGTTGGTTTTTGGGCCGAATCCCGGATGCTTTGGATCGATGGGCGTTGTCGGCGCATAAATGGCGCGCAGGCCATCAACGTGCCCCTCGCCAAACAGATCGCCGCCTTCAACCACCTCTTTCACCAGTTGTTCAAAGCTGATGCGCTGCCATTTCCCTTCGCCGCGTTTACCCGCGCGCTTCATCGGCTCAAGGAGCCGCAGCGGGCTATAGAGTCCCTCGAGCAGCGTGGCGCCGCGCGCGCAGGCGGTAGAGCGGGCATCAAGTCCGCTTTCACCCGCCAGCTGCGCCATGGCGGTTGAAAAAGGAATGGAAGAGTCGAGGTGGTGCTCATGAGAAAGCGGGTGATAAGGGTTGCCGGCAATGCGCAGTACCCGGTCTTTCTCGCTATCCACCCGCACCCGAACGCCGCACTGCGTCCAGCAGCCAAAACATTGGGTCATCGAGATAACCTGCCGAGGATTTTGTTGCCAGCCGGTATTTGCATTGGCTTCCGGGATCAGCGCATTAGCGAAAATACGATCGCGGGTCACTTTACCGGATGTACCGCTGAGCAGGCCATCAATGGCGCGCTTTGCCACCTCGCGATAGCTCAGGGCGAAAGACGCCAGACCGCCTGCGGCGAGGCCGACTTTGAGCCACTGACGACGGGTTAAATTAGCCATGTTGCCTTCTCCTTGCGAGTCCGTTTACGGTTTCACGGACAATAATGAGCAGCGCAATCCACAGGCCGAAGGTGCCAAGGATAGCGAGCCAGCCGTCGGTACCGACCGGCAGGGTATAGGGATTAAACTGGGCATTAAATTTGGGGATGGTTTGCCCCTGAATCAGCAGCGTCCAGCGCATCAGCCAGCTCAGCGCCATGGCGCTGACGGCCAGCAGGGCGCGAACGGGCAGCGTCAGCGGATAACGCAGGGCAAGCGCGCAAAAGATCAATGAAATAAGCCAGCATGCCAGCCAGCCGATCGCGTAATGACGGGCTGAAGGCGAAATGACCAGCCACTGACGAATAGCCGAGCCGGAAAGGGTATCACCGCTGACCCAGATCGCCACGACGACGGCCAGCAGCATAAGCGCTGAGAGCTGCCATATCGCCAACTGCCTTTGGCATTGAAAATCATTGCGTACCGCGACAATCAGCAGGGCGAAAAAGGTTTGCAGCGCGCTAAAGAACATCGCCAGCACAAAGGCGTAGCTGAACCAGACCGGGCGGGCCTGAACCACGGAGACTTCGCGTCCGGTGTAAAGCAGCAGCCCCGTCGCGGTAAGCGCGCTGGCCAGCGCCAGCCATTTTGTGACGCTGTCACTTTTGTTACGCAGCAGACCTGACTGCCGTACCGCAAACCACAGGCCCAGAAAGAGGGTAAATAGCGGCAGAAACAGCGCCCCCCAGGGCATCCACGACCAGGGCGTGGGATAGGCGTAAAAGTGCCAGAAGCGGGCGGCTTGATGCAGGTCCGCCGTCAGCGCCAGCGGCGCGGTAATTGCGCAGGTCAGAGCAATCAGCAGCGTCAGCCGTTCCAGCTTCGCATCGTGTCTTTTGCGCCAGTGAAGCAGGCAGCCAAACAGCGCCGCGCAGGCGGCAATGCCGATGAAAAAGAAATACTGCACCGCCCACGGTAGCCAGCTCACCTCCTGCGGACGGGCCAGCACCTCCTCAATGATCATGGTTTGGCTCATTCAAACCTCCTGCCAGAGCGCGGGTTGGGCATGTCCCGTCAGCGGGGTAACAAACGCCTCGTCCAGTCCGAGATAGAAAACGTGGGGGACGGTACCGTTTTCCGGCTTCAGCACCTTGATGGCGTCATGGTGCAGGGCGAGCGTCTGCGAGATACGGCTTTGACGGTCCTGGATATCGCCGACGATCCGCGCGCCGCCGACGCAGGACTCGACGCAGGCGGGGAGCAGCCCGGCTTCCAGGCGATGAACGCAGAAGGTGCACTTATCGGCGGTCTGTGTCTCATGGTTGATAAAACGCGCGTCATAGGGGCAGGCCTGGACGCAGTAGGCGCAGCCGACGCAGCGGGTGTTATCCACCACCACAATGCCATCCTGGCGCTGAAAGGTGGCCTGCACCGGGCAGACCGGCACGCAGGGCGGGTTATCACAATGGTTGCACAGCCGCGGTAGCAGGACGTTGGTGACCCGATCGCCCAACTGCACCTGATACTGATTGACGTGAGTACGAAACGCCCCCTGCGGCGTCTGATTTTCGATTGCGCAACTGACGGTGCAGGCCTGGCAGCCGATGCAGCGTCGCAGGTCAACCAGCATGGCATAGCGGTGGCGGGAGGCGCCTTCGCGGCGGGCCGGCGAAAAGGGAAATTTCGCCTCCGCCAGCGGCACCAGAGACGCGCCGGCGGTGAGAACGCCCAGCTGCGCCAGAAACTGTCGTTTACTGCTGTCCATATTTTTCCCTCGCGCAGCAATAACGAAACATTTGTCACGCCATTGTTTTGCATGTGATGAATAAACAATGTTGATGATTTACAGTGTAAAAATCGCGGCGGGGTCAGCTCTATTGTGGTTAACCACATACCCGGCGGGTTGTTGATCTAAAACAACATAATGAACAGGGATAATCGGGTGAGAGCGAAAAAGGTGCAGCGTCTGGCGCTGCTGGTGACGGCGCTCCTGCTGAACAGCAGCGGGTGGGCGGCGTCGTGGAATATCGGCGTTCTGGCCATGCGCGGCGAGGTCTTAACCCGCAGCCACTGGCAGCCGCTGGAGGTGATGCTCAATCAGCAGCTAACGGATCAGCAGTTTCACATTCAGCCCCTCGATCTGCAGCAGATGCAGGAGGCGGTCAATAACGGCTCGGTGCAGTTTGTGGTGACCAATCCGGCGCAGTTTGTCCAGCTGAATAGTCATTCTTCGCTGCGCTGGCTGGCCTCTTTGCGCTCTTCACTCGGGACAAGCAACGTTATCGGCAGCGTCATTTTGACTCGTCGCGACAGCGGTATTTCGTCGCCGGCCGACCTGATCGGCAAAACGGTAGGGGCCATCGATCCTCAGGCCTTCGGCGGCTATTTATTGGGATACAAGGCGCTGAGCGATGCCGGGCTGCGGCCGGAACGCGATCTGCATCTGCGTTTTAGCGGATTCCCCGCGGATGCGTTGATCTATCTGCTGCGTGAACGGGCAGTGCAGGCGGCGATTGTTCCGGTGTGCCTGCTGGAAAAAATGGCTGATGAGGGACTGGTAAATAAAGCCGATTTTACCGCGGTCATCGAGCGGCCGGCGGCGATACCTTGTCTAACCAGTACCCCGCTGTATCCCGACTGGTCGTTTGCCGCGCTGCCGGCGGTGAGCGACGCGCTGGCGGATCGCGTGACCCGCGTCTTGCTCAATGCCCCGGATAACGCCGTCTTTCACTGGGGCGCGCCCGCTTCGACCCGTCAGGTGGAAGCGTTGCTGAGCGAAGTTCAACAGCACCCTCAGCAGCGACGGCTGTGGCTGGAGATGAAAAGCTGGCTTATCCAGCACCGGTTAATCATGGGCGGCATCGGGCTGGCGCTGCTGTTGCTGACGCTGAATTATATCTGGGTGATGCTGCTGGTGCGGCGGCGCGGCAGGCAGCTTGAACGCAACGCTATCCGGCTGCGCGAGCAGGAGCTGGCGCTGCAAACGGCAAGACAGATGAGCGTATTGGGTGAGATGACCTCAGGCTTTGCCCACGAGTTAAATCAGCCGCTGTCGGCCATCCGCCACTATGCGCAGGGTTGTACGATCCGTTTGCAGAAACAGGATCCGCAGCATCCCTTACTGCCCGCGCTGGGCCACATCGATCAACAGGCTCAGCGCGGGGCGGAAACGCTGCGCAATCTGCGCCATTGGGTCAGCCAGGCGCACGGGGAGCCAGGACGAGCGGAGACCTGGGAACATATCAGCGTTCGTCAGGCTATTGACCATGTCTGGCAGTGGCTGCGAATGCCGCAGCAGTTTCCCGGGCTATTGCTCAACAGCGATGTCGATCGCCCGTTAACGCTCGTCTTACCGCCGGTTCTGCTTGAACAGGTGCTGGCGAATCTGATCCTCAATGCGGCGCAGGCCGGGGCGAAGATGCTGTGGATTGACGCCGTTCGCGATGCCGGAGGCGTGAAGATCGTCCTGCAGGATAACGGCGGTGGTATCGCCGGGGCGCAGCTTGCTCAGGCATTCCAGCCGTTTGTGACCAGTCGACAAGAGGGGATGGGGCTTGGGCTGGTTATCTGTCAGCGGCTGGTCCGCTATGTCCAGGGGGAAATAAGCCTGGCAAATCAAACGGCGCCCGATGGACGACCCGGTGTCACCGTGGTACTGACATTCATGCAACAAGGAGCGCGGAGCGGCAATGGCGATAATTCATCTACTGGATGACGACCTGGCGGTGACCCAGGCATGTGCTTTTTTACTGGAAAGCCTGGGCTACGAGGTGATGTGCTGGGCAGAGGGGGGCGTCTTCCTCGCGCAGGCCGATCTCTTCCGGACCGGCGTTGTCCTGCTGGATATGCGGATGCCGGCGCTGGACGGTCAGGCAGTACATGAGGCGCTGCGTCAGCGCGGCAGCACCCTGGCGGTGGTTTTTCTGACCGGACATGGCGACGTACCGATGGCGGTAGAACAGATGAAACGCGGCGCGGTGGATTTTCTGCAAAAGCCGGTGTCGGTGAAGCCGCTACAAACGGCGCTGGAACACGGCCTGGCGGCCTCAGGCGAGCGGTTTGCGCGGCAAAAGAACGTGGACTGCTATCAGCAGCTAACGCCCAAAGAGCGGGAGCTTGCGCTGCTGGTGGTGAAAGGGCTGATGAATCGGGAGATTGCGGAGATAATGAACATTGCCGTACGCACGGTGGAGGTCCATCGGGCGAGGGTGATGGAAAAGATGCAGGCGGGGAGTCTGGCGGAGTTAGTCAGCATCTTACAGCCGATTATCGCGTGATTTTAATGATTCCGATGAATGAAGCGTGGAGAGCTCCCGGCGGGAACAAAAAACGGCGGTTAATATCAGAACACAAAAATTGGTAGGGAAGATGGAGATGAATGCAATTGCAAATGATATTTATTTTCATTAGTGTTTGCATTCCGTAAGCTACTGTAAAGAAAAATTACATGTCTACCGCATCCCTGAAGCAGGCCGCGCGCCTCGCGCTGGTCATTTCGTTTTCCCTGCATGCTCCCTCCGCCTCGGCTAAGGATTTCACCGAGCGGGAATTCCACGCTCAGGCTCTCGGCCACGGCGTTTACGAGCTGGCCTATGATAACGGCCAGAAGACGCTCTACGCCGCCTCCGCGCCCTCGTTTGATAAAGATAAAACCGCGGGACTGGTCTTTCGACTGGCGGCGGATTCTCTGCGGATTGATGAGAAAATCGTTACCGAACGCCGCGCCTTCGCGCTCTCCCTGGATGAAGAAAATCACATCCTGTATTTGGGTAACGCGCTGGATGGCTCGCTAACGCTTCTGGATACGCTGACCAATAAGGTGATTAACACTATTCAGCTCAGCGATGATTCAGATCCTGCGAAACAGGCCCACGTCCGCGAAGTGGTGCTGGATAAACTAAACCAGCGTTTGTATGTGTCAGGGATCGGGCGCAAAGGCCAGGGCCTGCTCTGGGTGGTCGATACCCGCAAGCAGCAGCTGATTGACACGCTGAAGAACATCGACCCCGTAGGGTTTGCCGTTGATGCATCGGGCGAAAAAGTCTATGCGGTCACCGGCAACGGGGAGTTGGCTACCCTGGACGGCAAAACGTCGACGTTAATTTCCCGCGTGAAGGTCGATCCGGCTGACGCTGAGCACTATTTCCTCAATATCGCCCTGAACAGCGCCGCCGGAGTCGGATATATCGCCGATACCAACACCCGCGATGTGCTGGTGGTGCGGCTGGACTCCGGCAAGCTGGTCGATCGTATCGCTTCGCCAAACTCGGTCGCTGTGCTCTATAACGCCAAGCGTGAAGAAATCTACGTGACCCATCGCAACGATCGCTCGATTAGCGTCATCGATGCGCGAACCCATCGTCTCAAGCACACCCTCAAAACGGCGGCGATGCCCAACAGCCTGGTCCTTTCTGCGGATGGCGGAACGCTGTACGCCAGCGTCAAACAGGACGAAAAAAGCGATCGGCCTGACTACGTTCTCAAGATCGATCTCACTCAATTCTAAGGACTTTTTGTGGCGATGAAGACACGCATAGACGTGGCGATGGCGCTCGCCTTCGTCAATCTGCCCGCGGCAGCCTACGCCGCTGATGGCGCAGGGATAAATGAAGAACAGATGGTAGTGACCGCCACGGGATTCAGCCAGGAGAGGCGCGAGGCGCCGGCGACGATCTCGGTGCTCGATGAGAAGGCGCTGAATACCCGTTCCAATCAGAACGTCACGGAAGCGTTGCGCGAGATGCCGGGCGTGCTGGTGGGCAACGGCCACGGCAGCCTGGCGACCGGCGATGTACAGATGCGCGGTATGGATTCGACCTATACCTCGTTTATGGTGAACGGTATCAAGCAGTCTACCCGCGAATCGCGACCTTATGGGCATCACATTGGGTCTGAAGCCGCTTTTATGCCGCCGCTGGCCGCCATTGAGCGGGTGGAGGTGATTCGCGGGCCTATGTCATCGCTGTACGGCTCTGACTCTATCGGCGGTGTGGTCAACGTCATCACCAAAAAGGCGTATAACCTCGAAAAATGGACGGGGGTGCTGGAGGATAATTACTTCCTGCAGGAGAAAAGCGAATACGGCAATACTAACCAGACAAACGCCTTCTTTATGGGGCCCGTCGTACCGGGCAAACTCGGCGTCAGCGTGGGGGCTGACTATCTTGACCGTCGCGATGATGACAGCCCGACCCAGGAACGTTTTGTTAAGCATCAGGCGGGGAATCTGGACGCCACAATTTCTCTTTCGCCAACCGATACCCAGCTCTGGGATCTGAACGCCTCCAAAGGCAATCAGGAGAAAACCCATAACGATAAAGCGTGGTACTGGGGCTTTGACCGCGATGCGGTCTCGCTGTCACAGCATGCCTGGTACGGTGATGACCTGGTGGAGGTGAAGAACTTTATCAGCTACGAAAAGGCCCGTACGGAGTACCGCGTGCCCGGCATGGACTCGCAGTTTATCAAGCAGAATAATTTTGAGGCCAATAGCGCAAACACCTTTACGCTGGCCGATCACAAGCTGACGCTAGGCGTAAACTTCACGCGCAATGAGCTGAATGACACCTTTGGTATTGCGGACAAGCAGGCGCCCGGGGTCACCCCGGTGAGTAAAATCACCCGTCACGGCTGGGCGGTTTTTGCTGAAGACGCGTGGATGATTGTACCGGACTTCACGTTGACCACTTCTGCGCGCCTGGATCATGACAGCTATTTTGGCTATCACGTTACGCCTAAGCTCTACGGCAACTGGACCATTGACGAAAGCTGGGCGCTGAAAGGTGGCGTATCCGCCGGCTATAAAAAACCGGACCTGCGCCAGAACAACGCCGGCTTTACCAGCGTCTACGGCGCTTATCCCTATTCTGAGATTGGTATCGGCAACGACGATCTCAAACCGGAGCAGAGCATCAACACCGAGCTGGGCGTGTACTGGCAGCAGGATGCGCTGGCGCTCGACGCCACGCTTTTTCATACCAAATTTAAAGACAAAATCAGCGACCATACCATCTGTACCGCCTCGGCTACCCGGCAATGCCAATACAACGGCTATACCGCGGATAGCGTGTCGCAATACATTAACGTCGGGGATGCGGAGATCTACGGACTGGAGCTGAACGGCGACTGGCAGGTGACCGCAGCGCTGAAAGCGAACGCCAACTATACCTATACCCACAGTGAACAAAAAAGCGGTGAGTATAAGGGTTATGCGCTAAGCGATTTCCCCAGCAGTATGGCCAACGTTTCGCTGACGTGGAACACCGCTTCCGATCTTGAACTGTGGACCAAGGCGAGCTGGCGCAGCAGATCGCCGGATATCGGCAAGTCCAGCTCAACGGATGCCTATGCGCTGGTAGATCTAGGCGTGCGTTATCGCCTGAGTAAGCACGTCACGCTGATGAGCGGTATCTACAATCTGTTTGATGTGAACCCGGTTTACACTACCGCTTACCGGCAGAAGGCGATGCTGGAAGGGCGACGCTATAATTTCGGCGGCCGCGTGGAGTTCTGAAAATCGTGCAGGGGCCGAATAGCCCCTGCGATAACATGCAAAAAAAGCTCTCAGGGCCTGAAGTCCAGAACCACATGACTGAATGTCTGATAGGTTTTTTCATCTGGCGCGGGCGGAATTTTGGCTTCTTTCAGCGCGGACATTACCGCCGCGCATAACGCCGGATCGCCGCTCTCGACCGCTGGATTATGCACCGTCCCGTCACGCTGTAGCGTTAAGCGCACCGAGCATTTTTGCCCCTGCCAGGACGCCGGCTGGTCTATTTTCGCGAAGATAGCCCTCTGGACCTGCGTCAGATAGCGTGAGACGTTGGCCTGCGGTGATTGATCTGAACCCGTTTGATAATCGCGAAACATCTTATCCACTTCTGCCGATACTTTCGCGTCTTCGGCGCTATCAGGCGCAGAAGCACTACCCGAGCAGGCGGAAAGAAGTAAAGAGAGAGTGCAAATGAGCACCGGGCGGATTTTCTCGGACATGGTAATGCCTCCTTGCTGGTGATGATGCGTTTCTGACGCGAGACGGTTATCCTCTGTTATTCCGCGATATTATTCAAACGCCGATCGCCTGGTATGCGCTTTAAAGTGACACTGTCACTCATTCTTTGCCTTCGCCGCGGGCGGCTACGCCATCCAGTCGCGGATAATGTCTCCGTATAGCTGCTCAGCCTCCTCCAGCCGGCTGAGCAGGCAGTACTCGTCGGTCTGATGGGCCATAGACGGCTCGCCGGGACCGAGAATAATACAGGGTGGATCGCCCAACGCAGGCAGCAGCAGCGAGGCGTCGGTAAAGTAGGGCACCACGCGCGGTTCAATCGGCTTAGCGTGCAGCGGCTGGCAGCGCTGATAAACCTGCTTAATCCACGCATGATCCTCCCGGCTCAGTACGGCGGGCAGGTCGACCAGCGTGGATACCGTGACGCTTTCGCCAAGCAGCGTGGTCAAGCGCTGCCGGATAGTGGCGTGCTGTAAATTGGGCGCGCTGCGGATATCGACATCAAAAAGCGTGCGGTCCGGCACGGAATTAATATTGAGTCCGCCTTCGATGCGTCCGACGTTGAGGGTGGGCTGCTTCATCAGCGGGTGCGCCGCGCCAGGGGAAAAATGCTGAATCTTACCCAGCGCATCCGCCGCAAGATAGATAGCATTTATCCCCAGCTCCGGCATCGCGCCGTGGGCGGTTTTTCCCCGCGTTTCGCAGCGTAGCCAGAGCGCGCCTTTATGGCCGATCGCCGGATAGTTGGCGGTGGGCTCACCGACGATCAGCGCGCCCACGTCCGGCAACGTCGCGGAGGCGATCAGCGCCCGTGCGCCGTCGCAGCCGGTCTCTTCTCCGCCGGTAATCAGCAATACCGCGCCGCGTCCGGCGAGGATCGTTTCCCGCTGATGAACGCAGGCGACGGCAAACGCCGCTATCGCCGCTTTCATATCGCTGGACCCGCGGCCATAAAGACGCCCGTCTTCTATCTGCGAGCCGAAAGGATCGTACTGCCACAGGGCATTTCCCAGCGGCACGGTATCCAGATGACCGGTAAAGGCCAGCGGTTTACCGGTCTTCGCCCCGGGCAGCCTGGCGATAAGATTGCAGCGTCCCTCGCCGAACGACGACAGCGAAACCGCAAAACCGCGATCGTTGAGCCAGTCGGCGAAGAACCGCATGCAGTCTGCTTCGCTGCCCGGCGGGTTGATGGTGTTAAAGCCCAGCAGCTGCCGGGCGAGCTCAAGGGGGGCGGCCATCAGCGACGTTCCGTCAGCCAGTCAAGGCAGTTAATCCACAGCTGGCGATAGCCGGGCCATTGAGCAAACTCTTCCGGCAGCCAGTGTGCCGACATATCGCTGGTCCACACCAGCGAGCGACCCTGCTGATATTCGCGAATAGCCAGCAGCGGATGACCGGTACCGGCCACGGTCGCCAGCAGTTTGCCTTCCGGATGCATTTCTACTTCGTTATAGCCCAGCAGCCACGGCCATTCGCCCGGAATATCGTTGAACAGGGCGTGGGATTCCGTCACTTCGGCATAGCAACCCTCCGGGGTTTCAATGCGATCGTCCCACGCCAGACAGCGGACCGGCAGAACTTTCTCCACCGCGGTATGGCGATAGCGCGCGCCGCCGTTAATCCCCTGGAAGCTGTAATAGCCGCCAATCATCATCAGCGAGCCGCCGCCGGCCACGTAGTCATGCAGCAGCGTCAGACGGTTGGCGGTTCGGCGGCTTTTCAGCCAGGTGTCCGGATGCAGCAGCAGCGTATTGGCGCCAATATCCGAAAGAATAATCGCATCCCACTGCTGCAGCGCTTCCAGCGTCAGCGGAAAGTCTGTCGCCGCCGCGTGGGCAGGCATATAGGTAATGGCGTAGGCACTGTCCGCGAACGCGGCCAGAAAATCCGTTGCGCCGGTGTGCCAGGTGGCGGTGGCAAACTGGTCGAAGCCTTTAACGTGCGTTGAGGTGCTGGTCCAGGATTCACCGACCAGTAAGATTTTTTTCTGCATTATGACTTTCCTTTTATCCGCCAAAAACCCGTTGGGGATTTCCAATCATCAAGGTTTCAAGCTGTTCGCCGCTGACGCCGTGGCGCCGCAGGCGGGGAACAAAATGCTTGAGTATGTAGCCGTAACCGTGGCCGCCGTAGCGGGTGAGCATGGTTTTCAGGAAGACGTCCTGCGACAGCAGTATTTGCTGGATATAGCCGTCGTCAATCAGTTCGCGAATCGCGCGGGCGTTCTCCTCGTCGGAGGGCGACTGCGCCGACTCGTCGGCGTAGTAATAGCTCATGCCGATCATGTCGTATTCGAGAAACGCCCCGCGCTGCGCCAGCTCCCGCTGGTAGCGCTTATCGGCAAAGCTGGGATTCATATGGCACAGGACGGTATGGCGTAAATCGGCGCCTTCCTGTTCGAGAATATCCAGCACCCGATGACCCAGCCGCTCCCAGCCGGGCAGATGGACCTCGATCGGCACGCCGGTCGCGGCGCTGGCCCGGCCCGCAGCGCGCAGCGATTTCTCCTCATCCGGCGTAAAGCGGCTCGAGATACCGATTTCGCCGATGAGCCCGGCGAGCACCTCCGGTTTCTCCTCCGCGCCGCCCAGATCGTAAATCAGCCGTTCGGTCAGCTGTTCGACGCTGCTGGTTCGTACCCACTCGGGGTGCGAAGGTTCCAGATAGAGGCCGGTGCCCATAATAATGTTCAGACCGGTCAGACGGGCGATACGCGCCAGCGCTTTGGGATCGCGGCCGATACCGATATTGGTCGGGTCGACCACCGTTTCTCCGCCAAGGGCGCGATATTTCGTCAGCTCTTCAATCGCGACGTCGACGTCAAACAGCTGGCAGTTATCGCGGCTCATCAGCGGATTCAGCGACAGTTCGCCGAGGTTTTCCATTTTCACCGGCATTTCGGCAAGATGGCGATCGCTACAGCAGCAGGGCGGTACCCATTTGCCGGAGGCATCCAGCAGAATATGCTCATGCATCAGAGTAACCCCCATTTCGCTAATCGGCAGCGGGCCAAGCACCGTCATCACGTAACCGCTGCTGACGCCAAGCGGCAGCGGGGTGGGGTGGCGAAAAATTGATCCTTTCATCAGCTATCCTTTTGCCGCGGAGCGCGTGGGGTTGAGAATGCGGGTGTTCAGCCAGATCGCCAGCAGGATAATGGTGCCGGTGGCTATCTGGGTGTAAAACGGCGAAATATGCGACAGGATCAGCCCGTTCTGAATGACCGCAATCGACAGCGCGCCCAGCAGCGTACCGATAATGGTACCGAAGCCGCCAAACAGGCTGGTACTGCCAAGCACAACGGCAGCAATAACCTGCAGTTCAAAGCCTTCGCCCTGGTTGGAGGAGCCGCTGCCGAGGCGCGCGGTAATGATCATCCCCGCCAGCGCGGCGGCCATCCCGCTGATGATATAGACCTTCATGGTGACCGCTTTGGTATTAATGCCGCTGCGTCGCGCGCCTTCGGCGTTAGCGCCGATAGCGGTCACGTAGCGGCCAAAACGCATATGATTGAGAACAATATGCCCGATAACCAGAATCATAATGCCGATCAGCGCGGGCATGGGGATACCGACTACCCACGCGCGTCCTATAAAAGTAAACAGGCTGTCAGCCGGAACCGGAATCGAGTAGCCCTGGGTGACCAGCAGCGCGATGCCGCGAACCACGGCCAGGGTGGCGAGCGTGACGATAAACGCCGGAATGCCTTCATAGGCGATAAAGAAGCCGTTAATGGCGCCCACCAATCCGCCGAGCAGCAGGCCGCCGAGCAGTACCACCGGCCACGGCAGCCCCCAGTTATTCAGGGCGATAGCGGAAAGCGCGCCGACCAGCGCGAGGGTGGAGCCCACCGACAGATCGATACCGCCGGTGGTAATGACCAGGGTCATCGCCGTCGCGACAATCAGCAGCGGGGCGCTCTGACGGATGATGTTGAGCCAGTTGGTACCGGTGAGAAAGTTGCTGGTGATCAGCGAAAACACCACGCAGCAGAAGACGAAAAAGAGCGCGATGCTGACCACGCCGGAGTGGTTATGCAGCAGGCGGCGCGGCAGCGAATGCTGGATCATGCGGGAGCTGCTTAAGTTCATGATACTCATCCTGTTACCTCAATGTGCAGCCGCAGAGCGGGCGGTGAATTTTTCGCCCACAATCAGGTTAACGATATCGCTCAGGCTGGTGTCGGCCACCCGTCTGTCGGCGACGTTGGTACCTTCATACATCACCATGATCCGGTCACAGACCAGGAACAGGTCCTGCAGGCGGTGGGTAATCAGAATCACGCTCACCCCGCGAGCGGAAACGCGGCGAATAAGCTCCAGCACCGCTTCGACTTCCGCGACGGCCAGCGCGGCGGTGGGTTCATCCATAATCAGCACCTTCGGGTCAAAGGCCGCCGCGCGGGCGATGGCAATGGCCTGGCGCTGGCCGCCGGAGAGATTTCGCACCAGCAGCCGGGTATCGGGAATGGAGATCCCAAGCCCTTTTAGCATCTCCCTGGCATCGGCGTGCATTCTTGCCTCATCGAGGAAGGGGATACCGAGGCGTGATTTCATCGGCTCGCGGCCCATAAACAGATTGCCCGCGACGTCGACCGTGTCGCAGAGCGACAGATCCTGATACACCATCTCGATATGGCAGCGGCGCGAATCGGCCGGATTAGTAAACTGCTGCTGTTCACCGTCGATACGAATCGTGCCGCTGGAGGGGATCACCGCGCCAGAGAGCACTTTGGTCAGGGTCGATTTCCCCGCGCCGTTATCGCCCACTAAGCCCAGCACCTCGCCCGGAGCCAGCTCAAGGTTGACTCCGCGCAATGAACGTATCGACCCGTAGGTCTTGGTGATATTGATCATCTCCACCCTTGGCGGGGTAGTTTGTGGCTGCTGCATCTGATAACTCCCATCGCTGTTGCCGGGAAAATGTTCGCCATCCTGCGGGAGAGATGCTATCCGACACGGTTTACATGCTAGTAAACCGGTTTACCTGCGGAATAGAGCACTCGCCAGCACAGTCAGGACAAACGCTATGTAAGATATTTGTTCGCCAGTAAAAACATTGCAGCATCCGTGCCAGGGCAGGAACAACACAGCAGCCCTGTGATTTAACCTTATGTAATAAATAGAGTTTATTCATTACGCTCCGGTAAACCGGTTTACTGATTATAGTGAATAAAATGTTAATTGATCGTTTTTTGCGCCAAAAGTGGGCGCTTTTGCGCCATTTTGGGACGTGCTTAACAGATCTTGATCGAGTCGCGGCCAATCCACTCTACCGGCAGGCGGGTTTCCGCCGGGATATCCCGATCGTCGTTCAGCAGACGCATCATGATGTTCACCGCGGTGCGGCCCAGTTCCCGGGCGGGCTGGCGGATAGTGGAAATCCGCGGCTGGGTAAAATCGGCATAGTTGGCGTCATCGAAGCCGACTAACGATAGCGCCTCCGGCGCCTGGAGCCCGCTGGCGCGCAGACCGTCGAGCAGGCCGAGCACCAGATAGTCGCTGGCGGCGAAGACGGCGGTCGGGCGAACCGGCTGGCTGAACAGGGTCCGCAGCGCTTGCTGGCCAAACTCGCGCTGGTAGTCACCGTACATCACCCATTCGGGCGGCCAGCTCAGGCCGGCCTGCTCCATCGCGGTGCAGAAGCCCTGATAGCGCTCGCGTACGCTCATCAGCTTGTCCGGGCCGCCGACGAAAGCGATATGGCGATGCCCGGCGGCGATCAGTTTTTCGGTGGCGATCCGCCCGCCCTGGACGTTATCGGCAAACACTTTCGGCACCTTACTGCCGGGAATATCTTCATCCAGCAGGACAATGCGTTCGTGACGCTGGACTTCTTTGCGCAGCAGGCCGTTATCGGGGCGGTTGGTGGTGAACAGCAGGCCGTCGACCTGGCAGGTATCCAGCCAGCGGATAAACTGGCACTCTTTTTCCGGGTTGTTGCGGGTGATACACAGCACCAGGCTGTAACCGCTGACAGAAGCGGCCTCTTCGGCGGCATCGGCCAGTTCGGCAAAGAAGGGGTTGGTAATATCGGGGAGCACCAGGCCGAGCGTTTCGCTGCCGCCTTTGCTAAGACGGCGTGCCAGGCTATTGCCGCGATAGTCCAGTTCGCGAATGGCGGTTTCGATGCGATCGATGGTGTCCTGCGGTAGCACAATACTGTTGTTCATATAGCGCGACAGGGTTGCCTTCGACAGCCCCGCCAGCTTTGCCACATCGGATAACAATACGCGTTTTATACTCATTTCCTGCGCCATTTCTGCCAGAATCGGCTATCTGTAACATAGTTAAGCGCGGTGGATACAGCAATTTCTCTGCTAACAATAACTGGAAATAAATGCTTGACAAAATTTAATCTGCGGAGAATTGTATAGGCAGTTTACCGCATCATCCGGGAAGTCATTCCCAAACCCGTTTAACTCATTCCAGTCGCGCACCGACACGGACCGGTTGCCGGAATGAAATTAAGCAGGTATCCGCCGAACGGTCGATGATTGTTCTGGCCATATAGACGATATTTGCCCGCCAAAAAATAATCCTTCTGCGTTCGCATGCGGCGCGGAACTCTGCTGGCTATCAACTATTCCCGACGAGGATACTGATGATGTTATTTCACACCGGAAAACTGCGTTTACTTGCTGTTGCCACCACGATGCTGGCATCCATGAGTTTTATTTCTGCCGCCGGCGCCGCCGGTCCGACTTATGCGCTGGTACAAATCAATCAGCAGGCCCTGTTCTTTAATCTGATGAATAAAGGCGCGCAGGATGCAGCCAAAGCCAGCGGCAAGGATTTAGTTATTTTTAACTCTAACGATAATCCCGTGGCGCAAAACGACGCGATAGAAAACTATATTCAGCAAGGCGTTAAAGGCATTCTGGTTGCCGCTATCGACGTTAACGGAATTATGCCCGCGGTAAAAGAAGCGGCCGCCGCTAACATTCCAGTGATTGCGATTGATGCCGTATTACCGGCCGGGCCGCAGGCGGCTCAGGTCGGCGTTGATAATATCGAAGGTGGCAGAATTATTGGTCAATACTTCGTGGACTACGTGCAGAAAGAGATGGGTGGCCAGGCGCGGCTGGGTATTGTCGGCGCGCTGAACTCGGCCATTCAGAACCAGCGGCAGAAAGGGTTTGAAGAGACGCTGAAAAGCAATCCGAAAATTACCATCGCTAACGTCGTCGACGGCCAGAACGTACAGGATAAAGCAATGACCGCGGCGGAGAACCTGATTACCGGCAACCCCGATCTGACGGCGATCTATGCCACTGGCGAACCCGCTCTGCTGGGTGCTATCGCCGCCGTGGAAAACCAGGGGCGCCAGAAAGATATTAAAGTCTTTGGCTGGGATCTGACGGCGAAGGCGATTTCCGGTATTGACGGCGGCTACGTCACCGCCGTTCTGCAGCAGGACCCGGAAAAGATGGGGGCCGAAGCCCTGAATGCGCTGAACGCTATCACTGCAGGTAAAACCGTGCCGAAAACCATTCTGGTTCCGGCCACGGTGGTAACCAAAGCGAACGTCGATACCTATCGTTCGCTGTTCAAGTAGGTCAGCGCGCGCCGTTCACGGCTAACAGAGCGGTGAGTTCGTGGCCGTCGGGAAACGCGCTGAGCGTCCCCCGACGGCTAACGGTAATGGCGGCAGCGCGGCTGGCGTGCGCCAGCGCCAGCGCATCCGGCGCGACGCCGCGCAGAATCGCGGACGCCAGCATCACCGCGAGGAACGTGTCGCCAGCGCCGGTGGTGTCTAGCGCCTCGGCGGGGACAGCGGGGCAAAACTGGCGCTGACCCGCCTGAACCAGCCAGGCGCCTGCCGCGCCCTGGGTTACCACTAAGGTTTTCACGCCGTAAGGCTTAAGCTGCTCGGCCTCGGATTCATTGACCACCGCGATGTCGATGAGCGGCCACAGATGGCAAAAGTCAGGATTGACAGGCGAGGGGTTGAATACCGTTGTCATACCGCGGGCTTTGGCGTACTGGAACAGCGCCCGGGTTTTATCCAGGGAGAAATTGCCCTGCTGTAGCAGAATATCGCCCGCAGCGGCCTCCGCCATATGCGGAATAATATCATCAAGGCTGAACGTATCGGCTGCGGCCGTCGTGGTAATGATGGCATTGTCGCCATCAGCGCTATTTAAAATAATCGAGGTGTCGCTATGTTGATTGAAATGGGCGTCGGGTAGTAGCGTCAGTGGTTCATTTTTTATCTGCTGACGGATCCACTCGCCGTTGCTGTCATTTCCCGTGGCGGCAATTAATCGCGTGTCGATTCCGCAGCGGGATAATATAATCGCCTGATTCGCGCCTTTACCGCCGATATCCTGCGAAACTTTAATGCCGTGAATGGACACGCCTTTTTTCGGTATATCCGGAATGGACCAGGTTTCATCTACGGTAATATTACCAGTAACGTAAACACGCATAGTGTTCCCTTAACAGGATGGATAAGATGGTTGCTATCTCAGCAGAAAAAACGAATGCAATACAAGCTATTTTTTCACGTAATAAAGTTGTTATTGGTGTTATTCATTGCGATCCTTTTCCCGGTACGCCGAAATATCGAGGCAAATCAGTCCCCGGTATTGTTGAGCGTGCACTTCGCGATGCCGAAAATTATATTTCTGGCGGCGTTCACGGCCTGATTATTGAAAATCATGGTGATATTCCTTTTTCCAAACCTGAGGATATCGGTCATGAAACCTCTGCGCTGATGGCGGTGATTACCGAGAAAGTTCGCGAGCGTTTTGGTGTGCCGCTGGGCATTAATGTCCTGGCGAACGCGGCGATCCCGGCGATGGCGATCGCCCTGGCGGGCGGGGCCGATTTCGTCCGCGTAAACCAGTGGGCCAACGCCTATATCGCCAACGAAGGATTTATTGAAGGGGCGGCCGCTAAGGCGCTGCGCTATCGCAGCATGCTGCGCGCTGAACATATTCGCGTCTTTGCCGATAGCCACGTCAAGCACGGTAGCCACGCCATCGTTGCCGATCGTTCGATTCAGGAGCTCACGCGCGACGTGGATTTCTTCGAGGCCGACGCGGTAATTGCGACCGGCCAGCGCACGGGCGATAGCGCAACGATGGAGGAAATTGACGAGATCCGCGCGGCGACGGAGCTACCGCTGCTGGTGGGCTCCGGGGTGACGCCCGCCAACGTGAGTCAGATCCTCGGGCGGACCCAGGGGGTCATTGTGGCCAGTACGATGAAGGTCGATGGCGTCTGGTGGAACGATGTTGAGCTGGCCCGGGTGAAGCATTTTATGTCGGTCGCTCAGGCCGCGCTGGAGGAAGCATAATGGAAGCGTTTAGCGAACGCCTGCTGCGCGAACATCAACCGGCGTGGCAGGCGATGCAGCAGCACCGTTTTGTGACTGATATCGAACAGGATCGTCTGCCGACAGCCGTCTTTAACCGCTATCTGGTGTTTGAGGGCAACTTTGTCGCGACGGCAATCGCGATTTTTGCTCTCGGGGTTAGCAAGGCGCCGGGTATTCATCAGCAGCGCTGGCTTATTGGCGTCCTGAATGCCCTGGTTGACACGCAGATTGCATGGTTTGAACAGGTGTTATCAGAACGGCGGATAACTCCCGCTGATTATCCGGACGATCTGCCCGGCGTGCGGCGCTTTCGCGACGGCATGCTGCGAACGGCCCGGCAGGGAAGCTATGAGCAGATTGTTACCCTGATGTTCGGTGCGGAGTGGATGTATTATTTCTGGTGCCGACGGGCGAGCGAACATCACCAGAGCGATGCGGACGTGCGCCGCTGGGTGGAAATGCACGCGGAGGACGAATTTTATCAGCAGGCGCTCTGGCTGAAGAACGAACTCGACCGCTGCGCCATGGCGCTGAGTGAAAGCGAAAAGCAGGCGCTATCGGCGCTTTACGGCGATGTGCTGCAGTGGGAAATTGATTTCCATCACGCTGCGTACGAAGCGTAGCCGCGAGGTGAATAAGGAGTCATTTCGTGGTACAGCAAGCCATCTAGCACATGGGTTGAATCCCTGACCCGACTGATTATACAGGTGTAAAACGGGCTGTATTGATCCGATATATGGGTATAAAACTGACGTCCAGGCTCCTGCCCATATTTCGGGTTAACCTGCCCTGCGTAGCTGCCTGAGCTGCTTGTTCTGAAATTCTGTCCATCTGATGATGACGTTGTCCCGTCTCCCCGGAATGCCGCCAGTGGTCTTTACCCATGCGCGTTTACCAGCTCTGCAAGGGCGGCTGAATAGGTTTCGTCGCGGATGTACCATGGCTGGATATCTTCCAGTGATGATTTGGTGCTTCCGGGGCTTTTGGTCAGACCAATATTGACGCCATTCGCAAGGATGGTGGTGAGGAGCAGGCGGGTATCGGGATGGGTAATGTCATTTTTTATATGCGAAAAATGTCGGGTAAACGTCGTCCAGCTGTTTACCTCATCGAGAATTTCCGTGATTTTAGGGTGCGGTAGCATGCTGTAAACCAGCTCTGGCAGCTGTGAAACCTGCACCGGGACGCAGTTATCCAGCGGGGAGACTTTTACCCCTCCCTTGTCAGATATTTCCATATCGGGCAGCTCACCAAGGGCAGCCATGGCATTGACCTCTTCAAGTCTGGACTGAAGCAGGGGCATACGGCTGGTAATGTACTGGATGAGGCTGAAAAAGCAGATCGAGCAACACGTGCTGCGGATTGTCAGCCTGGATGTGCCCACCTCATAGCAGGCTCTGTCAGATAAGGAGCCTTCGCAGGCTGACCCAATAACCCGCGCCGTGATAACCGACATCAATGACATACTTATCGACCTGATGGCCGCGATGTCGCATAAGGACTGGCTGGGCCGCCGCCAGCGACAAAAGCAGGGTATTGAACGGGCGCATACACTGGGTAAATACCGGTGAAAACAGGCCGATCAGGACGGCATCAGAAAGTCCTGTACTACCGGCAGGTCAAGAAACTGAGCATCCGTGAAACGGCAGATGCGACAGGGTACTGCCCCTCCCAGATATGCCGCATTCAGGCACTGTACCGGCAACCAGAAGCCGAAGATTTTGGTTAAGTTGTGATTGTTGTATGATGCCGGTGAGTATAACCGCTTATATATTGAGGGATTAATAATGGCAAGAGCACTGGCCTGTTTGGGTGATAAAACGAGTTACGGAGAAATCATTTCAGCGACTGCGTCCTGGTTTGAAGGAAGTAAAGCAATAGCCCGGACCGGCGACAAGGCATCATGCAGTAAATGTAACGGGTATTTTGAAATTCTGGCCTCCGCGCAGGACTGGGCAGAAGAAGGCAAAGCGTATGCGGCCACAGGTGACAGAGTGCTGTGCCGTTGCCCAGATCACTACGTGTACGGTTCAGCCACGCAGTATACCAGCACAGACACCGGCTCTCTGACCTCCCGCAATACCAGTCAGTCCTCTGTCCCGGCGCAACAGGCACAGGATTCCGGTGCCCGGAACTGTATTCGCTTTCAGTGCGCCGGTGACGATGGCCAGCTAATGGCTGGTTGCCGCTACACTCTGATGTTCCCGGACGGACGTTCTGAAGCTGGTGTTACCGATGAACACGGGGTTACCGGATGGCATTATGCTGAATCTGCTGAAAATATTAACCTGCATATATTAATGGATTAATTATGGCTGTTTACTATCTCAGTACCCGTATTAACTCTAATGTCCCGGCTGATGCTTTGTTATATGACCTGTGCATTTATCGCATGGACTCCAGCAGGAATAAATCGCCCCTTGTGGATGTGAAGCAACAGCCGTTTCTGGGAAATTATGAAACACAGAGTCACATGACCGGAAATATAAATGAGTCACTCTCGACAATTTATATTATGGAAATGAATCTTTACCGAAAAACCATGTTGCATACGCACTGCGTAACGCCTGTTCCGTTCACTAAGATGTACACGCTGGAAGAATTTGCGTCGGGCAAAGCCTGGTCTCCGGTGAAGCGGGAGAACCCCTGTTATTTTGAGTCAAAAGGGACAATGAAACCTGAGAGTCAGGGGGGCGAAACAAAGCAGATTAAAATCACCATCCCGGAACGTCCATTTATTGCAAAGGAATACCCCATTGGCAATCCCAGAGACCCTTTTGATAAAAATTTAATAGAACGTCAAATAGATGAAAGATTTAACGGATTTGATTTCCCTAATCAAATAGCAGCAAGTGTATGTGGGCCTGCTGCATTTTTTTACTGTTTGCAAAAGGATCGCCCCGATGTGTATGCGCAAGCTGCCCGTGAACTTTGGCGGTACGGGAAAACTAAAATAGGTGACTTAATCATCTCACCTGGTGAAGGCTGTCGTCACCCTACAGGTGCATTTTACTATGATGATGGCAGGCCAAAGATAGCCGGTACTGACTGGATGACACTAGCTGGGCTCAGGGATTCAGAGAATACCATGCTGAGCTTTGATGCTCTTGATTCGCCAGTGGCTGGCATCACAATGTGGCAAACACTGACGGAATGGTTTGAAAAGGCCGGTTATGAAATAGTCTTTAGTAATGTAGGAATCACTCAGGCGGGTGTCCAGGGAATCAGAGATTTAAATCAATATATTGAGCGAGGCTATAAAGTCGTTACATTAATAAACGATGGACTTCTTGTAAATAGTACAAATAAAACAATTTTACCTACACACTGGGTCGTCTGGAATGGTTCAGTCACACAAGATCCCAACGGATATATTAGTTTGGAATTGTTTTCTTGGGGAAAACAAAGAAATTGGATAAAACCTAAAAAAGATTTGCAATTTTTTATCAAGAGATTTTTTGGAGGGATGGTTTTTAAACCATTAAAATAAACATGGGGAAGATATTTTTTGTTTTATCTTTACTTTTACTTTCCGCCTGTTCGTTACAGGCAGAGTTTACT
>NZ_VOJB01000061.1:24431-30896 GCF_007910085.1 Klebsiella sp. ME-303 | reverse complement strand
GAAGGGGAGATTCTTAATGATGCAATTGTTGGTACTCCCTACTATAACCAAATAAATATATTTGGCGGAATAGTTCTTTCTTATGATATTTATGGTAAGCAGGTCATTGCAGGAGATATTCATCCAGATAATTTAGGTCTCCACCTACAGTATTGTGATGATGATGAATTCAATAATTGCATCCAGATTAGAGGGATACCAACAAAAGCAGGTATAGTTAAAGTACGAGTACATGGCGGCTTAGGTGGCGGAATGCTTTCAAAATCAGGCGATTTCGACAAAACCTACACTATCACGATCAAAGATTCAGAAGGATCTTCTTAAGATCGTTTGAGAGGAGCTATTAGCATCGCTCATCGGGATACGAAAATCCGCTCAGAGAGCGGTTTTCTCACATCTAAGTGGTTAAAACGTAAAATAATTTTCGATATCCAAACTGACCCCAATAACAGGGGGCGCCTGAAGCGGCGCCTCCTGAACGCTGATACACTTAGCGGACCGATCGCCGTTTCAGGGAAATCATGAACTATCAGGACGCATTGCAGAGATTATTGTTAAACGACCCGGTAAGAATGAACGCGCTGTACGCCGTTCAGGCGCTGGAACTCAGCGATGGCTGGATTGGCGCCGGCTTTGTCAGGGATGCGGTCTGGGATCATCTGCACGGCTACGGGCAAAGGCCAGTCTCGGGTGATGTGGATGTTGTCTGGTTCGACGCGAAAAGCGGCAGCGCCGCCGACGATAGGGTGCTGGAAGAGAGGCTGAGCCAGCAATCATCCGCCTTTAACTGGTCGGTGAAGAATCAGGCCAGAATGCATCAACGTAACGGTAATAAACCTTATCACTCCACGGAGAATGCGTTGCTGTACTGGCCTGAAACGGCGACGGCTATCGCGGTCAGAATGGGACGTTCAGGGCTTATTGAGGTTATTGCGCCCTACGGGCTGGACGATCTGTTTGCACTCCGTCTGCGGCCCACGCCGGTATTTGCGCAGCATAAGCTGGCTATTTTCCGCCAGCGCGTCGCGGAAAAACGCTGGCTGCAGCGCTATCCAGGCCTGCAGCTGATTGTCCCGACCTGAGCCGTTTCGCCATCACTGCGGGTTAACGCCTGATTTTATGCCATGCCCACTGGGCAGAGTACCGATTTTCCTGCCGTATCCGGGCAAATATCCTGCACGTTGACGCTTATTGATTATACTTTGATGGCAGGTTGTGCTGCTTCAGGCGGTTGCCGCTCTGGGGTAGCAGAACCGACATCCTGGAAATGGGCTTAACCGGTCTGATGAATATTTGATCGTGAAACAGTAATGGAGGTATGGAACGATGGGATTATTAAATTTTGTCAAAGAAGCGGGCGAGAAAATATGGGACGCCGTCTCCGGCGGCAGCAAGGAAGATAAGGCCGACAAGCTGAAAAAACATATTGATGGTCTTAATCTGCCTGGTGCCGAAAAGGTCAATATTGATGTTGCGGACGACGGCACCGCGACGGTTACCGGCGATGTCGGTTCGCAAGAAGATAAGGAAAAAATTCTGGTGGCGGTAGGTAACGTCACCGGCGTTGGTCAGGTTAATGACAGCGTGAAGGTGGCGCAAAGCGGGGCGGAAAGTCGTTATTATACGGTGAAATCCGGCGACACCCTGAGCGCCATCTCTAAAGCGATGTATGGCTCCGCCAATGAGTATCAACGTATTTTTGAAGCCAACAAACCGATGCTGACGCATCCCGATAAAATCTATCCGGGCCAGGTGCTGATTATTCCGGCGAAGTAAGCGCTGAATTCCTTCGGCAGCAGCAGGCCGATGGAATTATCTTCAAGGCCGGCCAGTGACAATATAGGTTTTGTTGCTGGCTGGGGTTGTCCCAGGCGTTTTCCGGACGTCAACGAGTTAAATTCGGTGATGACAGGGATGCGATTATTGCATCCCTGGATCGTTGGATCAGAAGAAATCAATTCGCGTATTGATACCGACGGTGCGGCCCATATTAACCTGCGCGACGGCGCTGCTGCCGTTCATATATCCATAGGTACGGTAACGACGGTCGAACAGGTTATCGACATAGACGGAAATATTCATCCGTTCCGTCGCCTGCCAGCCAATGCTGCTGTCCAGGGTGGCGTAGGCGCCTTGCCGCAGCTGGTTGTCGCCATCGAAATAGTGCGGCCCCACCAGATTAACCGCCAGCCGGGGCATCAGTGCGCCATAGCGCGTATCAATCACGCCATTCACGCTGCTTCCCGCGCCGTAACGCGGTACGAACGGCACCCGGTTGCCGTGGTACAGCTCGCTGTCGTTGGTGAATTCGGAACGGATCATGTTGCCATTGATATCCCATGACCAGCCGGGGGCAAACCGCCATTTCGCTTCCAGCTCAACGCCGGTGGCGTCGGCTCTCCCCGCATTGCTTAAGGTCTGCATTCCGACCGGGCCAGAGTAGAGCTGCATATCTTTGGTGTGGGTATAAAAGGTGGCGGCTTGCAGCGTGACATCGGCGGTTTCGTAACGGGTGCCAATTTCATAATTGATGGATTTTTCCGCGTTGAACGGTTTGGCATCAAGACCTGCGGTAGGCACGATATTGTATCCGGAAGGTTTATATCCCTGGGCGACGCGGGTATATACCCGCCAGTCGTCGGTCAGCAGATAGCCTGCGGAGAGCTGTCCGAGCACCCGGTCGTCATTGCTTTTACCCTGGTCGCCAAATGGGTTTCCCAGCATGCTGCCGTGATACTGCGTGCTGGCTTTATCATGCGAGAAACGCACGCCGCCGCCGATGTCAAAACGTTCGGTTAAATGCCAGGTCAGATCGCTGTAGGCGGCAAGGGTTTCAGCGGTGGTATAGCCGGTGCTGCTTAAATAGGGCATCGTCGGCATATCGTAGGCGGAATTTAGCTTTTCGCGGGTGTTCTGCCGGTACAACCCAAATACCATATCCACGGTACGCGTATCGCCGAGGGTGGCGGCGCGTAGCTCCTGCACATCCTGGTTCCAGCGCTGGGGCATATTGACGATCAACGAGCCGGAAGGGAAGGTCCGGGAATAATTCTGCTGCTGCCAGGCGCCGATCAGATTGAAAACCCAGTCATCGGTAGCGTATTTACCGCTTAGCGTCTGGCTGTCAGTACAGCGCCGTAGGTACGGGTCCGGTGAACCCTCGCCGAGAGACAGCGTACGGCTCTTGAGATCATTCCATGCCACGTAGGCATCCTGTGTAGCGCGAGTGCATTCGCGCGAGGCGGAAAACCCCATTTCCCAGGGCTGGTCGTCCGGCGCCAGACGCAGTTTCACATTCCCGATACTGGCGCGGGTACCGCCTAAATCATCGCTACCGGTCGAGGGGTTAATCATCTCGCCGTCATCAACCTGGCGTAAAAGGGTCACGCTGCCGTATAACAGGCCATCCTGAATCGGGCCGCTCAGGTTGAGTTTGCTTCGATAACTGTCACGACTGCTGACGCCGCCTTCAATATAGCCGCGCGGCGTGCTGTCCGGCTGCTGGGTGACGATGTTAATGATCCCGCCCTGGGCGCTTTTGCCATATAAGGTGCCCTGCGGTCCTCGCAGCAGCTCCACGCTTTGCACATCGGTCAGCGCCTGGATGGTGTTGGTCGAAAGCTGCGGGACGCCATCGACATACAGGGTAACGGCGGGGTTATAAAAGTCCTGGGCCGAAGAGATGCCGCGTAGCGAGATCGTTGAAAAAAGCATGTTGCCGCTATTTTCAATATTCAGCCCAGGCAACACTCTGGGGAGTTTGTCACTGGCGGTAACGCCCGCGTCGCTTAACTCCGTCGCGCTGATAACGGTAGAAGAGACATTATTGGCTGATGCCGAGCGGGAAGACTGTTTGCTGGCGGTGACCACCAACGTGCTTTCGTCTTGCTGTGAGGTTTGGCTATGAGCAGCGGCCGGGAGTAAAAATCCCCCCAGAACCAGAGGATAAAACCGTGTCATTTTCATTGTTATGAATCCCTGAAAAACGGCGAGACGCCAAAATACCGATAATGGTGAATTGAAAATGATAACTATTTCTAATTGCACTGCTACCCGAAACGGGTTTATTTCCACCTGTTTCGGGTAGCGGGGCGCTTATTGGGCTGAATGGCGATAACGCTCAATGGCGAGCGCCGTCAGGCGCTTTTTATCTACCTTGCCGACGGCGGTGAGCGGCCAGTGGGTCAGAAACTCAATTTGATCGGGAATCTTCCACGCGCTGATTCCCATTCGGACCAGCTTTTGACGCAGCTGTTGATAGTCAGAGGGAGTGCGTTGCGCGATGATAAACGCGCATATCCGCTCGCCAAGCAGCGTGTCCGGCGCGGCGACCACGGCGCAATCCTTTACGTCTTCCAGACGCATCAGCACCGATTCCACTTCCGCAGCGGCTATTTTCTCTCCGGCGCGGTTGATCTGCTCTTTTATACGCCCCTCAACGTACAGATTTCCCGCCTCATCGAGCCTGACATTGTCGCCCGTACGGTAAAATCCTTGCGCGGTAAAGGCCCGCGCATTGTGCTCGGGAGCGCGATAATAGCCCGTAATAGTATAAGGACCGCGCGTTAATAACTGTCCCGTTTCGCCGGGCGCAACGTCGTTCTCCTCTTCGTCAACGACGTGAATTTCATCCAGGGGAGACATAGGGCGCCCCTGGCTGTGGAGAACGGTGGCCAGAGGATCGTCCAACCGGGTAAAGCAGAGCAGGCCTTCCGCCATACCGAATACCTGTTGCAGGGGACAATCAAACGTCGAGATAACCTGCTCAGCAAGCGTTGGGTCAAGCCGGGCGCCGCCCACCTGAATGACGCGTAGCGAAGAGAGATCGCTGTCTTCCCACTCTCTGGCCTGCACCCAGAGCTGCGCCAGCGCCGGTACCAGGGCGACGTGGGTCACGCCTTGTTCAGCGATTAAAGGCATCACCTCATCGCAGCTGGCGCTGTCGGTCAATACCACCTTTCCGCCGCAGGCAAGGGTTCCCAGAATACCGGGGCAGGCCAGCGGAAAGTTATGCGCCACGGGGAGGACGGCGAGATACACACTCTGTGGCTTAAGGCCGCACAGTTCGGCGGAGGCGCTGAAGTTATAGCTATAGTCAGCGTGCCGTCGCGGGATAAGCTTTGGCGTCCCGGTGGTGCCGCCTGAGAGCAGCAGCAGCGCGGTGCCGGCAGCATCGGGCTGCGGCCACGCCTGCCGTTCGCCGCGCAGCGAGAAGAGCGGCGTAAAATCGTCGCCTTCGGTCTCACCTGCGACCAGAACTTGCCGCAGGCAGGCGTGTTTGCGCGCCATCTGGCGGGCCAGGTCCGCGTGGCTTTCTCCGTGAATCACATAAGCGGCCGGTTGCGCCAGCGCGATCAGCGCGTCAATATCCAGCGCCCGCTGCGAGGGCATCGCCAGAACAGGGATAACGCCCAGTCTTAACAGCGCGAACAGCAGGATCACAAATGCGTTGCCGTTGGGGAGCTGGATAAGCACATGTTCTCCCGGACGCAAACCCAGCGAGTATAACCCTGCAGCAAGCTCATCGACCCGAAGATCGAGCGCGCTGTAGGTCAGCGAGCCTTTGGCATCAACGACAGCAGTTCGCGAGGGATAGCGAGCCGCCCAGTGGCGCAGCTGTTCAGCAATGGGGAAGGGATACTGTTTTATCAGAGAATCAAAGGAAGAGTGCATGCGTCACCTTTCTGAAGTGCAGGACCGATTTTGCAAAGCGGTCGTCGCAGAAAATACGTGGGGAAAATGGTGAATAATCTGCGTAAAAAAGGCCCTGGATTGTTGCAGCAGATAAAAATGGTCGCCGTCAATCACCACCTCGCCTGCGATATGGTTCAGCCACGGACGCCAGGCCTCCATCTCCGGCCAGGAGGCTTCCCGATCGCGGCTGCCGCACACGAGCAGAGCAGGCGTGCGCAGCGGCGGAAAATCGTCGAGAGAGTCGTAGTGATAGTGCTCAGTAGCGTAAAAATCAGCGCGCAGAAGAGGAAGAAATAGCGACAGTAGCTCCTTGTTTTCCTTTAGTTCAGGCGAACATCCGCCGATATCGATCAGTTCAGCGATAAAGTCGGCATCATCGCGGTCGCTGAGCCTGCGCCGGGAATGCAGATGAGGGGCATGGCAGCCGGAAATAATCAGCCCTTGTGGGCGAAGCCCCCGTTGTTCCAGAAGCCGGCAGGTTTCAAACGCCACCTGCGCGCCCATGCTGTGACCGGCAAGTAAAAGCGGGGCGTCAGGCGATACGCTCTCTTCCAGTTCGTCCGCCAGCAGCGACGCCAGTTGCGTAATGCTGCTGAGCGGCGCCAGATGGCGCAGGCGATCGCGCCCCGGCCAGGTCACCAGGGAAAGCGCGATCTCCGCCATGGGGTGGTCTCGCCAGCGGCGAAACGCGCTACTGCTGCCGCCCGCGAAGGGGCACATCACCAGATGCGCCGTACTGGCGTTGCGGGCGGGCCATAACGGTATACACAT
>NZ_VOJB01000061.1:0-24415 GCF_007910085.1 Klebsiella sp. ME-303 | reverse complement strand
GCTTCAGGTGTCGGATCTCGGCATTGCCGGTCGCGCGTAAAATCTGCTGCCATAGGTACGACACCGCCAGCTGATGAGCTGAGTGGCAGGCCGCGGGCAGATTTCCGCCCGCCAGATGGCAGCGCAGCTGCTGTAGCAACCTGCCGACCCCCTCCGGTCCGGCGGTTTCACAGCAATCACGCCAGCTCAGGGGAGCCGCGCTGCGCGTCTGACCCGGCGGGTCGCGCAGGATCTCCGGCCTGCGGTAGAGACTACGAACATTCGCCTGATGTTCTGCGACAAACAGGCTGGATGACCAGACCACGGGGCCGTAGCTTGCCTCCAGCGAAAGATGACCTTCCGGCCAGCCCAGCAGCAAACGGTGCATTATCAGGCTGTGCATATCAGGATCGTCAGGATCGAGATAGCGCTGAAGTAGCAGACAGGCTTCTCCCGCCGGCCAGAAAAGTCTCAGACAGTGAAAGTCGCTAAAGCTACCGACCACTTCGCACGCCACGCTGGCGGCATCAACCTCTAGCGCCAGCAACAACAAATCCAGCGTGGAGTAGAGCAACTGTCGGCTGGTGGTAGCGTGAGCAACCGACGGCGCCTGATCCAGGCTGCGACGTAACCGCTGCGCATCCCCGAGCCAGGCGCGACCCGCACGTGCGTGCGGATAAAACGTGTTGACCCAATAGCAGCGGCCTCGTTCCTGTGCCAGCGCTTGTAAAGAACGGACGTCATCCGGGTGGAGGGGATGTTCCTGAATCACATGCACGCCGCGGGTCAAAAAGTGCCGGGCAAGCTGGGTTCCGCTCCCGCCGGCGACGGTTGAGCGCACGACGATACAGGCGATATCCGGCATCTCGGCGATCTGTTCCGGCGAGGTATACAGCGGGATTCCAAACGCACAGGCCAGCTCTCTCGATCGCGCGCTTCCCTGGGACAGAAGACCAACCAGTTCCAGCCCCTCCTGGGGCTGCATAAAGGCGTTGAGGTACATTTCGCCAAATTTAGCGCCCACAATCAGTACGCGTTGCTTAGGGGCGGCGGACGGCATCATAACGTGTTCTCCGGTTGCGTTGAGGTTGCGCCGAGCCAGCGCTTGATATGCTGCGCACAGGTCTGAACGTGGGGGGGATCCAGCATGATTTGCCAATGGCTGGCTTTAATCGCATAGCTGTCGGCGCGGTCTATCCAGGTTTGCCATTCGGTTTCCGCTGGCGTCCAGCGCGCGGGTCTCATCGCGGCATGCACGATGAGACAGGGGAGCGGAACGGTTTCGTCCGGCGTATGCTCGGTCAGTAAGCGCAGCAGATGCGCGATGTTGTCGATCCACGCTTCCGCCGCCTGTAGCGTCAGGTTTTGCGCCATCATTCCGGCCGTTCTGGCAAGGTCGATAAAATCGGCAAGCTGGCGGTCGGGCGTCAGCCGATCGAAATGTTCCGGCAGCGCCAGCGGCGTATCGCCTTCGGCTAACAGCCGCAGCAGGGCCGTCCGGTTTGCGCAACGAAAATCCTGTCGACACACGGGATCGATTAACGCCAGCCGTACCTGCTCGCCTTTGGCATCCAGGCGCTGCGCGGTGCCCGCCGCAAGAAAAGCGCCATACGACCAACCCGCCAGAACATAAGGGCCGTGCGGCTGCTGGCGGCGGATACTCGCGACATACTCATCGATCATCCGATCAAGCGTGGCAAAACGCTGCGGCGATTTTGCCTGCAGGCCAAAAACGGGCATATTCAGCGCGCTGGCGAGCGGCAGCCAGGCGCTGATATCGCCGTCTGAAGCATGGAAAACAAACAACGTTTCGTCGCCACCGCCCTGGCAAATGGGCACAGGATTCTCCTCTGCCGACGAACAGGCCTGCAGATGGGCGCAGAAGTCGCTGAGCGTTGAATGGGTGAACAGATCCTGAAGGCTGGCGCTGGCAATCCCTCTGCGGTTCAACTGCGCGACCATCCTTGTCGCCATCAGGCTATCGCCGCCCAGCGCGAAAAAGTCGTGATGTCTGGCCACGGGGCGAGACAGCAGCGTTTGCCAGAGTTCAGCGACCTGTTTTTCCAGCGCCGGATCTCCCCCGGAGCTCGGTGTCGATTCGGCTGGCGCAATCTGTGCGTCAGGCGGGGCCGATAGCGGAGTAAATAACGTTTCTCGCTGCCGGATCTGCAACGCGGGCAGGGTCGCGCCAAAACGCTGCTGCAGATAGCGGCTCACGGCTGCTTTATCCGGGCGATTCACCCCAGGCGAACGTGCGACCAGCAGATGCTGGCGCAGCGGCGACGATTCCTGCGGCGGCCAGGCCAGTTCGTTGGCAAAACCGGCCTGCACAAGCACTTCCTGCCATGCCGAACGGGTGAGCATAGGTTTTTCATCCCGGCGGCGGAAATCGCGGTATCCGCTTAACCCTTCGATAAAGCCGACGCTCGCCAGCTGGAATACGCTGTTTCGTTCCGTCGCTTCCACGATCAGCAGACGTCCGCCGGCTTTCAGCAACCGCTTTAATCGGCGCAACGACTGTACGACATGGCTGGCGTCGTGAAGCACGTTGACGGCAATAATCAGGTCGTAACCCGCCTCGGGGTGGGCGGTAAAATCCAGCGGCTGGTTGATATCGAATAAGGCGTAAGACACCCGCGATTCATCGTGGAAACGGGTTCGGGCGTCGTTGAGGAACTGCGCGGAGACATCCGTGAAGTGGTATGACAGCCGCGTGTTTCGCGTGGCCTTCAGCACCGGTTCCGCGGTGGCTGCGGTTCCGGCGCCGACCTCGAGGATCCGTTCTGCGCCGCAAAGGGCGGCAATCTGCGCGGTATAGCGATTCAGACAAGCGCTGGCGGGGTTTTCGCGATACAGCGCGTCGGTTACGCGCAACGACTCGTTGAACAGCAGTTCCAGCGGCGAACACTGCCCGGAGAAGAGGTCGTCGTGCCGGGCGATGCAGGCGTCAAGATACTGCGCCAGCGCCTGGCTCCAGTGGGTTTGCGGGCAAGCTTCGTGAGGCTCGGGAATTTCGCTGAGCGGAATGCGGCAGCGCCAGCTATCCCCCTCGCGCACTAACCATTCTCTTTCCGCCAGACACTGCAGCCACTGGCGTAGCAGGCGCCGGTGTGATGCTTGCGCGCTCAGCGCCTGTACTATTTCGCCAAATGGGTGGGCAACCTCCGGGGTGGTGAACAGACGGTGGCGATGTAGCGTGGCGGCAATCCCCTGCAGCGCACGCGCCTCCAGCCAGCGCCAGGTCGCTTCCAGCTCGTCAAGTTGCGTCTGTTCAGGCAACGGCAGCGCCAGTGAGGCGAGATCGTGCTCATCATGTAACGGCGCTGAGGGCGGTGGATCCTCGGTCATAACGATATCCAGGGTTAACGCGCCATTTTCGCTTAATTCCGCTCTGGCCTGTTGGATGCCGGGGTATTCCTGCGCCGCTTGCTCAATATCGCGCAGATCGTAGTCTGTCTGCGCGTTCAGCGGCCAGCGGCGGCGGGGAATGTGTTCGGCAATCCCGCTGTCCATGGTCTTCAGGCCTTCAGGGGTGGCAATGGCGGCCTGCAGGATGGCGCAGTAGTCATTAAACATCGCTTCAGCCGCGCCCGGTTCCAGCACGTTGTCCATGCAGTACCAGCTAAACGTCAACGCGCCATCGCTCTCCATCACCTGATGATCCAGCCAGACCTGCGGCGTTTGCGTAAAGACATAGCAGGGTTCGCCGAACAGATGACTCATTGCCCGGTCGATAGCCATTCCTTCCAGCGTCATCCCCAGCATGCTGGTAAACACCACCGGCATCAGCGGTTGACGCTGGGATCCGCGCTGGCGCCCCAGCTCGCGGATCGCCTCAACGCCGTTCACTTCGCTGTGCGCCATGTTTTGCCAGAGGCGCTGCTGGGTTCGTTGCATCTGCTCCTGCAGCGTTAGCGGCGTTGAGAAGTTAAAATCAACCAGCGTGACGGAGGTAAAATCCCCGATCAACTGATTGATTTGCGGGTGGATCGGCTGGCGATTGAAGAACGTCAGGTTCAGCGTAAATGCCGTGGTACGGCTCCAGCGCTCAAGGGTGGCGGCAAACAGCGTGAGCAGCGCGGCGGAGGGGGTGAGGCCCTGCTGCTGCCAGCGTTGTTTCGCCGCCTGCCACTCTTGCCTGTCAAGCGTCGAAGTGAACGTGGTGAAGTGCGGGGTTTCCGGCGGTGTCTCCACCACCGGCAGTTCCGGCGCTGAAGGCAGTTGCGGCAGTTTTTCCTGCCAGTAATCCCAGGCATCGTGCCATGCTGTTGTTTGCCGGCGCGCCTGTTCAGCCATCACGTAATCGCGGAAGGTGATATCGAGCGGCGGCAGGGTTTCTCCGCGCCAGACCAGGGCCAAATCATCCATCATGACTTTAAAGCTCTGCACATCGAACTGCAGAAGATCGAGGTTCATGTGCAGGCGGTAGCGGCAATCGTCGATTTCGCTGACCACCAGCTCAAAGAGCGGCCACCGGTCGGCAGGTAAAACGCGATAGCTCAGTTCATGGCGCCGTTTTTCCAGCGCCTGGCGCTGCTCTTGCGGGGGAAGCGCGCGCAGATCGTCGCGCGGGATACGATACGTCGGGGTTGTCGCCAGAACGCGCTGTTGTCCATCTGCATCCACCACCATCCGCAGCATATCGTGGCGGGCAATGAGCTGGTTCCATGCTTTCTCCAGTACGGCGAGATCGAACTCATCGTGGCGTTTATCCCACTCAAACAGCACGTGACAGGCAACGCCGCCATAGCCAATAAGATGGGTTCTGCCCAACCAGTAGGCATGCTGAATCGGCGTCAACGGGAAGGGCGCGTAACGCTCAGCGGCATCGTGCTGCAACGCTTCCGGCGGCGATACGGCAGTCGCCGTCTCTGCCTGAGAACAGATAAGCTGTGTGAGCCCGTGCGGCGAGAGATCCTGCCACGCCCGTTCCGCGTTGATGCGTACACCCAGGTCATGTTGAATATCGCTGCTGAGTTCAAGAAAGAGCAGCGAGTCCATTCCCAGCTGTAACAGATCCTGATCTGCGTTCAGCGAAGCAGAATCGTCCAGTCTTAGCTGCACCGCAATGCGATTTTTCAGCCATGTCATCACCGCCGCTTTATCGCTGATGCTACCGTGAAAAGCATGGTTATCAGCGGGAGTCGCGGCCGGAATCGCGGCGTGTTCTGTTGCTGCGGCGTTAAACAGGGCCTGCTGCAGCGGGGGCATTTTGTCGGTGAAAACGCGCATGGCCAGTCGCCAGGCGGCGCCGCGCATCACCGCTTGTTCAAGGTGCCAGCGCCCCTCGGCATCGCTTAACGCGCCCATGCCACGATCGGCAAGGGTCGTCAGCATCTCAGTCGTAGCCGCCCGGCCGCTTTCTCCCCATGCGCCCCAGGCGATGGAGAGCACTTTCGGCGTATCAAGGGAGGAGAACTGCCGGGCGAGTCCGTCAAGATAACCGGAGGCCAGCGCATGGGCGCTCTGGCCTGGCGCGCCGAGGGCGGCGGCAGCGGACGAATAGAGAATCAGATAACGGGCGTCGTGGTTGCCCAGCGTTTGTAATAGCTGGCTTGCCGCCTGCGCTTTGACCGCGAAAACGGCGGCCAGCTGGTGGTCATCGAGTTCCTGCAAGGGCCCATCAGCCAATACGCCAGCGGTATGAATCGCTCCGGCAATGCCGCCGCTGGTCACCAGTTCATCAAGAACACGAGCCAGCTCTCCGGCATCACCCACATCACAACGGCAGACGCGAATCTCCACGTCCGCTGTGTCGCCTGGCCATGACGCATCCACGCGCGGCGCCAGTAGCGCGATGCGGCGCGCCCCTTTTTCTCTGAGCCAGTTCACGGCAAGGCGGCCCAGTCCGCCAAACGCCCCGGTCACCAGATGCCAGCGGTTATCGCCGGCAAACACCTTCGCCGGTAATTCGGCGGCGCATCCCGCATTGGGCGCCAGCGAAGGGAGCCAGAAGCCGTTATCCCGGGCTGCAAGCCAGCGTTGTGACAATGAAACAGCGCTTAATCCTTGACGCAGCGTTTCCCACGAGGCGTTTTCAGCCATATCGATAGCGGCGATTAACCGTTCCGGCTGTTCGTTGGCCGCGACGCGAAGCATAGCCCACAGCGCGTGATGGGCCGCTGATAGCGCCTCGTTTTCCTCGATTCGCCACGCGCGGCGGGTGACGACAATCAAGCCGCCTGGGCTGGCGGTGAGGGCCTCTTTCACCTGCGTCGCTAACGCCAGCGTCTCCGCGCTCTCGTCGACAATCATCAGGCCAGAAGGGGCCTGCGGATCGTGAAGAATGCCGTATTGCGCCAGCGCCTCTTCGAGCGCAAGGGTACCGGCGCTGAGGCGGAATACCAGCGGGCGGCTATTACTGTCGATGCTGAGGGGCCTCCAGCGCCAATGATAATGCGTCTGCGGCGCAGGAAGCGGTGCGTCGGGCGCCAGCGGCAGCCACTTGCCGTCTGGATGACGGGCTTCCACGCGCATCTCGCCGCGGGAAAAGGCTGCGTTTCGCCAGCTTAAGCGCACCTCCCCCAGCCATTGCGGGGCGGTAACGAGGGGCGGTTTCACGGGGGAATCGTCGCCGTGCCGCGCGGAGAGACGCCGCCAGGCCTCCTGCCAGCGGGCGGTAAACCGTTCCGGCTGACCTGCGCAATCGGACCAGTCGGCGAGATAATCAGGGTTATCCGGCAACGTCTGTTCCAGCGCGGATTCTGATGACGTGGACATCTCCTGGCCGGGCAGGGTGGCGAGAATGATATGTTCGCTCATACCGGCGGTCGGGCTGTCGTCCTGCGGTAGCCACGCTATTTTGCAGAATCCGGCGCGGCGGCACTGCTGCTGCCACTGATGGGGGGTGAGGAAGAGCTCGCCTTCGCGGGCATCGATATCCTGTAGCGGGAGGACCAGCGGGCCGAAAACGAAATCAAACAGACGCATTGGCTGGGTGATTTCGCGCATCAGCAGGCGCCCGCCCGGCTTGAGCAAGGGACGCAAATTATCGAGGGTTCGACCGATATGGCGCGTGGCATGGATCACATTAGCCGCGACGATAAGATCGTAAGACTGCGCCGCAAAGCCCTGAGACTGCGCCTCTTGTTCGAGATCCAGCTCGTCGTAATGCACAAAGTCATAGTCGGCGAATTTCTGCTGCGCACGGCGGGTGAACAGTGCGGAGATATCGGTGAAGTGGTACTCCAGCGCCGGTACGTCTTTGAGTTCAGGCAGCAGCCATGCGGTGGTGCCGCCGGTTCCGCCGCCGACTTCAAGAATGCGCAGCGGCTGATGGGGCTGACGCGCCTGGACGATACCCTGTACTACCCCGGCGGCAATCTGGTTGAAATAGCGGCCAAAGCTGAATTCCTGATATAGCACCTCTACGCCGTCGGAAGCGCCTTGCGGGAAGATAATCGCCACCGGCTCTTCCGCGCCGCTCATCATGTCGTATAACCGATCGCCGGCACGGGCGATGGTATCGGGGATAGCCTGATAACCTTCACAATAATCGGCGAGTTCCGTCAGCAGAATTTCCCGCTGCTGATGTTCAATGGGGCGGGCGCGGTAGTAGCGCCCCTCAGCGCAGCGGTAGTCGCCGTCGACCACGCAGTTATTTAGCAGGCGCTGAAGCAGCTGCTGGTAGCGGGGCATCAGTCGTCCATGGCGCATAATGGTGATGGCGTCCACGCCGTTATCTATCGCATCGCCCGTACAGCGTTGTACCAGCCGATCGACATAGATGGCGTGCAGTCGCGTGGCGCACTGTTTAAGCGCCTCCAGACGGGGGAGTTCGAGCGCTGTCGCGGCGCTGTTGGCCACCGCTAATCCAGCGGCAAGCACAGCATCGGCAGGCTCGCAGGCGGAGGTGGCGCGTTCTTTCCAGTAACGCTCGGTCGCAAACGGATAGCATGGCGCGGAGATACGTTGCCCATCGCCTGCCAGAAGATCGGCCCACGGTAAGGTGACGCCGGCCGCGTATAGCTGGAGAAGCGCCTGATTCAGGACAGCGCTCGCCTCCTGTTTACGCCGGGCGCTGGCTATCCAGTAAGCGTCATCGCGGTATTCGCGCTGTCCGGAGGCAATCAGCTGGGCGTCGGGCCCCATTTCAACAAAAACGCGGGCACCGAGCTTGCGCGCCGCCTGAATACTCTGAATAAAACGTACCGGCTGGCGCATATGGCGGCGCCAGTAATCCGCCTGGTTGAGCGTCGCCTCGTCAATGAGTTCGGCGGTAAGCGTGGAAATCAGCGGTATTTGCCCCGGCTCGGCGAGCAGACCCGCGCAGGCCTCCTGGAAGCGATCGAGTATTGGTTCAAGTAAAGCGGAGTGCGCCGCGCCGGTTACGCTCAGGCGACGATAGTCGATCTCGTGTTGCGAAAGCGCGGCGCAAAACTCCGCGATACGGGCTTCCGGCCCGGAAAAGACCGTATGCCGGGTGCCATTGTTGGCGGCGAGATCCAGCTCGAACTGACGGGCCAACGGCATCAGCGCCTCTTCTTGCGCAAATACCGCCACCATCGCGCCGCTTGCGCACAGCTGCATCAGCGCGCCGCGCCGACACACCAGCGGCATGACCTGCTCAATGGTATAGTGTCCGCAGACAACGGCAGCGGCAAATTCGCCGACGGAGTGACCCATGGCGAAGTCGGCCTTCAGTCCTTCAGCGCGCCAGTGGGCCGCCATCGCGATTTCGAACGCGACAATCGCCGGCTGGGCCCAGGCCATATTGTCAAGCTGCGCTGAATCGGGATTAAACATCGCTTCCCGTAGCGAAGGCGTGAGCATGTCGCGACAGGCGGCAAAACAGCGCTCCAGCGTATCGGCAAACGCCGTTGAGTGCTGGTACAAAGACTGACCCATAGTGCGCCAGTGCGAACCCTGCCCGGTAAACAGCCACACCTGTTTGCCGCTGGCGCCGTGGCCGCTATAGACCTGCGAAGTCGATTTCGCGCCAGCCCAGGCGCTGAGCGCGGCGGCGGTGTCATGATTTAATGGCGCCGCCAGGCGGAAGGGAAGATCGAGACGGCGCGCGCGTAACGCCGTGAAGGCCAGATTGTTGGCATCCGCGTTTTCCCTCAGCGCCGCGGCATAGTCCGCTGCCAGCTGCCGCAACGCGGCGTCGCTGGCGGCGCTGAGCAACAGCGCGGAACTCTTGCTGCCGTCATCCGCGGCGGGGTAGCTTATGTTGAGTTCGTCGGGCAGCGAAGCGACGATCATATGGCAGTTGGTGCCGCCAATACCGAAGGAGGAGACGCCCGCGTAGCGCACTTCGTCCTGCCACTCCTGCGCCGTCACCGGCACGGTAAAGGGGCTTTCCTCGAGCTTAAGCGCCGGGTTTGGCGTGTGAAAATTCAGCATTGGCGGAATTTTTCCGCGACTGACCGCCAGAACGGTTTTCAGCAGTCCGGCAATGCCCGCCGCGGTATCCAGGTGACCAACGTTGCTCTTCACGGAACCCAGCGCGCAGCGCTGTTGCGGCGGGCGGGGAGCGTAGACGTTGCGCAGGGCTTCTATTTCAATCGCGTCTCCCAGCGGCGTGCCGGTACCGTGGGTTTCAATGTAGCCGATCTGCCTGTCGTCGATGGCCGCCAGCATTAACGCCTCTTCGATGACCGCTTGCTGTCCTGCCACCGACGGCGCGGTATAACCCACTTTTCTGTTTCCGTCGTTGTTGACCGCGCTGGAGAGGATCACCGCGATAATTGGATCGCCTGACAGCAGCGCGTCCTTCAGGCGACGCAGCACCACGCAGCCGAGACCGTTGCCGGCCCAGGTGCCCTCTGCCGAGGCGTCAAAAGGGCGACAGTGCCCATCGGGAGAGAAAATCATCCCGGGCTGGTAGCGGTAACCCGCCTGCTGGGGGAAGGAAAGCGCCACTCCGCCGGCTACCGCCATATCGGATTCGCCTGCGTGCAGGCTTTCGCAGGCCAGATGGACCGCAACCAGCGAACTGGAGCAGGCGGTCTGTACCGATAACGCCGGGCCGTGCAGATTGAGTTTGTAGGCCGCGCGGGTGGCTATATAGTCCTTGTCATTGCCCATCAGAGACTGCAGGCCCTTGACCTGTGCGACCTCTGTCACGTTCAGGGCTTCGCGGCCGGGATAGGTGCTCATCCGCGAAGAGGCGAAAACGCCGGTCTTATGGGGGACGGCGCCCGGGGCGTAACCTGCATGCTCCAGCGCATGCCAGACCGCCTGTAAAAACAGGCGCTGCTGGGGATCTATCGACTCCGCTTCCTGCCGCGAATAGCCAAACAGGGTGGCATCGAAGCAGTCAGCGTTGTCTAAAACCGTTCCAATATTGACGTAACAAGGATCGTCAATAATGGCGGTATCCAGCCCGGCGGCCAGAAGCGCTTCGCGCGTAAAGCGTCGGCTGCATTCGCGGCCTTCCAGCAGATTTCGCCAGAAGGTTTCGCCATCCGGCGCTTCAGGAAAATGGCAGGCGTAGCCGATGACTGCGACAGGTTCGCAGTCCGGGTAGCGTTGAGCGATCGATGCATCAATGGAATCTGCTGTTGGCGCAGAAGAGAAGCGCAAGTTATCCATAATCGGTCCCGTTTCCTAAAATTGACAAAGTCAGTGGCGCGCCATGCGTTGGCGATGGCGTCCGGGAAAAGTCAGTTTATTTCGCGTCAAATGCGCCGCTGACGACGGCGAACCGGCCGCACGCGTTTGGTTTTCTCCTTCAGGGCTACGCCGGCGAGATAATTGGCCAGCGCGACAGGAGAAGGGTGAGTGAACAGGTCAAGCAGCGTCAGGGTGGCGAATTCGTGACGTTGTAACAAGACGTGCAGCTGCACCAGATTCAGCGACGTGGCGCCCGCCTCAAAAAAGTTCTCTGCGGGTGCGACAGGCTCGCCAACCACCTCGCGAAAGGTGTCGCAAATCAGGCTGACGCTGCTCTTGTCCGCCGCGATCCGCGGCTGAGCGCGCTCAGGGCGCAGCCGGCGGGCGCGTCGCTCCGTGACCTTAAGCGGGGGAACCAGGTCGGCGAGCGGCAGCTGCCAGCTGCTGTCATCCTCCGCCATTCGGTTAAGCAACGCGCAATACTGTGCAAACTGGCGCTCCACCTGCCCGTCAGGAAACAGGGCGGCGACAAAATCCCAGTTAAAGCGCAGTTCCCCTTCGGATTCATAAACCTGGTGATCGAGCCAGACCTGCGGCGTCTGGGATATACCCCACACCGGTTTGAGCAGATTGCGCCGGGCAAGGAAGTTATCCTGCTCAAAGCCCAGCGCGCTGGTAAAGACGACGGGCATTGGGACAGCCGGTACGTTTTGCCGCCGCGCCAGTTGCCGCATCACGCGGATTGCCGACACATCGCGGTGGTTGAGGCTCTCGCTTAGTCGCTGCTGTAATAACCGCGCGCTTTGCAGCCAGCTCTCGCCGGGATGCCAGCTCAGCAGCATCAGCGAAGTAAAGTCGCCCAGGATCTGGTTGATTTGCGGGTGCAGCGGTCGTCTGTCGAAAAGCGTAAGGTTAAGCGTGAAATCGGGCTGTGCGCTCCATGCAGCAAGAACCGTTGACCACACGGATAACAGTACGGCCGACGGGGTGAGATGAGCGTCAGCCGCCCGCTGTTTCAGGCGACGCCAGCGCGCGCTGTCCATTGCCCCATAGAGCCGTGCGAAGCGCGGCGTCTCAACGTCCTGAGGCAAGCAGCGTAGCGGTAACGCAGGCGCCGGAGGAATATCATCAAGCTGCGTTTGCCACCATGCCAGAGAGTCGGGATTGGGCGTCCGCAGCGCGGGTTGCTGCAGATAATCCCTGAAGGTAACGGGAAGCGGCGGCGGCAGCTGCTGCGGATAGCGATAGCCGTGTTCCAGCTCTGACAACAGGATCTGCATGCTCAACCCGTCAAGCAACAGGTTATCCAGACACAGCCACAGGCGGGCGGGCATCCCGTCGACGAACCCGACCTGGAGATCGAATACCGGCCATACTTCAGGGTTGAGAACCTGATGCGCCAGTCTGTCGCGTACCTGCAGCGCCTCTTCGGGGCTGTGCAGGATGTGCGCGGGTATCACCCACGGGGGAGTCTGTTCGAGAACCCGCTGTTGTCCATCCCGCACCACGGCGCGCAGCATATCGTGGCGGGCGATTAACCGGTTCCAGACCTTCTCCAGCCGGTGAATATCCAGATCGGCAATTTCAAATTCAACAAAGAAGTGTGAGCCTACGCCGCCAAGGGCAAAGCCCGGCTGACGCCCGACCAGGTAAGCCTGCTGCACATCAGTCAGCGCGAAAGGCCGGTAGCGTTCTTCAGGGGAGTGGACAAAGGGTTGTTCAACAGGGAGGTCGGTTTTACGCAGCGTGGCGGCAAAATCAGCCAGCCGGGGGTGATTAAACAGGTCGCTTAATCGTGCTTCATAACCCGCCTGGTGGAGCTGTCCGATCAGCCTGGTGGCTAGCAGGCTATCACCGCCATGCTGGAAGAAGTCGGTTTCTCTGCTGACGGCGCCCATCGACAAGAGCGGCTGCCAGATGACGGCAACCTGCTTCTCAATATCGCCCAGGGGTAAATCCGCTTCAGTCCGGTTTTCAGCTTCCGGGGTATGACAGCGCTTTAGCGTCTGATAGTCAATTTTGCCGTTCGCCGTCAGCGGTAAGGCGTCAAGTAAGAAGATCCGTTTCGGTACCATCCACCCCGGCAGACGTTCGGCGAGAGCGGACTGCAGCTGACGAGGATCGCGGCGTACCTGGCTAACGGGGCATTGTACGAGGAAGCGCTGCAATCCCTCGACTTCATCGCCGTGCTGGCAGTTGAAAGCGGCGGCGGTAAATATCGCCCCCCAGTCAGCGCTATTGTGAAGTAAGGCTTCGGGCTGACCATCGGTTAACAGAAGCGTGCTGAGCAGGGCGGAGGGCGTTAACTGACGAAACTCCAACACGTAGAGCAGCGCGCCTGGAACGGCCAGCTGCTGTAATGCCGCGAGGAGCCCGGGCTCTTCCGGCAGCAGACGATGCAGGGCGTTATTCAGCCAGATAATGTCCGCCGAATGAGCATGCGCCGTCAGCGTGTCTGCACTCCAGAGGGCCAGACGGGCGTCAGACCACGGTGCAAGCCGCTGTCGGGCGCTCAGCAGCAGCTCCTGGCTGTGCTCAAGCCCGACATACTCAATCTCGTCAGCGCTGAGCCGGGTTAGCAGGCACTCTGCGGCGCGGGCGGTGCGGACACCCACCTCTAGCAGGCGTACCGGGCGCTGTAAACGCCGGGAAAGCTGTTGACAGATTGTCGCCAGTTCCTCGATATACAGGGCGCTGGCCGGATGGTCGAAAGCCAGACTTTCCGGCGACCACCGCGCATCGTTCAGTAATGACAGTTCGTGGCGAGCGCCGCGAAGGATCTGCGTTAAGGTGAGGTCATGCCCGCTGAAAGAAGGAGGGTCATTCTCCGGCGCTTCCCCCGCACAAACCTGATAACCCTCAGCGGCGGGCTGCAGCCGCTGTTGGGTCACGAGAAAGGCTAACCAGCGTTCCACCACGGCCCGCCAGCGAGGCTGGATAGCGAGAGCATTCATCAGGGGAAGAGGATCGGCGCCAGGAGTTTGACCCGGTTTCAGTTTTAACAGGCGATGCTGAAGAAAATCAGCGACCTGGCCGGCGGAGATTTCCGGGGGGCAGACGCAGCAGGGCAGCGTTCCGGCAAGCCCGCGCCACGCCTGGGGCAGCGCCGGGTCCCGATGATGGGTAACACAGAAAGCCGAACCCTGAGGCACAACCCAGGCCGCCAGGGTCTTTTCTTTTTCGCCGATCGCCACAACGGTTGACTGTTTCACTCCCGCCAGCTGGCTGAGCGCGCTTTCGATTTCACCCAGCTCGATGCGATATCCCCCGACTTTGACCTGCTTATCGCGACGACCGAGGAACTCTAACGTACCGTCTGGCCAGTAGCACCCGAGATCGCCGGTGCGATACCAGCGCGCGTTCGATTGCGTTACAAACTGCTGCTCGCTGCGTACAGGATCGTTAAAGTAGCCTTCCGCGACCCCGATACCGCCAATCCACAATTCGCCCGGTACCCAGTCCGGGCAGTCCCGGCCCAGTTCATCCACCACCCGGTAACGTTGGTTGGCCAGCGGAAAGCCATAAGGGATGGCGCGCCAGTGGTCGGGGACCCGGTTAATTTCACAGGCGTTAGACCAGATAGACGCCTCGGTGGCGCCGCCCATGGCGATAAACTGTCCCTGGGGGCGGAAGGCGTGATAGCGGGCTGGGAGATCGAGGCCGATCCAGTCGCCGGAAAGCATGACCGCCCGCAGTTTCTCCGGCGCGGCGTCGGCGAAACCTTCACACCAGGTCAACAGCATATCGAACAGCGCCGGGACGCTGTTCCAGAGCGTAACCTGATGACGCTGGATCAATTCGCACCATGCGCGGGGATCGCGCCGTTGATTTTCCATAACGATAACCAGCGAGCCGCCGGCGCTCAGAACGCCAAAAATGTCGTAAACCGATAAATCAAAATGCAGGGCGGAGAGGGCCAGCACTCTGTCTCCGGGACCCACCTGGTAACGGCTATTGATATCGCAGCAGGTATTCAGCGCTGCACGGTGAGAAATGACCACGCCTTTCGGCGTGCCGGTCGACCCGGAGGTATAGATAATGTAGGCCGGCTGCGTCGGCGCGTGCGCCGCCTGGTCGGCTAGCGGCTCCGCCTCAATGGCCTGCTGCCAGGTCAGGTGGGGAATATCGTCTGACCAGGCGCTGGCGTCGTGCTGGCAGGTGAGCACCAGCCGGACGTTGGCGTCAGCGTAGATTTTCCCGCGCCGCGCGGCGGGCTGGTCGAGCGAAACCGGAACGTACACCGCCCCGGACAGCAGAACGGCGAGGACCGCAACCAGCTGCCCCGCGCCTTTCGACATTGTAATAGCGACATTGTCGCCGGGCTGAACCCCGCACGCGATTAACCTGCCAGCGCAGCGGCGTGCGTTCTCGGTCAGCTCACGATAATTCCACTGATAATGCGCGTCCGTTACCGCCAGCGCCTGCGGTTGCCGGAGGGCGATGCGGAAAATGCCTTCATGCAGCAAGCCCTGAGGAACGGGTGCGTCGGTTGCGTTAACCCGTTGACGTATCTCCCGCTGGCTTTGGGGCATCCTGTCCGCGAACGGCTTCTTCCAGGCGCTTTCATCATCGCAGAGTTGGTTAATCAGCTGGCAGTAGGCGTTGAACAACGTCTCGACCAGCGCCGGAGGGAACAACGCGTCATTGCTATCCCATTGTAGCCAGACCTCGCCCCGATGCTCGAACGCCAGATGATCTATCCAGACCTGCGGCGTCTGCGAGATGCCCCATTCCGGTTCGCCCAGCGGCGACTCGGGGCGGCTGCTGTACAGGGAGCGCCCCAGATTGCTGGTAAATACCACCGGGGCGCCGTGGGGATGGCTTTGCTGGCGTTTGAGTTCACGAAGGAGCTCGACGCCGGACCAGTGGCGATGCTCCCAGTCCTCAGTAAACGTGAGCTGGTTTTTACGCGCCAGGTTGCTGACGGTATCGCCATCGCAGGCGGTATCCAGCAGAAGAATATTGGTGAAGTCGGCAAGCATTTCGTCAACCGCCGGGTGCAGCGGCTGGCGGTCAAATAACGTGATATTGAGCAGCAGCCGCGTCAGGCCGCCCCAGCGCCCCAGAACGGCAGCAAAACAGGTCGCCAGCGCCATTGTCGGCGTCACGCCATTCTCACCGGCCCGTTGGCTAAAGGCGTTCCAGCGTGTTGTCGGGACAATCATGCGGCGTCGGGTATTACGGACTTCACGCAGCGTGGCGGGTTCGCAGGCTAGCGGTAAAACCGGCGCGGGTGGCAGCATTGATGCTTTCGCCAGCCAGTACGCGCGCGCTTTGTCGAGCAGCGGCTGATTGATCTTCTGCTGGTGCAGCAGATAAGCGCGGAAATCATAGCGGGGGTCGCCGGGCGGCAGCGACTCTCCGGCCAGCAGGGCGTTAAGTTCATCGAAAAACAGCGTAAAGCTGGAAGCATCCATAATCAGCAGGTCGATATTGACATGGAGGCGGTGGCAATTGTCCGGCAAGAGCGTCAACTGGAAATCAAAGGTTTCGCCCATTTCCACGCGTAAAAGACGGTGGCTCAGGCGCTGGCGCAATGTTTCCAGATAGGCCTGGCGGCTTGCCTCGTCGGTCTGGCGTAAATCATGAACGGTGACGCCGTTCCAGTATGGCTGCGGTAGCCAGACCTGCTGCCCGTCGGCGCGAAAGGCGATATGCAGCATCGGGTGGCGTTGCAGTAAGATCGTGATAGCCTGCTCCAGCTTTGGCGCCGTCAGATAATGGCCGGCAAACTCCTGATACAGATGGCAACCGACGCCGCCCAGCGTCTGTCCGGGCATTCGGCCCGTCAGATAGGCATGCTGTACCGGCGTCAGCGGGAAGGGGGTACCCTCGCTCATGACTGGCCACGCCGCCTCCGCCGGGGAGCTTGCATCATCCGGTTTTTCACCCGAACGGCTGCGCATCAGCTGGCGCCATGCTGCCAACGTGGGGGCGGCATACAGCTCGCGAAGGGTGAGGCGGTAGCCCTTTTTACGAAACCAGTGTAACCATCTCATTAATCTTATGGAGTCCAGGCCCGCCTGGATCAGATTGCTCTCTTCCTGTAACTGCTGCGGCGCTACATTCAGTTCCTGTATTAACAGTTCGCGTAATTGTTGATAATCGGCCGCTTCGCCGTTGTCCGATAACAGCGGATCCTGAGAGGGGGCGCCAGAAATCATTCTTCCTCCTGATGGCACGTCATACCAAAAGCATTGCTTATATGAGAATAATTATTATTAACAATTGAGCGCTACCCGAATCGGGTTTATTTGTGCCCGTTTCGGTTTACGGTCGGCAAAAAACAAGGCCCGGATGGCGAATCCGGGCCTTGTTAACGGAGGAGTTTCTGGGGTAAGCCCTGGTTAGATCAGACGTTTGAAGGTCGACGGGGTGACGCCAAACTGCTTCTGAAATGCGGCGGAGAAATGGCTGGCGTTGGCATAGCCTAGATCCGCCGCCACCGTCATAACGGAAGTATTGCCATTGGCCAGCCGTCTTCTTGCCTCCTGCATGCGTTCAGCCTGAAAAAGACCATAGACGCTGTTGTTGAACAGAACGCGAAATCCCCGCTTAATTTTAAGCACGCTTAAACCGGACTCTCTGGCGAGTTCGGTGACCCCCGGCGCCTGCGTCAAATCGGCCAGCAGCAGATCCTTTGCCCGCAGCAGTTTCTGGCGTTCCATCGGATTGAAGTGGCAGGAGGAACAGCTGGCGTCCTCGCGATGTTCATCCAGCACCAGGCTGAGCATCACCAGACTTTGTCCCTGTAGCCATAACGTCGACGGTTTTTGTTCATGACTGAAGCCGCCGTGCATCCGCATCAGCGCGTGCCGCAGGGCCTGAGCCGTTAGGTGAGTTTCGGCATTACAACGCTGCTGCTGGCAACAGCAGTGGGAGTCGATCTTATTTTTAATGACCGAGCTAATATCCGGCACCCACAGCGCGAGGGCTTCAGGGCTGAAAGAGAGCGTAATGCTCTCGAACCGGCCGCAGTAGGAGGCGCTGCCGCGGCAGTCTGGCGTATGGGTAATGTAATGACGATCGCGCGCGAGTTCCCAGTCGGTGTGGCGGCTGAGTCCCTGGATCGCAAAGCGCGATGTGCCTTCCAGAATGCAAGAGAAGTTAATCCTGCCCAGGTCGTCGTGCAGCTGCAACGTCTCGGGCTGAGCAAAGTGGCCCCGCCAGAGCAAAATATCCATACCTTCCTGCAACGAGCAGCGCAGCAGCTCACACTGGGCAGGAATAGTGCCGTCGTTCGCGGGTTTTCCAACCACTAGCTGGTGAACAGAGATTGCAGATTGCGTTTGTGGTGACTCCGTCATGACCGGGTTATCTCCCTGTGGCTTAGACCAATGCGGGTATAAATAGAACCGAATGGGGTAGATGAGTAATTGATAATGGTTATTATTCACATTAATTCCCGGAACGCCACCTTGAAATAGTGTTTTTGGCATCCATAAAAATTCATCAGGAAAATCAGCCACTCCCATGTCATCTCACTCATCCAATACTGAATCGCTGTCCCGATTTCCTCTTTGGCAGGTGATTACCCCGGTTCGCCGGAAGGTGCTCCTGGCTATGGCGCTGGCGGGGCTGGCGGCCTTCACCAGCCTGGGGGCGCTGCTTTTTCTGGCATGGTGCCTGCGCGATCTGCGCGGGGCGCCTTACATCATCCCCGTCTGGCCGCTGAGCGGCGTAGTCGGCTGCGTGATAGCGACCTTTATCCTGCGCCTGCAGGCGTTCAATACCTCTCATTATGCGGCTTTCCATCTGGAGAATATTCTGCGCAGCAGATTAGCCCGCAAGACCCTACAGCTTGCGCCGGGCGCGTTACAGCAAATGGGCAGCGGATCGGTGGCGAAAGTAATGCTGGATGATGTGAAGTCGTTACATATTTTTGTTGCTGACAGCACGCCGCTCTATGCCCGCGCCATAATCATGCCGCTGGCGACAGTTGTTCTCGTATTCTGGCTGGACTGGCGACTGGCCATCGCGACGCTGGGGGTACTGGCGTTTGGTTCGGTGGTGCTGGTACTCGCCCGTCAGCGCTCGGAAAACATGGCTCAGCGTTATCATCAGGCGCGTGAACGGGTCAGCGCCGCGGTGATTGAGTTCGTACAGGCCATGCCGGTGGTGAGGACCTTTGATAGCGGCAGTACCAGCTTTTTGCGCTATCAACATGCCCTCGAAGAGTGGGTCGATGTGCTCAAAAGCTGGTATCGACAGGCCGGATTTTCAGCGCGCTTTTCATTCTCAATTCTGAACCCGCTGCCGACCATATTCGTTCTTATCTGGTGCGGATACGGCCTGCTGCACGCTGGCAGTCTCGATTTTATCGCCTGGGTAGCCGTTTTACTGATAGCCAGCGGAATGGCCGAAGCGGTAATGCCGATGATGATGCTTAATAACCTGGTCGCGCAAACGCGTTTAAGCGTTCAGCGTATCTATCAGGTTCTCGCGATGCCGGAACTCTCGCGGCCGCGAGCCGATCGACAGCCGGAAGAGGCGAGTATCACCTTTGAGCAGGTAAGCTTTCATTATCCGCAAGCGCGGAGTGGCGCCGCGTTGCAGGAGGTGAGCTTTCATGTGCCTGTCGGGCAAATTGTGGCGCTGGTAGGGCCAAGCGGCGCCGGGAAAAGCACCGTGGCGCGGCTGCTGCTGCGTTACGCCGATCCCGACAAAGGCCATATTCGTATTGGCGGCGTGGATCTGCGCGATATGCGGATAGAGACCCTGATGAAGCAAATCTCGTTTGTGTTTCAGGACAATTTTCTTTTTGCCGACACGATCGCCAATAACATCCGTCTGGGCGCGCCGGATACGCCGCTGGAATCGGTGATAGCGGCGGCCAGAGTGGCGCAGGCGCATGAGTTTATAAGCGCGTTGCCGGAGGGTTACAGCACGCGGGTCGGGGAACGAGGGGTATTTCTCTCCGGCGGGCAGCGGCAGCGCATCACCATCGCCCGGGCGCTTTTGCAGGATCGTCCCATTCTGGTGCTTGATGAAGCGACGGCGTTTGCCGATCCGGAAGGTGAAGCGGCGCTTATCAAAGCCCTCGCGGCGGCCATGCGCGGCCGGACGGTCATCATGGTCGCGCATCGTCTCTCCATGGTGACTCAGGCCGATGTGATATTGCTGTTTTCCGACGGTCAGCTCCGGGAAAGCGGGAGCCACGGGCAGCTGTTGGCGCAGGGTGGCCTGTATCAACGGCTATGGCAACGCTATCAGCAGGCGCAGCAGTGGGCGCCGGGTAGAACGCAGGAAGAGGCGGTGCAAAATGAAAGACACTAACCCGGCGGATAATCTGGCCTGGCGCGCGATCTGGCGCCAGCTTATCTCCAGCGTGGGCAGTCAGGCGGGAACGCTGCGGCGCAGTCTGGTTGCTCTGCTGCTGGCGGCATTGATGCAGGGGATCGCCTTCGCCTGTCTCTATCCGATCGTTGATGCGCTGCTACGGAATGAAGCATCGCGGCTTCTTCACTGGGCTTTGGCCTTCAGCATTGCGGCGTTGGTGACGCTGGCGCTCCGCTGGTATGGGCTGGGCTTTGAATACCGCGGGCATCTGGCGCAGGCCACCCATGAGCTGCGCCTGCGCCTGGGCGAACAATTACGCCGCGTGCCGCTGGAGAGGCTCCAGCGCGGCAGAGCGGGCGAAACGAACGCCTTGTTGCTGGGCTCCGTGGATGAAAACCTAAATTATGTGATTGCGATAGCCAATATTTTACTGCTGACCATCGTCACGCCGCTGACGGCGTCGCTGGCGACATTGTGGATCGACTGGCGGCTGGGGCTGGTGATGCTGCTGATCTTCCCCTTGCTGGCGCCGTTTTATTACTGGCGCCGCCCGGCGATGCGTCGACAAATGCAGACCCTGGGCGAAGCGCACCAGCGGCTGAGCGGGGATATTGTTGAATTTGCGCAGGGGATGATGGTATTGCGTGCCTGCGGTAGCGATGCCGATAAAAGCCGGGCGCTGCGGGATCATTTTAATGCTCTGGAAAACTTACAGACCCGCACTCACCGCCAGAGCGCGGGCGCGACGATGCTGATCGCCGGCGTTGTGGAGCTGGGACTACAGGTGGTGGTGTTATGCGGAATTATCTGGGTGGTCACGGGCACATTGAACCTCGCCTTTCTGATTGCCGCCGCCGCGATGATTATGCGTTTTGCTGAACCGATGGCCATGTTTATCAGCTACACCTCGGTGGTGGAACTGATTGCCAGCGCCTTACAGCGTATTGAGCAATTTATGGCGATCGCGCCGCTTCCCGTTGCCGAACGCGGGGAGATGCCGGAATGTTACGATATCCGCTTTGACAATATTCATTACCGCTATGACGACAGCGGCGATCCCGCGCTCAATGACCTCTCTTTGACCTTTCCGGCGGCCAGTATGAGCGCGCTGGTGGGCGCTTCCGGCGCAGGTAAAACCACGGTCAGCAAACTGTTAATGCGCTATGCCGATCCGCAGCAAGGGCGGATTTCTATCGGCGGCGTCGATATTCGTCGCCTGACGGCGGAGCAGCTCAACAGCCTGATTTCCGTCGTTTTCCAGGATGTCTGGCTGTTTGATGACACATTGCTGGCGAATATCCTGATTGCGCGCCCGCAGGCGACCCAGCAGGAAGTGGAAGAGGCCGCCCGCGCGGCGCAGTGTCTTGAATTCATTACCCGCCTTCCTCAAGGCTGGCTGACGCCAATGGGCGAGATGGGCGGACAGCTATCGGGCGGCGAGCGCCAGCGGATTTCCATTGCCAGGGCCTTATTGAAAGATGCGCCAATCGTCATTCTTGATGAGCCGACCGCCGCGCTGGATATCGATAGCGAGCTGGCGGTACAGAAAGCTATCGATAACCTGGTTCACAACCGGACGGTGATTATTATCGCCCATCGCCTGTCTACCATCGTCGGGGCCGGAAACATCCTGGTGATGGAGGAGGGCAAAGTGGTTGAACAGGGCACCCATGCGCAGCTGCTCTCTCTTCATGGGCGTTACCAGGCGCTGTGGCACGCGCAAATGGCCGCCCGCGTCTGGCGCGCCGAAGGGGGTTCCACGTCAGAGGAGGTGGCGCATGAGTGACGTTCCGTCGAATGTGAAACCGCTGACGTTAACCACCGGGCGGGTGATTTTCGCCATTGCCGGCATCTATGTGACACAGAGTCTGGTATCGGCGCTCTCGATGCAGTCCTTGCCCGCGCTGGTGCGCGCTGCTGGCGGATCGCTTGCGCTTGCCGGGGCGACAACCCTGTTCATGCTGCCCTGGGCGCTGAAGTTTATTTGGGCACCGTGGGTCGAGCGCTGGCGGCTACCTCCTGGCAGCCCGCAGCGCCGTTCCCGCATGCTGATCCTGCGCGGGCAGGCTGCGCTCGCGGCGATCCTGGCGATTGCCGCCGCGATTGGCGGGACAGGGCGAGAAGGCGGATTGCCCGAAACGCTAGTCGTCGCGCTATTTGCGCTGTTTATGGTGGCAGGTACGGTCGCCTCCACTATTGATATCGCCAGCGACGGTTTTTGCGTCGATCAGCTGACCCGCGCAGGGTACGGTTGGGGAAACAGCGTGCAGGTCGGCGGCAGCTATCTGGGAATGATGTGCGGCGGTGGGGTGTTTCTGATGCTGTCGGCGACCGTCGGCTGGCCTGCGGCCATGCTGATGATGGCGGCGCTGATCCTGGTCTTATCCGTACCCCTGTGGCGCATTGCCGAACCAACGCGCGCAGCATCTGTTCCGCATGTTCCGGCACTGGGTTATGCGCTTAGAAGGCGACAGGCTCGGCTGGGCTTAATGCTGGTATTGATGCTGAATTCCGGCATGCGGTTTGTGCTGCCTCTTCTGGCGCCGCTGCTGTTGGATCATGGTCTGAGCATGTCAGCGCTCGGCGCGCTGTTCAGCGGCGGGAATATTGCGGCGGGCATAGCCGGAACGCTGGCGGGTGGATTGCTGATGAAATACCTCTCACCCGGCAGAGCGCTGTTTGCGGCTTATGGCGTGCAGGGCATCGCGCTGCTGGCGGTAGTGATGACGCTGCTGATAGCGCCGGGTCCTCTACTGCTGCCGATTCTCCAGGGGTTGATCGTTGTTCAATCTGTTTCGCTGGCCTGCGCGTTGGTCTGTCTTTACGCCACGCTGATGGCGCTTTCTTCGCCTTTGCAGGCCGGTGTCGATTTTACGCTCTTTCAATGTACTGACGCCGCCATCGCCATTCTGGCCGGCGTAGTCGGCGGCGTTGTCGCGCAGCGCTTTGGCTATGCGGCCTGCTTCCTGTTTGCCGGCGTATTCACGTTGCTGGCGGCGTGGATTGTTTCTATCCGACTGCGTTCGGCAGAAGAACTGATGACAAGCTCAATTGATTGATCCGGGAATAACACAGAGAGGTAAGGGATGAAAATCAGTGAATTTTTACACCTGGCGTTACCAGAGGAGCAATGGCTGCCGATGATTTCTGGCGTCTTACGTCAGTTCGGAGATGAAGAGTGCTATGTCTATGAGCGCCAACCTTGCTGGTACATAGGTAGAGGATGCCAGGCGCAACTGCAGATTAATGCCGACTGCACCCAGGCGACATTCATTGATGATGCCGGAGAACAAAAGTGGGCGGTAGATTCGATTACCGACTGCGCGCGTCGTTTTATGACGCATCCGCGGGTAAGAGGATGCCGGGTATATGGCCAGGTTGGGTTCAACTTTGCGGCTCATGCGCGGGGAATGGCCTTTGATGCCGGCGAGTGGCCGCTGCTAACGTTAACCGCTCCCCGTGAAGAACTTATTTTTGAGAAAGGAAATGTTACCGTTTACGCGGACTCCGCCGACGGATGCCGCCGTCTGTGCGAGTGGGTAAAAGAGGTCGATACGGCGACACCATGCGGGCCAATGGTTGTGGATACCGCCCTGGACGGTGAAGCGTATAAACAGCAGGTTGCGCGCGCCGTTTCGGCGATCCGCCGCGGCGATTACGTTAAAGTCATCGTCTCACGCGCGATTCCTCTGCCAGCGCGTATTGATATGCCCGCTACGCTGCTATATGGACGACAGGCCAACACGCCCACCCGTACGTTTATGTTTCGCCAGCAAGGACGCGAGGCGCTGGGTTTTAGTCCGGAACTGGTGATGTCGGTGACGGGAAAGAAAGTGGTCACTGAACCGCTGGCGGGCACCCGCGATCGCATGGGCGATATGGCGCATAATCAGGCAAATGAGAGGGAGCTGCTGCACGACGGTAAAGAGGTGCTTGAACATATCCTCTCGGTCAAAGAAGCCATTGCCGAACTGGAGGCGGTTTGCCAGCCCGGCAGCGTGGTGGTCGAGGATTTGATGTCGGTTCGCCAGCGCGGCAGCGTCCAGCATCTGGGGTCTGGCGTCAGCGGCCAGCTCGCGGAAGATAAGGATGCCTGGGATGCGTTTACCGTGCTGTTTCCGTCAATTACCGCGTCAGGTATCCCTAAAAAAGCGGCCCTCAACGCGATCATGCAAATTGAAAAAACGCCGCGGGAGCTCTATTCAGGCGCAATCCTGCTGCTGGAAGATACGCGCTTCGATGCGGCGTTAGTACTGCGTTCCGTGTTTCAGGATAGCCAGCGCTGCTGGATACAGGCGGGGGCGGGTATCATCGAGCAATCTACGCCGGAGCGCGAACTGACGGAAACCCGGGAGAAATTAGCGAGCATTGCGCCCTATTTAAAGGTGCCCGCGTGACGGTTATCGACCCAGTTTAAGGTTAAAAGTGCCAGCAGGCTGGCACTCTCTTTTGCCGGGTTCAGGCGCTTATTGTGCGTCGGCCAGCGCCAGCATCCATGGGCTGCACGGAGGTCAGAAACTTCGTCATTAGGCACAACATCTTTCACTATCGTGATCGGGCTATGAACGCGCGTTCCAGTAAGTTTGCCCCAACTGGGGTC